>NZ_CP106793.1:2928333-3261666 GCF_025642135.1 Streptomyces cynarae | reverse complement strand
CCACATCTGGTGGGACGACACAGCCCCCGAGCAGATCGCCCGGGCGGGCGCCGGTGGCCGGATCCACACCTTCCAGCTCGCCGACTGGACCACCCCGCTGCCGGAGGGCGTCCTCAACGGCCGCGGGCAGATCGGCGACGGCGCGGTCGACATGCGCGAGTGGAAGGGATACGTGGAGGCCGCGGGCTACACCGGTCCCATCGAGGTCGAGCTGTTCAACGACGGGCTGTGGGCGCGGGACGGCCGGGAGGTCCTCGCGGAGACGGTCGAGCGGTTCGTGGAGCACGTGATCCGGTGACGCCCCGGGCGGATTGGGCCCGCGCGGCCCGGTCCGCTCGCAGACCCTCAGGGCGGAAGCAGCGAACCCAGCGGGCCCAGGTCGATGTTGAGGTCGGCCATGGTGAGGCCGTACTGGTCGCACAGGTCCGCCATCCGGTCGTGCAGGAGCATCAGGGTCAGTCCGAGCCGTTCCTCCTGCTCCTCGCTGAGGTCGCCCTCGTCGACGCGGTGCAGGGCCTGCCGCTCCATCAGCTGGCGCAGCAACTCGACGATGGTGAGGACCAGTTTGACGAGATCCCGCTCCACCGTCTCCGGGTCGGCGTGCAGACGGCGCGCGACGCCCTCGCCCCGGCCGGCGGACGGCGGGGGACCTCGTCCGGGCGGGCGGGCAGCAGCGAGAACGCCCGGGTCGCGGCCTCGGCCACCTGCCGCAGCCGGTCCGCGCGCGGGTCGTCAGCCGGGCCCGTCACCGTGGCTCCCGTGGACCGGAAGCGCGGAGTGTCCCGGGGGCAGGAACGTCGCCCACTCCGCGTCCAGCTCCTCGCGGATCGCGACGATCACCGCGCGCAGCGAGATCCGCACCAGGTCGACGTCGGCGATGGACAGCACGAGATCGCCGGTGAGCACCACACCGCCGCTCAACAGCCGGTCCAGCAGGTCGATCAACGCCACCTGCGGCTGAGCGACCGGACGGTCGTCGAACGGGCCGTAGTCGCTCACCGCTGCCCGGCCCCTTCCCGCGCGTCGGGCGCGAGCGGCGCGGTGAAGGAGTACGGCGCCCACGGCCCGGTGACGTCCACGCGGACCCCGGGCAGGCCGTCGGCCGCGTGCAGCATCCGGTCGCGGAACTCCTCGGACAGCCGGCGCGGGACCAGATAGGCGTCGTTGGCGATGTTCTCGCCCGGTACCTGCGCGAGGCCTCCCTGCTGCGGCCGGTGCCGGGTGCGCTCCACCGCCAGGCCCCTGGCCTCCTCCTCGGTCCGTCGCACGGCCTCCTCGGCGAGCCGCCAGGCGTCCTCGCGCGCCTGCCGCTGGTGCCGACGGCCGCGCAGATACGCCCGCCCCGGGTTCTCCTCGCCCGCCGGGGCGCCGGTGGGCGCCTGGGCGGGCGGGGGCTCCGGCGGCGCCTCGACGTAGACCTTCACGCCCCACTCCACGTGCGAGGCGAGCCGGTCGAGGAGTGCGGCGAACTCCGCCTCCCGCCCGGCCAGCATCTCCCGTACCCGGCTCGCGTCCAGGTAGACGGTGGCCAGCCGCAGCGGAAGGACCGTGGTGTGCCCGGCCAGTGTCTCGATCACGAAGTGGTGCGCACGGGCCGTCGCCTCCAGCCACCGCAGGTCCTCGAGACCGGCCCTCAGGGCCGACTCCGAGAACTCGGCCGCGGGCACCGCGCTGACCGCGGCCGCCACCTGGCCGTGGCGGACCAGGGCGACGGGGGCGTCCGCCACGCCCCGGACAGACGCGAGCGACTTGTCGTCCAGGGCCGACGCACCCAGCACGGCATACGCGTAGCACAGCTGCTCGTCCACCGCCCTCAGCTCCGGTCCTCGTCCTCATCGGCCCTGCGCCGGGTGCGTCGCGGCTCGGTGCGCGGCTCTCGTTCGGCGTCGCGGTCCCGTCGTGGTTCTCGTTCGGCGTCGCGGTCCCGTCGTGGTTCTCGTTCGGCGTCGCGGTCCCGTCGTGGTTCTCGTTCGGCGTCGCGGTCCCGTCGTGGTTCTCGTTCGGCGTCGCGGTCCCGTCGTGGTTCTCGTTCGGCGTCGCGGTCCCGTCGTGGTTCTCGTTCGGCGTCGCGGTCCCGTCGTGGCTCCCGCTCGGCGTCGCGGTCCTCCCGCGGCCGGCTGCGGCGGCCGGACCTGCCCTCGGACAGCTCGGGCGGTGGGGACGACGCGAGTTGTCCGCGCAGCTCCTCCACTTCGGCCCGCAGCCGCTCGTTCTGTTCCCGGAGGCTGCGCCGGCCGTCGGCGCGTGAGGACAGCGCCGGGTCGTGCTCCCACCAGTCGATGCCGATCTCCCGGGCCTTGTCCACGGAGGCCACCAGGAGCCGGAGTTTGATGGTGAGCAGCTCGATGTCGAGCAGGTTGATCTTGATGTCGCCGACTATCACGATGCCCTTGTCGAGCACGCGTTCAAGGATGTCGGCCAGGTTCGCGCCGGAGGACCCCTGACTGTAGGGGGTCAGGGGCCGCGACGCGGGGACGGCGGGATCGGACACGGCACACTCGACCTCGTTTCCCTGAGCACCCGGCGCCGGCGACAACGGAGGCCGGCGAGTTCACGCACCTCAGCGCCCGCGACTATCCGCGGCGCCGACGCCCTTCGGGTGCCTCCCTCTCGTCGTAGCGGTCGTCGGGTTGCTCGTCTTCGTCCTCCTCCCACTCGTCGTCCTCCTCGGAGGACTCGGGCTTCTCGTCGTCCTCGTCCTCTTCGTCCTCGTCCCGGCGTCCCCGACGTCCCTCTTCTCTGTCTGCCTCTTCTTCCTCCTCCTCGTCCCGGCGGCGCTCCTCGGGCTCCTCTTCCCGCTCCTCGGGCTCCTCCTCGCGCTCCCCGCGGCCCTCCTTCTCGGCCTCTTCCTCTTCCTCGCGCTCGACCTCCTCCGAGCTGCGGACCACCTCCCCGTCGCGGATCTCGCCGCGCCAGGCGCCGGTGGCCTCACCGCGGGTCATGACGAACGAGCGGTAGAGCTTGAGATCGAGCCGCACCCGCCGCCCCTGGGCGCGCCACAGGCTGCCCGTCTTCTCGAACAGGCCCTTGGGGTAGTACTGCAGGACCAGCAGAACCTTGGTGAGGTTGTCGCCGAGCGGGTGGAAGGTGACGACGCCCTTGTTCGTGCCCTTGGGACCCTCGGTGGTCCAGGCGATGCGCTCGTCGGGCACCTGCTCGGTCACGACGCCCCGCCATTGGCGACGTGACTTGGCGATCTTCGCCTGCCAGTGGGTCGTGGTCTCGTCGTCCTGCCGGACGTCCTCGACACCCTTGGCGAACTTTTCGAAGTCCGGGAACTGCGTCCACTGGTTGTAGGCCTCGCGGACGGGCACGCCCACCTCGACGTCCTCGATGATGGTCAGTCCCCGCTGCGGTCCGCCGGGCTTCTTGCCGCCTACGCCCGCCGCCTCCTTGGCCTTGCCGAGCAGCGTGTCCTTCGCCTGGGACAGGATTCCGCCCGCCCCCGCCCCCGCGCCTTCCCCTCCGAGGAGCCTCTTGCCGCCCTTGAGGGCGAGTTTGCCCAGCATGCCGGGACCGACGTGCGTCTCCGCCAGCCGGCGCGCCCCCTCACCCAGCCGCTCGCCCATGCTCTCGAGCATCACCTGGAGCCGGGCCTGCAGGTAGCTCTCCAGCTCTGCCTTGAGCCGGTCCGCGCCAGGGTTCCCCTGCACCTGATCACGAACCTTGTTGAGGGTGCCCTCAACCATCGTCCGGCCTCCTTGATCGTGCGGACCCGCTCTTCGCCCTCTTCTCGCGCCCCTCGCTCCGGTGACCCGGCTCCTCCCCTGCTCCGCTCCGACGCTCTCTCCGGCTTCCGTCGTCCCGGCCGCCCTCGTCCCGGTCCCCCTCCTCGTCCGCGTCTTCCTCGTCGCGGGCCTCCTCGTGCCGACCGCGCCCGCCCTCGCCGTGCGTCCTCTCCTTCAGCCCCGCGGTGCGCTCGTGCAGGGCGTCGGCCAGGCTCTCGGCCTTCGCCGACAGCACGGTGGTGGCCGCGGCCTTGCCCGCGCTCGCCAGCTCACCGCGCACCTGCTTGCTGACGTTGCCGAGGACGGGGGAGTCCTGGAGCAGCTTGCCGACCTGCCCGGGCCTCATCCGCGACCCGGCCATCGCCGCCCCCAGGCTCAGGGCGAGCTTGCCCTTCTTCGTCCGGCCCAGCAGATAGCCGCCGAGAACAGCCGCGCCGATCTTGGCGTTGTTCATGGTTCCCTCTTCTTTCTTTCGCCGACCGTCACGGCCCGCCCTGCGCCTTCCGCAGGTGGTAGGCCCTGATCTCCTCCAGGCGGTGCAGCAGCGCCTCCTCGCGCTGCGCGAACTCCTCCTCGGCGATACGGCCCTCGGTCCGCGCCTGCTCCAGGTTCACCAGCTCCTCCTGGATGGGAGCCGGGTCGTAGTACTCCTGCTCCGCGGTCTTGACGACCTTGTCGAGCACCCAGCCGATGCCCCTGACCGGGGCGAACGGCAGCCCCAGGATCCCGGTGACCAGTCCTCCCACAGCGCCTCCTCCTCATGCCGTCCGGGTCGGTCGGTCCGGGCCCGGTCAGGCGAAGCTGTACGGCGGCAGCGGCCCCCGTACCCGCACCTCGATGCCCTCGCCGAGGCGCTCGGCCAGCTCCTGCCCGGCCCGTGTGAACTCCTCCGCCCGCTCGCCCTCCACCAGGAAGGACGCGTTCACGAAGTACTGCTTGGACGGGGGGGACACCTTCTCCGACAGCGCGAGCGGCCGCAGCGCGGCGAGGACCTCCTCGGCCTCCGCGTCCTGGCGGCTCTGCACCTCCTGCGCGATGAGCTGACCGAGCGCCAGGCGGTCGTCGTAGCTGCCGCCCTCGCGGGTCCGCGCGCTCAGCGCCCGCGCCTGCTCGGACTCCTCGAGGATGGTCCGCAGCAGGGCGTCCTCTTCCTGCACGCCCTTGACGTTGAACTCGGCCCGCCCGGTGAGCTCGTCCAGCCGCTGGGAGAACTCCTCGGCCCGCGACTCCAGCACGGCGCGTACGGCGTCCTCGTTCTCCGCGACGTATCCGAAGCCGAGCGGCAGGATGCTGCCGCCGGCCCACAGACGTCCCTGGACCTCGTTGTGCGCCTCCAGGTCGCGGCGCGCGACCGACAGGTCCTGGGGGGCGTCACTGACGACGGCGCACAGCGAGCCGCTGCGGACGGTCCGCAACTCGGCGGGGGCCTCGCCCACGCCCTTGACCCCGTCCAGATCCAGCGGATGCGAGTCCTTGGTGATCGCGTACACGTACAGCGACATCGGCTCGCTCACTCCTCCCGGTCCTTCGAGGAGCGGTGGCTCGAGCCGCGTTCGATGTGCTCGGGCTCCCTCTCGCGCTCCTTGCTCCCCTTCTGGAGCGATTCGGTGAACGCCTCCACCGCGCCGGTCAGCGCGCCCTTGCTCTTGCCCCGGGCACCACCCTCGGTGATGCTCTGGGTGATGTCCGTCAGCGTCGCGGGGGCCTTGCGGCCGGACTCCAGGTCCAGCCGGTTGCAAGCCTCGGCGAAGCGCAGATAGGTGTCGACGCTGGCGACGACCACGCGGGCGTCCACCTTCAGAATCTCGATTCCGATGAGGGACAACCGTACGAATGCGTCGATGACGAGGCCCCGGTCGAGAACCAGTTCCAGTACGTCGTAGAGGTTGCCGGAGCCTCCGCCGCCCCCGCCGGCCGGCAGACCACCGCCCTGCGGCATTACAGTCACAATCTTCTGTCCCTTCAAGCGAAGGGCGTCAGCCGCTGTCAGCGGCCCTCTTTGTCGACCTGCGCGCGGGTGTAGCGGCGTACTTGTTCGTAGCCCATCAGATTGCCCGCGGGGTCCAGAACGACCCGGTAGCTGGCCATCACACTGCTCGTGTCCGGAACACGCTCCAGCTCCACGACCTCGACGAGGGCCTCCCAGCCATGGTCCGTCGGTCTCAGCGCCGAAACGGACTGAGGAGCCCGCCCGAGCAGCTCGGTCAGCTGTTCGGCCGCGCTCCGCATGGCCTGGGGAGCGCTCACTCGCTGAGGAGCGGACGCCTCCCGCGACGAGGAGTCTGCCTTGTCCGGCTCACGGTCGTTCGTGATCCATCACCTTCTTACTCCACTTCCATCATCGACCCTGACCACATCCGGTGCCAGTTCTTGCGCCGCCCGCGACGGACCCTCGGAAAATTCTCCGCGAAGGGTGCAACCCTTGCCGCCCTCTGCGTGTCGTAAGGGGAGTCAGGACTCCCCGGGGGGATCTGGGGGGATCACGGGGGTTCTGGCTGGGTGGGGGGAAACCGAGGGGCCCGGGCAGTGACCGGGCCCCTCGAAGTATCGCGGTATCGCAGGCAGAGCGGCCGGTTCAGAAGAAGACGCCGCAGCGCAGGAGCACGTTCGCGTACGGGCGGGCCTCACCGGTGCGGACCACCAGGTGGGCGTCGGCCGCAAGCCGCTTCAGCTTCTCGTGCGGGACCAGCTCGAGGTCCGGGAAGCGGGCCTCCAGCAGCGCCGTGGCCTGCGGGTTGGCGTCCCGCACCTCGTGCGCGGCCGTGGCGCCCTCCACCACCAGCTCCTGGAGCAGACCGTCCAGGACCTCCGCGAAGGACGGCACCCCGGCGCGGAACGCCAGGTCCACGACCCGGGGGCCCGCCGGGATCGGCATGCCCGCGTCGCATATCAGGACCCCGTGCCCGTGCCCCAACTCGGCCAGGGCGCCCGCGAGGTGACGGTTCAGGATTCCGGCCTTCTTCACAGGGACTCACCTCGCGCGGACGCTCCTCGGGCAGGCACTCCAGGCTCGCCTTCCCGGCCGGGCGTCCGGGGGTCGTCCCCCAGGCCGGCGCCGCACAGGGCTTCGACCTCCTCGGCGGTGGGGTAGGACTCCTGAGCGCCGGGGCGCGTCACCGCCGCCGCCCCCACCCGCGCCGCGTACGCCGCCGCCTCGGGCAGCGCCGCGCCCGTGCCCAGCCGCCAGGCCAGCGCAGCCGTGAAAGCGTCGCCCGCGCCCGTCGTGTCGACGGCGTCCACCTTCACGGAGGGGACACGGGTCATCGAACCGTCGGCCGCCACCAGAGCGCCCTCCGCGCCCAGCGTCACCACCACCGAGCGGGGGCCGAGCGCCAGCAGCGCCCGCGCCCAGTCCTCAGGCGCCCCGCCCAGCTCGTCGCCCGCGATGACCCGTGCCTCGTGCTCGTTCACGATCAGCGGGTCACAGGCCGCCAGCACCTCGGCGGGCAGTGGCCTCGGCGGCGACGGGTTCAGCACGAACCGGGTGCCGGACGGCAGGTTCCGTACGACCTCCTCCACCGTCTCCAGTGGGATCTCCAGCTGCGCCGACACCACCCGGGAGGCGTGCAGCAGGCCTTGTGCGGCCCGTACGTCCTCAGGGGCGAGCCGCCCGTTGGCGCCCGGGGAGACCACGATGCTGTTGTCCCCCGACGGGTCCACCGTGATCAGCGCGACCCCCGTGGGCGCCCCGCCGACCAGGACCCCCACCGTGCCGACGCCCGCCGCGCGCTGCGCGTCCAGCAGCAGCCGGCCGTGCGCGTCGTCGCCGACCCGGGCCAGCAACGCCGTACGGGCGCCGAGGCGGGCGGCGGCCACCGCCTGGTTCGCGCCCTTGCCGCCCGGGTGGACGGCCAGGTCGGAGCCGAGCACCGTCTCCCCGGCCGCGGGCCGCCGCTCGACCCCGATCACCAGGTCGGCGTTGGCCGATCCCACGACCAGGAGGTCGTAGTCGTACATGAACTGTCTCCCAACGGATCCCAGCGGATCCCCGTGCATCCGACAAAGCGGTGAATCCGGCGCCACGGCCGCGGACCGCGCGTGCTGCGCGGCCCGCCGCCGTGGCGACCGGACGGGGCGGGTCAGCCGGTGAACCCGGCCACGTTCTCCTTCGTGACCACCTTCACCGGCACCATGACCGTTTTCTCGACCTTCTTGCCCTGAGCGGCCTGCAGCGCGTTGTCGATCGCGATCCGGCCCAGCTGCGAGGGCTGCTGCGCCACCGACGCGTACAGCGTGCCCGCCTTGACCGCGGCGAGTCCGTCCGGCTCACCGTCGAAGCCGACGACCTGGACCGACTTCCCGGCCTTCGACCCCAGCGCCTTGATCGCGCCGAGCGCCATCTCGTCGTTCTCGGCGAAGACGCCCTGGATGTCCGGGTGGGCCTGGAGCAGGTTCGTCATCACGTCGAGGCCCTTGGTGCGGTCGAAGTCGGCGGGCTGCTCGGCGACGACCTGGATGCCCGGGTAGGCCTTCAGGCCCTCGGCGAAGCCCGCGCCGCGCTCGCGGCTCGCGGACGTGCCGGCCAGACCCTGCAGGATCACGATCTTGCCCTTGCCGCTGAGCTTCTCGGCCAGCGCCTTGGCGCCCAGCTTGCCGCCCTCGACGTTGTCGGAGGCGACCAGCGCGGCCGTCTTCGCCTTGTTGACGCCGCGGTCGACGCCCACGACGGGGACGCCCGCCTTGTTCGCGGCCCGCACCGCCGGGCCCGCGGCGTCCGAGTCCACCGGGTTGACGACGATCGCGCCGAGGCCCGAGCTGGTGAAGTTCTGCAACTGGTTGGCCTGCTGCGAGGCGTCGTTCTGCGCGTCCGTGACGGTCAGGTCGACGCCCAGCTTCTTCGCCTCCGCCTGCGCGCCCTGCTTGATCTGGACGAAGAAGGGGTTGTTGAGGGTGGACAGCGACAGGCCCACCTTCGGCGTGGTGGAGGACGAGCCGCCGTGCAGGAAGGACATCCCGCCCACCACGGCCACCGCGACCACGGCCGCGAGCGCGTACGTCAGCGTCTGCCGGCCCCGGCCGCCCGGAGAGGTGCCGGCGGCCACGGGGGTGGCCCCGGCCTTGCGGCGCACGGTGTCGAGGAGCACCGCCAGGGCGATCACGACACCGATGACGACCTGCTGCCAGAAGGCCGACACCGACAGCAGGTTGAGGCCGTTGCGCAGCACCGCCAGGATCAGCGCGCCGATCAGCGTGCCCGACGCCTTGCCGGTGCCGCCCGCGAGGGAGGCGCCGCCGATGACGACCGCGGCGATCGCGTCCAGCTCGTAGCCGTTGGCGGCCTGCGGCTGCGCGGAGGACAGTCGCGCGGCGAGCACGATGCCCGCGGCCGCGGCGAACAGACCCGACAGCGCGTAGATCGCGATCTTCTGCTTCTTCACCCGCAGACCCGACAGACGGGCCGCTTCCTCGTTGCCGCCGATCGCGTACATGGAGCGGCCGATGTACGTACGGCCGAGGACGAACGCGGTGATCAGGCCCATGACGACCATGACGAGGACCGGCACGGGCAGCCAGCCGCCCAGCGTGTCACCGAGGTGCGAGACCGAGTTCGGGAACGCGATCGGGGAGCCCTGCGAGATGACCAGCGAAAGACCGCGGCCCACCGACAGCATGGCGAGCGTCGCGATGAACGGCGGGAGCTTCCCGTACGAGATCAGGATGCCGTTGACGAGTCCGGCGGCGAGGCCGGTCGCGATCGCGAGGATCACCGCTATCGCGACGGGGACGCCCGCCGACGTGGCGCTCCAGGCCAGGACGGTGGCCGACAGCGCGGCGACCGACCCCACCGACAGGTCGATGCCCGCCGAGACGATCACGAAGGTGACGCCGAAGGCGAGGATGGCCGTGACGGCCGCCTGGACGCCGATGTTGAGGAGGTTGTCGGTCGTCAGGAAGTCGCCGGACAGCGCGGACATCGCGATGACCAGGACGATCAGCGCGGTGAGCGCGCCGTTGTCGAGCAGGAGTCTGCGGACCCCCGCGGCGCCACCGGCGCCCGCCCGGCTCTTGAGCGTGTCAGTGGCCACGGGTGGCCTCCATTTCGTTCACAGACGTGGTGGGTGTGCTGACGGCGAGCGCCATGACGGAATCCTGCGTCGCCTCGTCGGCGGAGAGTTCGCCCGCGATCCGGCCCTGGGCCATCACCAGCACCCGGTCGCTCATGCCGAGCACCTCGGGCAGATCGCTGGAGATCATCAGGACTGCGGCGCCCGCGGCCGTGAGTTCGTTGATCAGCTGGTAGATCTCGACCTTGGCGCCGACGTCGATACCGCGCGTCGGCTCGTCGAGGATGAGCACCTTGGTGTTCGCCAGGAGCCACTTGCCGATGACGACCTTCTGCTGGTTGCCACCGGAGAGCGTGCGCACGTGCTGGCCGAGACCGGCCATCCGCACGCGCAGCTGGTCGGCGACCTTGGCCGCGGCGGCGTGCTGCCCCTTGCGGTCGACGAGCCCGCCGCGGGTCGCGGCCCGCATGGTCACGAGTCCGAGGTTCTCCTCGATGGACGCGTCCAGGACGAGACCCTGGCCCTTGCGGTCCTCGGGCACGAGCCCGATCCCGGCCTCCATCGCGGCGTTCACGTCGTACCGGCGCACCTGGGTGCCGGCGACGCGCACGGCTCCCCTGTCATAGGGATCGGCGCCGAACACCGCCCGTACGACCTCCGTACGGCCGGCCCCCACCAGCCCCGCGATGCCGACGACCTCACCGGCCCGCACCTCGAACGACACGTCGTGGAAGACCCCGTCCCGGGTGAGCCCCTCGACGGTGAGCAACGCCGCGCCGGTGTCGGGCCGTTCACGCGGGTACTGCTGCTCGATCGACCGTCCCACCATGAGGCGCACGAGCTCGTCCTCGGGCGTGGAGGCGGGCACCTGACCGACGCTCCTGCCGTCGCGGATCACGGTCACCCGGTCCCCGAGAGCGGCGATCTCCTCCAGATGGTGGGTGATGAAGACGATGCCGACGCCGTCCTCGCGCAGCGCGCGCACGATGGCGAACAGCTTCTCGACCTCTTCGGAGGTGAGCACGGCCGTCGGCTCGTCCATGATCAGCACGCGCGCGTTCAGGCTGAGCGCCTTCGCGATCTCGACCATCTGGAGCCGGGCGATGCCCAGTTCACGCACACGCGCGCGGGGAGACACGTTCACACCGACGCGTTCGAGGAGTGCGGCGGCGTCCGCCTCCATCTTCTTGCGGTCGATCATGCCGAAGCGGCGCGGCTGGCGGCCCAGGAAGATGTTCTCGGCGACGGTCAGGTCGGGAACGAGGTTGAACTCCTGGTAGATGGTGGCGATCCCGAGGCGCTCGGAGTCCTGCGCACCGTGGATGCGCACCTCCTCGCCGCCGACCAGGATCCGCCCGGCGTCGGGGCGGTAGGCGCCGGAGAGCATCTTGATGAGGGTGCTCTTGCCCGCGCCGTTCTCACCGAGCAGCACATGCACCTCGCCGCGGCGCAGATCGAAGTCGACGCCGTCGAGCGCGACCACGCCGGGGAAGGTCTTGCGTATGCCTTCGATGCGCAGCAACTCGTCAGGGTTGCTCACGACTGGCTCCTTTGTACGGGGAACTGCACAGCGGGGGCCTGTGCAGGCGACTCGCCGCACGAGCGGCGTACGACGAGACGGGCGGGGAGGGTGACGGACTCGGGGTGCCGCCCCTCGATGCGGTCGACCAGCGCGCGCACGGCGGCGCGTCCCAGCCGGCCGGTGGGCTGGGCGATCGCGGTGATCGGCGGATCGGTGTGCACGAACCACGGGATGTCGTCGAACGCGGCGAGCGCGATGTCGTCCGGCACCCGCAGCCCGCGCGCCCGGATGGCGTCCAGCGCGCCGAGCCCCATCAGGTTGTCGGCGGCGAACACGGCCTCGGGCGGCTCGGCCAGGTCGAGGAACCGCTCGGTGGCCCGGCGCCCGCTCTCGACCTGGAAGTCGCCCTGGCCGATGTAGGCGTCCGGGAGGGGGAGCCCGTACTCGGCCAGGGCCTCGCGGAAGGCCTCGACGCGCTCGCGGCCCGTCGTGGTCGCCGCCGGACCGGCGATGATCGCGAGCCGCCGGTGGCCGAGCCCGTGCAGATGACGGACGAGATCGTGGACGGCGGCGCGGCCGTCGGAGCGTACGACGGGTACGTCGACGCCCGCGATCCACCGGTCCACGAAGACCATCGGGGTGCCGGCCCGCGCGGCGTCCAGGATGAGCGGCGACCCGCCGTCCGTCGGGGAGACGAGCAGCCCGTCGATCCGCCGGTCCATCAGGGTCCGCACATGGTGGTCCTGGAGGTCGGGCCGCTCGTCGGCGTTGCCGATGATCACGCTGTAGCCGAGGGCGCGGGCCTCCTCCTCGACGGAGCGGGCCAGATGGGTGAAGTAGGGGTTGAGCACGTCGCTGATGACCAGGCCGAGGGTGTGGGTCTGGTCGGTGCGCAGGGACCGGGCGACGGCGTTCGGGCGGTAGCCCAGCGCCTCGACGGCGGCCAGCACACGGGTGCGTGCCTCGGCGCTGACCGACGGGTGGTCGTTCAGGACGCGCGACACCGTGGCGACGGAGACTCCCGCCTCGGCGGCGACGTCCTTGATGCTCGCCATCGCCGGACCACCTCCTTGTGGATCCGTGGAATCGTTTTCACGACTGACGAACAGGATTGGAATCGATTACATTCCGTTCTTCAAGGGGTGGAGCGAGGGCGAGACCTGATTGTGACCGTGTGAGGCAGGTCACTTGAGGGGGCGTGGGCTGCGGCTGGTGTGAGGTGGGCCACTCGAGTGCATGTCTGCCCCCTGGACTTCGCGGAGTGATCCGTTCCCTGTAGCAGGGCTGTGACCGGAGGCGGTTGCGAGTGTGAGGGGCGGCCGTGAACATGGAGGGTGCGGAATCGTTCAGTGAGCTCAACTCGCCACAGGGGGAGCCGAGATGAAGTTCGACATGGGGGCGCAGACCCTGTCCACGCTGGTCAAGGAGTCGCGTGGGTCGAGTGACGATCTGGGGACGCTGATCCGTCAACTGGTGCAGGCGGCACAGCCGTTGGAGGGGAAGTTCAACGGTGCGGGCCGGGTGGCGTTCGACCGGTTCAAGGCGCGGGCGGACGAGATCACGCAGGAGCTGAACGGTTCGCTGGCGGCGATCCTGGGCGGTCAGAGCGGCATGGACTCGGCGTTCGGCACGGGTGTCCAGGAGCAGGGTGACAACGCGCGGCGTCAGATGGGGGCGGCGAACTTCGACGCGGCCAGGTTCCGCTGAGCGCGGCGGCGCGGGTGGCCGCGGCGGAGCGGCCGACGGCAGGTCGACTTCTGTCCTTTTTCCACGGGGAGTGATGGGTGATGGCGGGTTCGGATGTGGACCGTCGGTCGTACGACACGGGCGCGTCGGCGGACGCGCAGGCCAGTCTCCAGTCGGTGATCGGCCGGTTGGAGCAGGTCATCGCGGATCGGGACCGTCAGGTGAAGGCGGCGATCGCGGACTTCACGGCTGACGGGGTGGCGGACGAGTACCACGGCAAGGAAATGCGGTGGAACCGTGCGTCGCAGGAGGTGAAGAACATCATCGCGCTGGTGAGGTCGACGCTGGAGGAGAACGACGCGACGGCGCAGTCGACCATGGCGCGGGCGAAGGCGGCGGTCGACGGCATCGGCTGAGGCCGGTGGTGGTTTGGCGGTAGGTGCGGGGGGTGCGTGGTGCCGGGCTGGGATCTGAAGCCGCAGGGCATTCAGGGTGTGTTGAAGACGACGGGTGAGGCGGCGTCGCATTTCGAGAAGCAGGCGAACGCGTTCGGGGAGCATCTGACGTCGGCGGCGTCCAGTGCCGGCACGATCTCCGCGAACGGTGGGGGCGGGGGCGGTGACGGGAAGCCGCAGGGCGGCCTGGTGGCGCTGGCCCTTTCGCAGTACGCCGAACACGCCACGAGGGACCTGCAGTTCATCGCGGCGCGGGCGGGCAAGTCGCTGCAGGGTGCGGTGGATGCGACGACGGCCTATCTGAACGGGGACGAACAGATGGCGGCGCAGGCGCAGCGCAAGGCGCTGGCGGATCCGCGGGTGGACATGCCGGGGGCGGGTCAGAGGTGATCGATCCGGAGGCGATACCGCAGTACACGGGGAACCTGGCGGAGCTGGAGGCGGCGTACGGCGACCTGAAGAGCGACGCCTCCGACATCCGCGACACCGGCCGGGACGTGCACACCCGGTTCCAGGGCCTGACGGCGTACTACAGCGCGCCGGAGGCGGAGCAGCTGTTCGCGACGACGAAGCCGGTGGCGGACCGTTCGGATGACTTCGCCACCGGTCTGGAAACGGTCTCCTCGGCCTTGTCCGGTTACGCGACCGAGATCCGCCCGCTCGTCGAGAAGCTGAAGCAGCTGAAGATCGAGGCGACGAACTTCGTCAACTCGGTCAAGGACGACAAGGACTGGGAGTACGACGGCGACAAGGTCGACGAGCACAACCGGATCCGGGACGAGATCACGCAGACGGTGGCGGCGTTCTGGGCGGCGGAACGGACCTGCCACAACAAGATCACCGCGTTGTGGCACGGCACCCGGATGGTGGCCGGGGACGGCTCGGACAACAAGAACCAGTACGGGTTCGACGCGGCCGACATGAAGAACGCCAAGCTCCCGTGGGGCGATCCGGTGGACGAGAAGCACCACTGGTGGGAGGTCGGCCACTGGGTGAAGTCGTTCCTGTGGGACGGGATCGTCATCGACAGCGTCTGGGGCACGATCAAGGGCCTGGGCACGCTGGTGGGTGTCAACGGCTGGGCGGCGATGGGGCAGGCGTGGAAGGGCCTGGCGCAGCTGACCACCGGCCTGGTGATCTCCTCGCTTCCCGGAGCTCAGGCTCTGTTCTGGGGCCTGCCGGACGACAAGCTGCCGTCGTGGCTGCGCGACTCGCGCAAGGCGATGAAGGAGACGGGCAAGGCGCTGGTGGCGTGGGACGAGTGGGGCAAGAACCCGGCTCGTGCGGCCGGTGCGGTCACCTTCAACGTCCTGACGGCCGTGTTCACCGGCGGCGAGGGGGCTGCGGCGGCCGGTGCGGGCAAGGCGGGTGCGGTCGCGAGGGCGGCCTCGGTGGCGGGCAAGGTGGGCCGGGTCATCGATCCCATGACGTATGTCGCGAAGGGCGCGGGCGCCGGCCTGTCGAAGATCGGCGACATCACGGCGGCGCTGAAGGGCGTCGGCCGCGTCGAGATCCCCGAACTCCCGGAGAACGCGCTCACGCTGCCCGAGGGCGCGGTGAGGCTGCCCGACGGCACGGTGCACCTGCCGGAGGGAGCGGCGATCCCGGAGGGCGCGGTCAGACTCCCGGACGGCAACGTCCAACTGCCGGCCCACGACGGGCCGGTACTGCCGGAGGGCGCGACGAGACTGCCGACCGGGGAGGGCGCCCCGGCGCGGTACCTCGACCCGCGGGGAAACATCCTGGACGAGCACGGCGACGTGCTGCAGAGTGCGGAGGACGCCCCGAGGGAGCCGGGCGACACCGAGCCGAAACCGCCGACGGGCTCGGACGTGCCGCATACACCGACTCCGGCCAGGGAGCCGGCGCTGGTGGGCGCGGGCGGGCAGACGGCTGAGCAGGCGGGGGAGCACGTTCGGCTGGTCGACAGCGTGGGCCACGACCTGGGCGACGTTGGCCGGGCGGGCGACGACGCGGCGGTGCATGCGGGCGGGGAGAGCGTGCCGAGGGTCCACGCGGGCGGCGACGGTCTGCCGGGTGCAGGCCATGCCGGGGATCATCTGCCAGGCGGCCACGCGGGTGACCACTTGCCCGGTGGCAGCGCCCACGAACACGGGGCCGGGCCCTCCGCCAGCCATGAAGCACCGAGCGATCACGGCAGTGGCTCTCATACCGATGGTCCTGGCAACTCGGGCCATGAGGGCTCGCGTGGAGGGCACGAGCAGCCATCCGTCGGCGGTCACGTCGAGGGAACGGCTACCGATGGCCATGAAGGCGCGGCCACCGGCGGTGGTGAGGGACTGCACGGTTCCGGAACGGCTGATGCGCCGGACATCGGTGGCATGCACGAGCCGGCTGGCTGGGAGCGCCCCACCGAGGCCACGGGACCGATGGAGCGCGGCGGTCAGCTCGAGCAGCAAGTTCGGGACCAGATACGAGGCACGAATGTCAAGCCCGGTGACGTGGGCAAGATCATGCAGACGCTGGGTGACAGTCCTGCAGGCAAGGAGATCGCCGACACCATCGCATCGGGCAGGTTCAGGAACACCGAAGGATTTTCCACTGTGGTTTCCAACCTCTCGCGCCCACAAGACCTTTCCGGCTGCCTGGAGCAGATTCGGCTCGCCAACCGCTTGCACAACAGTGGACTCACTGACATCTCGTTCGAAGTGAAGCAGGATGGGCATACGCTGAGGCCTGGTGTGATCACAGGTCCGGCAACGGATCTCGACGTCATGGCCCGGGACGCCAATGGCGACGTTCACGGCTGGCAGTTCAAGGACATGACGGGACCGGACTCGACCACGAAGGCAAGCAAGGTCGTCGACAAGATATACAAGAGCCTTGATCAGCTCAGGGACTCGCACGCCGACGTGCAAACCTTCGTGGTCGATACAAAGGTGCCCAAGGCCGAAATTGAGAGCCAGCTCGGGCGGCTGCAGAAGGGTTTCGAACAAAAGGAAGTGCAGTTTGTCATCCGTACACCGGACGGGGTAGTTTTCGTGCCGCGCGGCGGTAGGTTCACCCCGGAGGGAACGCTGTGATCGCCAGTACGACAGTCGCCCGCTGGACGTGGGGGCGGGAGGACGAATCGGCCGATGCGCTGACGTGCTGCCTGCGGGATCTGCTGGCGGCGTACGGCGTGTTGTCGGTGCACAGGCTTGCGGTTGGTGAGCACACCGTACACATCTCGGTCACCGAAGCAGGAAGGGCGAGAACCCGCCTTTTCGAGGGCGAGTTCACCGTCTCGTCCGAAGCGGCGAGCCGACCCGAGACGGTGGCGTGGTTGGCCGACGAAGTCCGAGCGGGAATGCGAACAGGCGAGGTCGGGTCCGTGGATGCCAGGATGGCATGCACCGGTGTTGTCGAGAGGCCCCCGCACGAGGCACAGCAAGAGGAGTTGTTCTCGCTCAGTGCGTCGTCGTTCGCCGATTTCGTCACCGTCGCCCTGTCGACGCGAACGGACGCGTGGATGCCGTACGACCTGAGAGGTCGTGCACAGCCCGAGGTGTACAAGGCGAACGCGCCGCGGCTGGCCGCCGCACTGGACGGACTGGCTGCGGCGCTCGGTTCCGATACCGATCCGGACGATCCGACGTATTTCGGCAGGCCTACCGAGACCGGGATCGAGAACTTCTACGAATCCGACGGTGCTGCGTCGGACGTGTGGGGAAGCTTCGAGATTCCGTATCGAAATGAGGTCTTCCATCACACTCCCCGTTTCCAGGACGACGTCTACCGGCGCTCGATGGACGGAGAGGTGCTGTACGTCCCGGTGCGCGATGAACACGGTCGAGTTCTGGGCTACCTGTGGGCCTCGGACGCCGAGGGCGCAGCCAGCTTCGAACCACGGATCGACGCGGACGATGACGGCTACAGGGCAGGCCTTTTGTGGCTGGACCGTCTGCACGTCCTCTTCCAACGGCGTCTCTCACCGTCTGCGGCGCTCACCGAGGCGTCGAACGTTCCCGAGGAGTCGGGTTCCGGCCGTGTGGATCCTGCGGCCCGGCCTCGTACCGTCGACCTGATCGAGCTGCGAGAACTGGCGGCCGGCGGCTGACGGGGTCAGGGCCGCGACCACGCCGACGTTGAACCGACGATGTCGAAGGAGCCGGTCCCGTAAGGGATGGGCTCCAGTCCGCTTTCGGTGGATGGCATGACGACCCAGCGTCTGCGTGAGTGGCTCGACACCGACGGAGGGAGGCTGCACGCCGCAGGGCTAGACCTCCGAGGCGCGGACTCCCGCACGGTGATTTCTCGGAATCCTGGTTGTCGGAAGTGAAGTTGGCCAGCGTCAGGTCGGTCGGCGCAGGACTGTACCGCTCGCATGTCCACGGGACCGACCTGACGGAGAGTTCCCTTGTGCCGGTCAACCTCCACGACGCGGACCTGCGGAACGCGAAGCTCGACGGTGCAAACGCCTGTTACACCCGACGAGGCGCAGGCTCTGGCTGCTTGCTTCGGCCCCGACGACTGCTACGGCGTCGCTTGGTCGTTGCTGCACCTGATCGAGACCAGCCCCGGGCCGGTGCCGCCGGTGACGCCTCCCGGCCCCGATGCCGACGAATGGCATCACACGCTCTGGAACCGGTGGGGAAACCATGCACTCACCGGTGAGGACTTGACGCGTTTAGGCCCTGAGGTGTCTGGATAGCCCGTTCACCGGGTTGAGCGACCCTGCAGCAACTGGCGCCGCTCTTCGGGGTGTCAAAGTCTGCAGCCGACCGCATCATCGACCAACTCGGGCCGTCGCTGGCACTGGAACCCCGCAAGCAGTTCCGTAAGGACACCATGCTGATCGTGGACGGCACTCTCGTCCACACCCCGTGACCACACCATTGCCGAGCAGTCGACAGCCCTTGCGGTCGCGAGGGCAGCCTCGGTGGCGGGCAAGGTGGGCAGTGCCCTGGGCATCGCCGAGTCCGGCGGCCTGAGCCTGCCGGTGCGCCTGGCGCCCGAGAGCTGGGAAGAAGCCGCAGACGACACTGGGGATATGAAAGCGTGATGACCGGCCCCGGTAAAGGCCATCCTCTCCCAGCGTTGAGTCCTACGGAAAGAACGATCGGGTCCTGAGAATGACGAGAGACGAAGCCGTCGAGGCGGCACGTGTCCACCTGCGAACAATTTACGGAGACGGGCCGCCGACCATCGTGATGGAGCCGGAACTGTCGGTCGAGCACGATGCGGCGTGGGCCGTGCGCTTCGACAGCCAGGAGCACATCGACACCGGGGACATCACCCAGGCGCCGATGGTGCGGGTCGTCGCCGTCTTCAAGGACAGGTCGTTTGTGGGGTTCCCTCCTTCCGCCTGCACCACGGAGCAGTCGAAGACGTGGCTGGCCACGGGGCAGCGGCCCAGGAAGCCGTTTTGAGCCCATGAGTGATCCGCGCATCGCCGGCTGAGGACTGGTTGCGGCGGACCTACCGCGGAATGGTGGAACTGTCCGGCTCCGGCCCGTCGCCGGCCGGGCGTGGTTCTTCGGTGCGAGTAATGGGCGGCAAGGGCCGATGCCCCGGAGCACCTGGCACAGGTGGGCTCCACCTGTCACACCCCAGCGCTAACGTCACCCCATGACCAAGGAGGCGACCCGGACGGGGCAGGCCGGTGACGGGGCCGGCGAGCGGCGGCTTGCTGTGCTCGAAGGTGTGCTTGAGCGGATCACGTACGCCAATGAGGAGAACGGGTACACCGTCGCCCGCGTCGACACCGGCCGCGGCGCTGGTGACCTGCTCACCGTCGTCGGTGCGCTCCTCGGTGCGCAGGTGGGCGAGTCGCTGCGGATGGAGGGGCGCTGGGGGTCGCACCCCCAGTACGGGCGGCAGTTCACGGTGGAGAACTACACGACCGTCCTCCCGGCCACCGTCCAGGGCATCCGCCGCTACCTCGGGTCCGGACTCGTCAAGGGCATCGGCCCCGTCTTCGCCGACCGGATCACCCAGCACTTCGGGCTGGACACCCTGAAGATCATCGAGGAGGAGCCCGAGCGGCTCATCGAGGTCCCCGGCCTCGGCCCCAAGCGCACCAAGAAGATCGCCGACGCCTGGGAGGAGCAGAAGGCGATCAAGGAGGTCATGCTCTTCCTGCAGACCGTCGAGGTGTCCACCTCCATTGCCGTCCGCATCTACAAGAAGTACGGCGACGCCTCCATCTCCGTCGTCAAGAACCAGCCCTACCGCCTCGCCGCCGACGTCTGGGGCATCGGCTTCCTCACCGCCGACCGCATCGCCCAGTCCGTCGGCATCCCGCACGACAGTCCCGAGCGCGTCAAGGCCGGCCTGCAGTACGCCCTGTCGCAGTCCGCCGACCAGGGACACTGCTACCTCCCGGAGGAGCAGCTCATCGCCGACGCCGTCAAACTCCTCCAGGTCGACACCGGCCTCGTCATCGAGTGCCTCGCAGAGCTGGCGGAGCCACCGGAGGACGGCGACGACCCCGGTGTCGTACGGGAGAAGGTGCCCGGCCCGGACGGAGGCGACCCCGTCACCGCCGTCTACCTGGTCCCCTTCCACCGCGCCGAACTCTCCCTCTCCGCCCAGCTGCTGCGCCTCCTGCGCACGGAGGAGGACCGGATGCCCGACTTCCGGGACGTGGCCTGGGACAAGGCGCTCGGCTGGCTCAAGGAGCGTACGGGGGCCGAACTGGCGCCCGAGCAGGAGCAGGCCGTACGGCTCGCGCTGACCGAGAAGGTCGCCGTCCTCACCGGCGGGCCCGGCTGCGGCAAGTCGTTCACCGTACGGTCGATCATCGAGCTGGCCCGAGCCAAGCGGGCCAAGGTCGTGCTCGCCGCGCCCACCGGCCGTGCCGCCAAGCGCCTGTCCGAGCTGACCGGCGCGGAGGCCTCCACCGTCCACCGGCTGCTGGAGCTGAAGCCCGGCGGCGACGCGGCCTACGACAGGGACCGCCCGCTCGACGCCGACCTGATCGTCGTCGACGAGGCCTCCATGCTCGACCTGCTGCTCGCCAACAAGCTGGTCAAGGCCGTGCCGCCCGGTGCGCACCTCCTCTTCGTCGGCGACGTCGACCAGCTGCCGAGCGTGGGTGCCGGCGAGGTCCTTAGGGACCTGCTCGCCGACGGCAGCCCGATCCCGGCTGTCCGGCTCACCCGCGTGTTCCGCCAGGCCCAGCAGTCCGGCGTCGTCACCAACGCGCACCGCATCAACGCCGGGCAGCACCCCCTCACCGACGGCCTGAAGGACTTCTTCCTCTTCGTCGAGGACGACACCGAGGCCGCCGGACGGCTCACCGTGGACGTGGCGGCCCGGCGGATCCCGGCCCGCTTCGGCCTCGACCCGCGCCGCGACGTGCAGGTGCTCGCGCCCATGCACCGCGGACCTGCCGGCGCGGGCACCCTCAACGGTCTGCTCCAGCAGGCGATCACCCCCGCCCGTCCCGACCTGCCCGAGAAGCGGTTCGGCGGCCGCGTCTTCCGCGTCGGCGACAAGGTGACCCAGATTCGCAACAATTACGAGAAGGGGAAGAACGGTGTCTTCAACGGCACCGTCGGCGTGGTCACCGCGCTCGACCCGGTCGATCAGCGCCTGACGGTGCTGACGGACGAGGACGAGGAGGTGGCGTACGAGTTCGACGAGCTCGACGAGCTGGCCCACGCCTACGCGGTGACGATCCACCGCTCCCAGGGCAGCGAGTATCCGGCGGTGGTCATCCCGGTCACCACCGGAGCCTGGATGATGCTCCAGCGGAACCTGCTCTACACCGCGGTCACCCGGGCCAAGAGGCTGGTCGTGCTCGTCGGTTCACGCAAGGCGATCGGTCAGGCGGTGCGTACGGTGTCGGCCGGCCGCCGCTGCACGGCACTGGACTTCAGGCTGTCGCCGCGGCCCCTGGAGAGCTGAGCACCTCCCGTCCCCGGCACCCCACCAGCGTCCATCGCTGTCATCGAAAAAAATGATCGATCAAATGAGTCGCGAAGGTCACAGAGCACTTCCGGAACGGGTCGGAGGGGGGCAGGATGAGCAGGTTGACGGCACTCAGTGCCGCCGATGAGCCCAACGGCCGACCCCGAGTGCACTCTCCTGCGCCAAATGGGGGATGGTAGAGACAGTCAGGGCACCTCGAAGATGAGGCACTACGTCGGTGAGGGAAGACGTGAGCGACAACTCTGTAGTACTGCGGTACGACGGCAACGAGTACACCTACCCGGTGGTCGACAGCACCGTCGGTGACAAGGGCTTCGACATCGGAAAGCTCCGCGCCCAGACCGGTCTGGTGACCCTGGACAGCGGCTACGGCAACACCGCCGCCTACAAATCCGCCATCACCTACCTCGACGGCGAGGAGGGCATCCTCCGGTACCGCGGTTACCCGATCGAGCAGCTGGCCGAGCGCTCCACCTTCCTGGAGGTCGCCTACCTGCTGATCAACGGCGAGCTGCCCACGGTCGACGAGCTCTCCACCTTCAAGAACGACATCACGCAGCACACCCTGCTGCACGAGGACGTCAAGAACTTCTACAAGGGCTTCCCCCGCGACGCCCACCCGATGGCGATGCTGTCCTCGGTGGTCTCCGCGCTGTCCACCTTCTACCAGGACAGCCACAACCCGTTCGACGAGAAGCAGCGCAACCTCTCCACCATCCGCCTGCTCGCCAAGCTCCCGACGATCGCGGCGTACGCCTACAAGAAGTCGATCGGTCACCCGTTCGTCTACCCGCGCAACGACCTCGGCTACGTCGAGAACTTCCTGCGCATGACCTTCTCGGTCCCCGCGCAGGAGTTCGAGCTGGACCCGGTCGTCGTGTCCGCGCTCGACAAGCTGCTGATCCTGCACGCCGACCACGAGCAGAACTGTTCGACCTCCACGGTCCGCCTGGTGGGCTCCTCGCAGGCCAACATGTTCGCCTCGATCTCGGCCGGCATCAACGCGCTCTGGGGCCCGCTGCACGGCGGCGCCAACCAGTCCGTCCTGGAGATGCTCGAGGGCATCCGCGATTCCGGCAACGACGTCGACACCTTCATCCGCAAGGTGAAGAACAAGGAGGACGGCGTCCGCCTGATGGGCTTCGGCCACCGGGTCTACAAGAACTTCGACCCGCGCGCCAAGATCATCAAGGCCGCCGCGCACGACGTCCTCTCCGCCCTGGGCAAGGAGGACGAGCTCCTCGACATCGCGCTCAAGCTGGAGGAGCACGCGC
This sequence comes from Streptomyces cynarae, assembly GCF_025642135.1. Lineage (NCBI taxonomy): Bacteria > Bacillati > Actinomycetota > Actinomycetes > Kitasatosporales > Streptomycetaceae > Streptomyces > Streptomyces cynarae. The sequence goes on along the minus strand of NZ_CP106793.1, from coordinate 3,239,118 downwards.
TGTCCGACGACTACTTCGTCGAGCGCAAGCTCTACCCGAACGTGGACTTCTACACCGGCCTGATCTACCGCGCCATGGGCTTCCCGACCGAGATGTTCACGGTCCTGTTCGCCCTCGGCCGCCTGCCGGGCTGGATCGCCCAGTGGCACGAGATGATCAAGGAGCCGGGCTCCCGCATCGGCCGCCCGCGCCAGATCTACACCGGAGTGGTCCAGCGCGACTTCGTTCCGGTCGAGGAGCGCTGACACCTGGCGGTGAGGGGTGCCGGGTGGCTGGTGCCCTGTTGCCGGGTTTCGGTGGCTCCGGTCGGTCTGCCGGCTTGGGGTGGCGTGGGCTCCCGGGCCGGCCGGGGGTCCGGGGGTTGCCCCCGGGTCGGCACGGTCGCCGGAGTGGTCCAGCGTGACTTCGTTCCGGTCGAGGAGCGCTGAGCGGCGCTGCCGCGTAGCTGTCGTACGTACCCGTGGCGTACGCCGTCTTCGTAGAACGGCGTACGCCGCGCGCGCTCCGCGCACATGAGCCGGAAAAGCAGAAGGCGCCCCGGCGCCGGTCCCCCCACGGGCCGACGACCAGGGCGCCTTCCCATGTCCCGGTGCGGATTCCCCCCACGGGATCCGGCCGGGCGTCTGCGGGACAGCGCCTGAATCGCTGTGAGCAAAACGAGCAGAAGTCGGCATACCACTGCGGTGCGGTCTGCCGGGACGCGTACGGACGGGAGGGCCGCTCAAAGCTCCCCGGTGTACGTGCCCCGGCAACGCAGTTTCCCGGGGACGTCCCCCAAGACATCCCCAGATGTCAGTCGCGCCCCCCAAGACGCTCCCGACATCGCCAACTTAGACCCACGAACCCTTCCGCTGGTTACGTTCACGTCACTGTGATCTGTGTCTCTTGCGCAGCTCCTGAAGATGCGCAAGAGCCTCGACACGTTGATCGAGGCCCCAGCGTAAGGATGATGCGCGGGCCTTGTGAAGAGCTTATGTGAGGCTCGCTTCCGACTCTAGAGGGACTCTTACCGCCCCGTCCCGGGAACCGCGCCCCGAGGCCGGTGTCCCCGCGGTCCCCTCATGAGAACGCCCGCAGCCGCAGGCTGTTCGTGACCACGAACACCGACGAGAAGGCCATGGCGGCACCCGCGATCATCGGGTTGAGGAAGCCCGCCGCGGCCAGCGGCAGGGCGGCCACGTTGTACCCGAAGGCCCACGCCAGGTTCCCCTTGATCGTGGCGAGCGTGCGCCGTGACAGCCGGATCGCGTCCGCGGCCACCCGCAGGTCCCCGCGCACCAGCGTCAGATCGCTCGCCTCGATCGCCGCGTCCGTCCCGGTGCCCATGGCCAGGCCCAGATCGGCGGTGGCGAGGGCGGCCGCGTCGTTGACGCCGTCGCCGACCATGGCGACGGTCCGCCCCTCGCCCTGGAGCCGCCGGACGACGTCGACCTTGTCCTCGGGCAGCACCTCGGCGATCACGTCCGCGCCGTCGATGCCGACGGCCCGCGCCACCGCCTCGGCCACCGCCCGGTTGTCCCCGGTCAGCAGCACCGGCCGCAGTCCCAGCGCGCGCAGGTCCCGTACGGCCTCGGCGCTGGTCTCCTTGACCGCGTCGGCCACGGTGACGACACCCAGTGCCACACCGTCCCGGACGACCACGACGGCCGTACGCCCCTCCGTCTCCGCCCCGGCCTTCGCGCCGGCCAGCGGCTCCGGGAGCGCGCCGGGGAAGCGGCCCACCGTGACCTCGTGTCCCTCGACGCTGCCGCGCACGCCGACTCCTGGCACGTTCTCGAAGTGCTCCGGCGTCGGAAGGTCGCCGAGGCGCTCCTGGGCGCCTTCCGCGACCGCCCGGGCGATCGGGTGCTCGGAGGCGTGTTCAAGGGCCCCTGCGAGCCGCAGAACCTCCTTCTCGTCGCTGTCCTCGGCGGCGTACACCTCCTGGAGCGTCATCCGGCCGGTGGTCACCGTTCCGGTCTTGTCCAGGACCACGGTGTCGACCCGCCGTGTGGACTCCAGCACCTCGGGACCCTTGATCAGGATGCCGAGCTGGGCGCCGCGGCCCGTGCCGACCATCAGGGCGGTCGGGGTGGCGAGACCCAGTGCGCACGGGCAGGCGATGATCAGCACCGCGACCGCCGCGGTGAAGGCGGCGACGGTGTCCCCGGTGACGCCGAGCCACACCCCGAAGGTGCCGAGCGCGATCAGCAGCACCACGGGCACGAAGATCCCGGAGATGCGGTCGGCGAGGCGCTGCACCTCCGCCTTGCCGTTCTGCGCGTCCTCCACGAGCCGCGCCATCCGCGCGAGCTGGGTGTCCGCGCCGACCCGGGTCGCCTCGACCACCAGCCGGCCCCCGGCGTTCACGGTCGCGCCGGTCACGGAATCGCCCACCGCCACATCGACCGGCACCGACTCGCCGGTCAGCATGGACGCGTCGACCGCGGAGGCGCCCTCCACGACGGTCCCGTCGGTGGCGATCTTCTCCCCGGGCCGAACCACGAACCGGTCGCCGACGGCCAGCCGCGCCACCGGAACGCGTACCTCGCGTCCCTCCCGCAGCACCGCGACGTCCTTCGCGCCCAGTTCGAGCAGCGCCTTCAGCGCCGCGCCCGCGCGCCGCTTGGAGCGGGCCTCCAGGTAGCGTCCGAGCAGGATGAACGCGACGACACCGGCGGCCACCTCGAGGTAGATCGTGGACGCCCCGTCCGTACGGGAGACGGTGAGCTCGAAGCCGTGGCGCATGCCCGGCATGCCCGCGTGCCCCCAGAACAGCGCCCACAGCGACCAGCCGAAGGCGGCGAGCGTGCCGACGGAGACGAGCGTGTCCATGGTGGCCGCGCCGTGCCGGGCATTGGTGAACGCCGCCTTGTGGAACGGCAGACCGCCCCATACGACAACGGGGGCGGCGAGGGTGAGCGAGAGCCACTGCCAGTTGTCGAACTGCAGGACCGGAACCATCGCGAGCAGCACGACGGGCAGGGCGAGCAGCGAGGAGACGGTCAGGCGCCGGCGGAGAGAGGCGAGCTCCGGGTCTTCTTCGAGCCCCGAGGGCTCCTCCGTCCCGGCGGGCCGTTCCGGCTGCGGCGGCGGGGGTTCCTCGGCGGAGTAGCCGGTCTTCACCACCGTGGCGATCAGATCGGCGACCTCGATCCCCTCGGGGTAGGAGATCTTCGCCTTCTCCGTCGCGAAGTTGACCGTGGCGGTGACGCCGTCCATCCGGTTGAGCTTCTTCTCGACACGGGCCGCGCAGGAGGCGCAGGTCATGCCGCCGATCGTGAGCTCGACCTCGGAACGCGCGGTCGTGTCGTTTATCGGGGCTGGTGCTGTGGTGCTGGTCATGTCCGGACTCCAGACAACGGACCGGGCCGTGCGGAGCCAGTATCAGCTGGTCGGTACGGCTCGATGCGGTGGGCGATGCCGGTGGTTCAGGCCTTGCCGACGAGTTCGAAGCCCGCCTCGTCGACCGCGGCGCGCACGGCCTCGTCGTCGAGGGGGGCGGCGGAGACGACCGTCACCTCGCCGGTGGACGCGACGGCGGTGACGGAGGTGACGCCGTCGATGCCGGAGATCTCGCCGGAGACGGAGCCTTCACAGTGCCCGCAGCTCATCCCGCTCACCTTGTAGACGGTCGTCACGGAACCGGGGGTGTCGGTCTGCGCGGTCATGGCGTTACTCCTCAGGGAGGCGTGTGGGGCTTACGAGAATCACACTATACCCCCTGGGGGTACCCGACGAGGGGAGGTGGGGGCGCATCGGCGGGGCGCGTTCCGTCCGGCCGCCGTCAGTGGGTCGCATCTCGGCGTGGAGGACGGGGAGGAGGCCCGGGGGACGGGGCACCGGCGGGGCACTAGCGTTCGGCAGGAGACGATCTGCGGGGCAGGGATCGCGGACATGGCGGAGGGTCGGTCGTATGCGTGCGGTGGTGTTCGAGCGGTACGGGGAGCGGGCCGAGGTGCGCGAGGTGGCGGACCCGGAACCGTCAGAGCACGGGGCCGTGGTGCGGGTCGAGGCGACGGGGCTGTGCCGCAGCGACTGGCACGGCTGGATGGGACACGACCCGGACGTCACGCTCCCGCACGTGCCCGGCCATGAACTCGCCGGTGTCGTCGAGGCCGTCGGCGCCGGGGTGACGCGCCGGCGGCCCGGCGACCGGGTCACGGTGCCGTTCGTCTGCGCCTGCGGCAGCTGTCCGTCCTGTGCGGCGGGCGACCAGCAGGTGTGCGAGCGGCAGACCCAGCCCGGGTTCACGCACTGGGGGTCCTTCGCACAATACGTGGCGCTGGAGCACGCGGACGTGAACCTGGTCGCGGTGCCGGAGGAGATGTCGTTCCGGACGGCGGCGGCGCTCGGGTGCCGGTTCGCCACGGCGTTCCGGGCGGTCGTCCAGCAGGGGCGGCCGGCCGCGGGGAGTGGGTCGCCGTGCACGGCTGCGGGGGTGTCGGGCTGTCGGCGGTGATGATCGCGGCGGCCGTGGGGGCGCGGGTCGTGGCCGTCGACCTGTCGCCCCAGGCCCTTGAGCTGGCACGGAAGTTCGGCGCGGCGGAGTGCGTGGACGCGACGGGCGCCGACGACACGGCCGAAGCGGTCCGCTCCCTGACCGGCGGCGGCGCCCACGTCTCCCTCGACGCGCTCGGCTCCCCGGCGACGTGCGCCGCGTCGGTGAACGGACTGCGCCGCCGCGGACGCCACGTCCAGGTCGGTCTGCTGCCCTCCGCCGACGGCACCACCCCCGTCCCCATGTCCCGGGTGGTCGCCCTGGAACTGGAGATCCTCGGCAGCCACGGCATGGCGGCACACGCGTATCCGCCGATGCTGGAACTGGTCCGGTCCGGCGCCGTGCGCCCCGACCTCCTGGTCACGTCGGCCATCCCGCTGGCCGCGTCCCCCGAGGCACTGGCGGCCATGGGTACGGCACCGGGGCAGGGAGTGACGGTCGTCGAGCCGTGGCGCTGAGCCGGCCGGCCACCGCCGGCGACAGCCGAGTGGCCCGCCCCGACCGGGACGGGCCACTCGGAGGCACCGGGGGTAGCCGTCAGGGCTCTCCGCGGCCGCGGTTGCCCGGGCGGGAGGCCACCCAGGCCCGGACCGTGTCGGCGTACCAGTAGGGCTTTCCGCCCTCCACATGGTCCGGTGGGGGAAGCAGCCCGTGCTTGCGGTAGGACCTGACGGTGTCCGGCTGCACGCTGATGTGGGCGGCGATCTCCTTGTAGGACCAGAGGCGACGGTCCGTCATCTTCAAGCACCTCCTCGCGCACGCCACGGCGGCGACCGGGGGGAGGTCGTCGGGGGAGCCGGGCCCGCGCTGGCGATCACAAAGCCTGTGCCGGGTCAACGACCCGCGGCGCGCGCGGGAAAGGGCCTGTGAACCGGCTGTGACAGAAGGCCCGCACAGCCGGGACATGCGTGACCGGAGGGAGTCCTTTGTGACACGGGTGGCGCATCGGCCGCGAGTGCCCATCGGCTGAACGGCCCAGGGGCGGCGTCCGGAGTGGACGCCGCCCCTGGGCGGTGAACTGAGGGAGTGACGCGTGAACGACGCCACGGGTGCCGGACGCGGGACGCCCGGCCCCCGGCGCGCTACCGGCGGGAGGTGACCCGCCCCCGTCGGTACAGGATGAGCCCGCCGGTCAGCATCGCGACGCTGACGGCCGAGGCCGCGAGGAGGCCCTCACTGCCGGTCTCCGCCAGGGCGGGCAGGGTGTGCGAGGCCGCGACGGGCTGCACGCCGGCCCGCGGGATGTTCGTCTGCGGGACACCAGCCTGGGGCGGCAGCGTTCCCTGCGGAGGCAGCGTTCCTTCCGGCGGGGTCGTCCCGGTGCCCGGCGTCTGGGGCGTCGCCCCGGAGCCCGGAGGGTTCGTGGTGCCGGACCCGGGCGGGGTGGTCGTGGTGCCGGACCCGGGCGGGGTGGTCGTGGTGCCGGACCCGGGCGGGGTGCTCGAGGTGCCCGACCCGGGTGGGGTGCTCGGGGTGCCGGAACCGTTGCCGTGCGGCGGCGTCTGCACCGGGACGGTCGGTGTGGGGGCGGGGGTCACGGGTGCAGGGGATGCCGTGGCGCCCCGGCCGTTGGCACAGGCGTTGCCGAACGCCGGGTTCAGCACGGCGATCACGTTGACCGTGTTGCCGCAGACATTGACGGGGACGTTCACGGGGGCCTGGATGGTGTTGCCGGACGCGAGGCCCGGTGATCCGGACGTCGAGCCGTCGGCGGTCGAGTCGGCGAACACCGGGCTGCCGCACAGGGACAGAATGCCCGTCGCGGCGGCCGCCGCGACCATTCCCCTGCTCAGGGTCTGTCGCAATCTCGTTGTCTTCCTGCTGGTAGAGGTGGGATAAGTGGTAAAGCCGGCCCTGGAACCGAGAAGAGCAGTCCAAGGCCGGCCGTGACACAGCCGGACGGCTGGTGTGCGACGACCTCAGCCGCGCGCGGCCATGGCGTCAGGTGTTGGAGCACGCGTTGCCGGCTGTGGGGTTCAGCAGCGCGATGATGTTGAGGCTGTTGCCGCAGACGTTGACGGGCACGTGCACGGGAACCTGGATGACGTTCCCGGACAGGACACCCGGGGAGTTGGTCGCGGACGCGTCGGCTCCGGAGTCCGCCATGGCCGGCGCGGCCATTCCCAGAGCCATGATGGCGCCGGCCACGACGGCGGCGCTCTTCTTGTGCTTCACGGAATTTCCCTTCTGTGCGGTCGTGCCCCTGTGACGGCCGAAACCGAGCGAGCACGGCTTGAAACGGCTCGCCGCACGACCTGCATCTGTGAAACGAGGAATAGACGGCCGAAGCAACTCCCTGGCGAGGGCCGCCACGCAATTCACCCGAACGCCGATCGTGAATACACACGAAAGGCGGGGCGGGCCGTCCGCGTGACTTCGTGCGACTTAAAGCCGTTGGGGAGGAGGCCGGGAAAAGAAGAATTCGCCGACGACCGCCCGCGTCCGGGGCGCCGAAGATGCGAAAGCGGGCGGCCGACCGGTGCGCGAAGGCGGTCAGCGGTTGCCGGTTCCGTTCGCGGACAGGACCGGAACGTCCTCCAGGACGTGCGACAGCGGCTCGTCGCCCTTGGCCTGGGTGGAGTTCTCGGTGCACTGCTGGTTCTGCGGAGCCGACAGGACCGGGACGTCCTGCACGGCGACCGGCACCAGGCCGACGAGCGAACCGGCGTTGGCCTTGGCCGGCGCACCGAGGCAGAGCTTGTTCAGGGAGCCCTGCACCAGGGACATCTGCGGACTCATGGCGCCCGAGGTCGCCGAGTTGCCGAACGACTCGGAGATGGTGTTCGAGTTGGTGGAGGTGGTGCCGGTGTCGTCACCGAGCGCCAGGGCATGCGGAGCGGCCGCCGCCGAGACACCCACCACGGAAGCCGCGACCGCAGCCGCGGCCATCGCCTTCTTGAACATGTCGGTTCCTTTCCTGACAGAAGACACGTGTTCCTGCTCTGCGACCAACCCGGAACCCTCGTATTGGTTTCGGCCGTTCACCCGGTCGGGCCCGTTCCGCGGGCAGTAATTCTGGAAATACGCGCCCGGCGCACGGATCCGCCTGCGCCTCTCGATATCGGCCATCGGAGTGAAGGGGAGCAACCATGACACCGTGCGGCAGTTGTCCAGAGCGCTCCGGTGGACGGGGTTTCTCCAGAAGGGACTAGCAAGTGATGAAGAGGTTCATGGCCGCCGCGGCGGTCGCTGCTTCCGTGGTGGGCGTCTCGGCGGCGGCCGCTCCGCAGGCGCTGGCGCTCGGTGACGACACCGGGACGACGTCCACCAACGGCAACACCTCGACGCAGCAGTACGGCAACTCGGCCACCTACGGCGCGATGAGCCCCCAGATGGCGCTCATCCAGGGCTCGCTGAACAAGCCCTGTGTCGGTCTGCCGGCGAAGGTCAACGCCGGTTCGCTCGTCGGCCTGGTGCCGGTCGGCGTCCAGGACGTCCCCGTCCTGTCGGCGTCGCAGAACCAGCAGTGCACGGAGAACTCCACCCAGGCCAAGGGCGACGAGCCGCTGTCGCACATCCTGGACGACGTTCCGGTCCTGTCCGCGAACGGCACCAACAACGGCTGAGTCCGGAACTTCCGGCGCACGAGGAGCGGCCCGCCGAACGATTCGGCGGGCCGCTCCTTCGTATGCGCCCCGGCCACTCGGCTCCGGGGATCCCCGGCTGTCCTAGGAGACGACGTCCTTGCGGGCGAAACCGCGGAACGCCAGGGCGAACAGCACGAGCGCGTACGTCACCGAGATCGCCGTGCCCTGGACCATGCCGGCCCACTCCGGCTGGGTCTGCACCGCGTCGGCCCAGGCGAACTGCCAGTGCGCCGGCAGGAAGTCGCGCCAGTGGCCGAGAGCGGTGACCGCGTCCAGCACGTTCCCCACGATGGTGAGCCCGACCGCGCCGCCCACCGCGCCCAGCGGGGCGTCCGTCTTCGTCGACAGCCAGAACGCGAGCCCGGCGGTGACCAGTTGGGACACGAAGATGTACGCCACCACGACGGCCAGCCGCGCAGCCGCCGTGCCCGGGGAGAGGGAGCCGCCGGTCGGTATGTTCAGCGGGCCCCAGCCGTAGGCGGCCGTCCCCACCGCGAGCGCGACGACCGGCAGCAGCACCATGGCCGCGAGGCTCATGCCGAGCCCCACCGCGAGCTTGGACCACAGCAGGCGGGTGCGGGGGACGGGTGCCGCGAGCAGATAGCGCAGCGAGGACCAACTCGCCTCCGAGGCGACCGTGTCGCCGCAGAACAGGGCCACCGGGATGACCAGCAGGAACCCGGCGGAGACGAACAGGTTCACCGCGGCGAAGTTGGCACCCGACGCGGTCGCCGTGTCCATCAGCGTCACCCGGCCGTTGCGCGAGCCCGGGTCGCCGCCGATGGCGAACGCGACGACCAGCACGAACGGCAGCAGGGTCAGGATGGCACCCATCACGAGGGTGCGGCGCCGCTTCAACTGCCGGACGAGCTCCACACGCAGCGGCAGCGTCCGCCGCGCCCGGTACCCGTCGGCCGTCTCCGCCCGCTCGGCGAGCGCACTCATGCGGAACCTCCGATCAGGGTCAGGAAGGCGTCCTCCAGACGCCGGTGGGGGCCCACGGACTCCACGGGGACCTCCAGCCGCACCAGCTCCGCGACCAGCCGCGGCGCGCTGCCGCCCGCGTCGAGCCGGACCAGCAGCCCGTCCTCCGTGCGCACCGCCGAGGCGACGCCCGGCAGTGCGCCCACCTTTTCGACGAGGGGCTCCTCCACGGGTGCGGCGGTGCCGACGAGCAGGGTGTCGCCCGAGCCGATGATCTCCTTGACCGGGCCCGCCTGGAGCAGTCGGCCGCGGTCCATGACCACCAGGTGGGTGCAGGACTGCTCGACCTCCGCCAGCAGGTGGCTGGAGACGATGACCGTGCGCCCGCCCGCCGCGTACCGGATCATGACCTCGCGCATCTCGCGGATCTGGGGCGGGTCCAGGCCGTTGGTCGGCTCGTCCAGGATCAGCAGGTCCGGCAGGCCGAGCATCGCCTGGGCGATGGCGAGGCGCTGCCGCATGCCCTGGGAGTACGTGCGCACCGCGCGCTCCAGCGCGTCGCCGAGCCCCGCGATCTCCAGCGCCTCGTCCAGGTGCGCGTCCTCGGCCGGGCGGCCCGTCGCTCGCCAGTACAGCTCCAGGTTCTCCCGGCCGGACAGGTGCGGCAGGAATCCGGCGCCCTCCACGAAGGCCCCGACCCGTGACAGCACCGGCGCACCCGGGCGCACCGCATGGCCGAAGACGCGGATCTCGCCGCCGTCCGGCCGGATCAGGCCCATCAGCATGCGCAGCGTTGTGGTCTTGCCCGCGCCGTTCGGCCCCAGCAGGCCCAGCACCTGTCCCTTCGCCACGCGGAAGGACAGGTCCTTGACCGCGTACCGGTCCGCCGACTTCGCGTACCGCTTGCTCAGGCCGGTGATGTGCAGCGGGACGTCCGCCAGCGCCGGGTCGGGTGCCGGTGCCGTCGTACGGCGGCGGGCCGTGAGCAGCAGGGCCGCCGCGACGACCGCTCCGGTCACCGGCAGCCACCACACCCAGGAGGGAAGCGGGGCCGCAGCGGTCGCGACCCCGGGCGCCGTCGGCACCTTCAGTCCGCTCTTCAGGGAGACCGTGTACGTGGCGGGTGCGGTCGGGGAGGCGTAGCCGAGGTCCGTGGAGGCGAGGACCAGCCGGAGCCGGTGTCCCTTCTGCACCTCGTGGTCGACGGCGGGCAGGGTCAGCGTGACGTCCTTGCCGGTCTTGGCTCCCTCCACCCGGACGGGGGCGACCAGTTGTGACGGCAGTACCGGCTGTCCCTTGCCGGGGCCGACGTCGTACACCTTCCCGAACAGTACGGCGTCGTCGCTCGTCGAGGTGACATGCACCGTCACGGTCGGCGAGCCGGTGATCCACAGGTCCTGGCGCACGGGACGTGAGTCGAACTGCGCGTACTGTCCGGGGAAGTCGAGCGACACCCCGACGCCCAGCGACGACAGCTGGGCGAGGCCGCCCGAGCCGCCGAGCCCGGGGAGGGCGGAGACCGCGGGCGGGGTGGCCCCGGCCGGGTTGGCGAACCGCTGCTGACGGCCGCTGAGCTCGACCGTCCGCTGCCCGCTCTCCAGCCCCTGGTACGAGGCGCCGCTCGCGCCCTTCAACTGGGCCGCGCCGTCCGTGGAGTCGATGCCGCCGGTGCGGGTGATCCGGAAGGCGGGCCCTGTGTCGACGCCCTTGTCGCCCTTCAGATAGCGGTCGAACCAGGCGGTGTCACGGGCCTGCACGCGGCTGGTCTCCATGTCCCCGCCGTCGTGGCCGCCCGCGATCCAGTCGACGTCCACCGGGGCGCCGTCGGCCCGGATCGCCCGGGCCGCCGCGTCCGCCTGCCCGAGCGGGAACAGCGAGTCGGACTGGCCCTGCACCAGCAGGGTGGGCACCTTGATGTCCTCTGCCACGGCGGACGGCGAACGCGCCTGGAGCAGGGCACGCGCCTCGGTGTCGGGCTTGCCGGACTCGGCGACCCGCTCGTACATCCGGCACAGCTCGGCGGTGAACTTCGCACAGCCGCCGCCGGAGTTCACGAAGACGCCTGCCCACAGCTTCTTGAACACGCCGTTCGGGAACAGGGCGTCCGCCAGGTTCCAGTACGTGATCGCCGGGGCGATGGCGTCCACCCGGTGGTCGTACCCCGCGGCCAGCAGCGCGATCGCGCCGCCGTAGGACGCGCCGGCCATGCCCACGCGCGGGTCGCCCGGCTTGTCCAGCCGGACCTCCGGCCGCTGCGCCAGCCAGTCGATGAGCCGGGAGACATCGGCGACCTCGCTCTTCGGGTCGTTCAGCCCGATCTTCCCTGTGGACCTTCCGAAGCCGCGCGCCGACCAGGTCAGCACCGCGTACCCGTCCCGGGCGAGCGTGACCGCCTGGTCCGTCATGTCGTCCTTGCTGCCGCCGAAGCCGTGCGCGAGCAGGACGGCCGGGCGGCGGCCGGGGGACCCGGACGTGAAGAACGAGGTGTCGATCCGTACTCCGCCGCCCATGTCCATGACTCTGTCGGAGCGGTGCACGGCCGGTGCGTCGTCCGATGCGACGGCCGTCCACGTCCCGACGCCGGCCAGCACGAGGAGGGCCGCGACCACGGCGGCCACGGCCCCTCGGCGCAGCCCACGGAATGCGGGCAGTCGAAGATCCATGCGTCAACGGTAAAGGCCACCGCCGACAACGGGGGCAGCCGCGGGACTGAACCGCGGCCCCTCCTGCGGGCGTACGGGCCTGCCGCCGCGTACCGCAGCCGTGGTACGACGACGCGGCCGCCCCAGCCGCCGGTGGTGGTGCGGGCGGCAGGGGCGACGGGGCGACGGGGACGGCGGCTCAGGCCCGCGCGTCCTCCGGGAGCGACACCAGCCAGCGGGTCGCGCGGCGCGGGCGGAGGTACAGGGCCCAGTAGAGGGTGGCGGCGGCCGTGATGCCGCCCGTCCACAGCAGGTAGGTCGCCTCCTGCTGGGTGAGGATGTAGCCCAGGACCGCGATCAGCAGGACCGGCATCGCGGGCCACAGCGGCATCCGCCAGGCCGGCGTGTGCGCGTGGGCGCCGCGCCGGGCGAGCAGGGCGGCCACCGCGACGAGCAGGTACATGCCGGTCACCGAGACGCCCGTGACGCCGTAGAGCGTGTCCAGGTTGACGAAGCAGAGCAGTGCGCCGGGGACGCCGACGACGAGGGTGGCGACCCAGGGGGAGCCGAACCTGCCCAGCTTGGCGAGCGCGTGGTTGACCGGCTCGGGCCAGGCCTTGTCGCGGGCCGAGGCGAACAGCACGCGGGAGTTCTGGATGACCATGACGATGCCCGCGTTGATGATCGCGAGCGCCACGCACAGGCTCACGAAGGTGCCGACGGCGGTGTTCGACCAGGCGGTGACCATGCTGCTGAGGTCGCCGCCGGTCAGCGCCTTGAGGTCGGGGGCGCCCATGGTGATCGCGACGACCGGGACCAGGATGACGACCGAGGAGATGGCGAGGGTGGCGAGGACCGTGCGGGCGACGGTGTGGCGCGGGTTCTCCAGTTCCTCGGAGAGGTAGACGGCGGTCGAGAAGCCCTGGGTGACGAAGAGGGCGATGGCGAGGCCGGAGACCACCATCATGGCCGTGACGTGGTCCGTGTGCCCTCCGGCGCCGGTCACCTGCATCGAGACCAGACTGCCGGCCCCCCGCTCGCCGTGCGCGAAGCCGAGGACCGCGACGACGCCCGCGGCCACGACTTCCAGGACCAGGAAGATGCCGGTGATCCAGGCGTTGGCGCGCAGATCCAGCAGACCGGCGAGGGTGGCGAGGAGCATGACCCCGGCGCCCGTCATGGCCGGGTCGAGGTGCACCACCGGAGCCAGGTAGTCCGCCGTGCCCATCGCGATCACCGGTGGCACGATCATGACGACCAGCAGGGACAGCACGAACACCAGCCAGCCCGCGAGCCGTCCGGCCAGCGTCGACACCATCGCGTACTCGCCGCCCGCGCTGGGGATCAGGGTGCCCAGCTCCGAGTAGCAGAACGCCACCGCGATACAGAGGACGGAGCCGATGGCGATGGTGAGGGCGGTGGCGGTGCCCAGCGAGCCGAACAGGTCGGGGACGACCACGAAGAGCGTGGAGGCGGGCGTCACGCACGACAGGGTCAGGAGGGTGCCGCCGACGACGCCGATGGACCGCTTGAGCTTCTGGGGACTGCCCGATACCGGGACGGGGGCGTTCTCGACAGGGCGGAGCGTGTCGGTCATGCGGCGGTTCCGATCGACTCGTGCGACATGGTGGGGTCGGGAGCGTTATCGCCTCCGCGGCTTCGGTCGTACATGCTCTGGTGCGCTCCCGGCGCACGCATCGAACCCCGACGAAAACCGCCGCGTCAATGGGTGTTCAGCTACGAAATCCGCACCAGAATCGCGATCTACGACTGAATCACGCGTCAATCGGTCCGTCCGTTCGGCATCTTGCGGTCATGCGGGAACCGCAACGGGGTCCCGGAAAAAAATGAGGCCGTCCGCATGACGGACGGCCTCGTCAGCCCTGCCGGGCGATGATCAGTGGTTGCGCGGGAACCCCAGGTCCACGCCCGCCGGGGCGTCGGCCGGGTCGGGCCAGCGGGAGGTGACCACCTTGCCGCGGGTGTAGAAGTGCGTGCCGTCGTTCCCGTAGATGTGGTGGTCGCCGAAGAGCGAGTCCTTCCAGCCGCCGAAGGAGTGGTAGCCCACCGGGACCGGGATCGGCACGTTCACGCCGACCATGCCGGCCTCGATCTCCAGCTGGAAGCGGCGGGCCGCGCCGCCGTCCCGGGTGAAGATCGCGGTGCCGTTGCCGAAGGGCGAGGAGTTGATCAGCGCCACGCCCTCGTCGTACGTGTCCACGCGCAGGACGCACAGCACCGGGCCGAAGATCTCGTCCTGGTACGCCCTCGCCGTGGTCGGCACCCTGTCCAGCAGCGAGATGCCGATCCAGTGACCGTCCTCGTAGCCGTCGACGGTGTACCCGGTGCCGTCGAGGACGACCTCGGCGCCCTCCGCCGCCGCGCCCGCGACGTACGACGCCACCTTGTCGCGGTGCGCCTTCGTGATCAGCGGGCCCATCTCGGACGCCGGGTCGTCGCCCGGACCGATCTTGATCTTCTCGGCGCGCTCGCGGATCTTCTCCACCAGCTCGTCGCCGATCGAGCCGACCGCGACGACCGCGGAGACGGCCATGCAGCGCTCACCCGCGGAGCCGTACGCCGCCGAGACCGCCGCGTCCGCCGCCGCGTCCAGGTCGGCGTCCGGCAGGACCAGCATGTGGTTCTTGGCGCCGCCCAGCGCCTGCACGCGCTTGCCGTTCCCGGAGGCCGTGGTGTGGATGTAGCGGGCGATCGGGGTGGAGCCGACGAACGACACCGCCTTGACGTCCGGGTGTTCGAGCAGCCGGTCCACGGCCACCTTGTCGCCGTGCACGACGTTGAAGACGCCGTCCGGCAGACCCGCCTCCGCCAGCAGTTCGGCGAGGCGGATCGACGCCGACGGGTCCTTCTCGGACGGCTTCAGCACGAAGGTGTTGCCGCACGCGATGGCGATCGGGAACATCCACATCGGCACCATCGCCGGGAAGTTGAACGGCGTGATGCCCGCGACCACGCCCAGCGGCTGCCGGATCGAGGCCACGTCCACCCGGCTCGCCACCTGCGTGGACAGCTCGCCCTTCAGCTGCACGTTGATGCCGCAGGCCAGGTCCACGATCTCCAGGCCGCGCGCCACCTCGCCGAGCGCGTCGCCGTGCACCTTGCCGTGCTCGGCGGTGATCAGCTCCGCGATCTCGTCGCGGTGCTCGTCCAGCAGCGCCCGGAACCTGAACAGGATCGAGGTGCGCTGCGCGAGCGAGGACCGGCCCCAGGTCGCGTAGGCCTCCTTGGCCGCGGCGACGGCCGCGTCCACCTCCTCCACGGTCGCGAACGCGACCTTCGTGGTGACCGCGCCGGTCGCCGGATCCGTCACCGGCCCGTACGTGCCCGACGCGCCTTCGGCGGTCTTGCCGCCGATCCAGTGGTTGACGATCTTCGTCATGCCCGAGAACTCCTTCACAGATGGCGGCGTCGGGTGGCAACGTGCCGTTCGTAGACCTCGCGCGCCTTGACCGCGGACGGCCGGGTCGCGGTTTCGGCCACGGGTACATCCCACCAGGCCTGCGCGGGAGGCGCGCCCGACACAGTGTCTGCGGTTTCGGTCTCCACATAGACACATGTGGGAGTGTCCGCGGCGCGCGCCTCGGCGAGCACGTCACCCAGGTCGCGTACGGTCCTGGCGCGCAGCACCCGCATCCCGAGACTGGCCGCGTTGGCGGCGAGGTCCACGGGCAGCTTCGCCCCCGTGTACGTGCCGTCGTCGGAGCGGAAGCGGTAGGCGGTGCCGAACCGCTCGCCGCCCACGGACTCCGACAGGCCGCCGATGGACGCGTAGCCGTGGTTCTGCACGATCAGCACCTTGATCGCGATGCCCTCCTGCACGGCCGTCACGATCTCCGTCGGCATCATCAGATAGGTGCCGTCGCCGACCAGTGCCCACACGGGCCGGTCCGGCGCGGCCAGCTTCACGCCGATCGCGGCCGGGATCTCGTACCCCATGCACGAGTAGCCGTACTCGACGTGGTACTGGTCGCGGGAGCGGGACCGCCACAGCTTGTGCAGGTCGCCCGGGAGCGAACCGGCCGCGTTGATGATCACGTCCGACTCGTCCACCACCGCGTCCAGAGCGCCGACGACCTGCGGCTGCGTCGGCCGCAGATCCGGCTCCTCGGCCTCGAAGCAGGCCTCCACGCGCTGCTCCCAGCGCTCCTTGTCCTCCGTGTACTCGGTGACGTACGCCGGATCGACCCGGTGGTCGTGCAGCTCCAGGGCCTCGGTCAGCTCCTCCAGCCCGCTGCGGGCGTCCGCGACCAGCGGCGTCCCGGACATCTTGTGCCCGTCGAACGAGGCGATGTTGATGTTCAGGAAGCGGACGCCCTCACCGGCGAAGAGGGTGCCGGAGGCCGTGGTGAAGTCCGTGTAGCGGGTGCCGACGCCGATGACCAGGTCGGCGGTGCGGGCCAGCTCGTCGGCGGCCGCGGTGCCGGTGTGGCCGATGCCGCCGACGTCCTGGGGGTGGTCCCAGCGCAGCGAGCCCTTGCCGGCCTGGGTGGAGGCGACCGGGATGCCGGTGGCCTCGGCGAACTCGGCGAGGGCCTCCTCGGCGCGGCTGTGGTGGACACCGCCGCCCGCGATCACGAGCGGACGCCGGGCGCCGCGGACGGCCCGGACGGCCTCGCCGAGTTCGATCGGGTCGGGTCCCGGGCGGCGCACGTTCCAGGTCCGCTCGGCGAAGAACTCCTCCGGCCAGTCGAAGCCCTCCGCCTGCACGTCCTGCGGCAGCGCCAGCGTGACCGCGCCCGTCTCCACAGGGTCGGTGAGCACGCGCATCGCCTGCAGGGCGGCCGGTATCAGCGCATCCGGGCGGGTGATCCGGTCGAAGTACTTCGACACCGGGCGCAGACAGTCGTTGACGGACACATCGCCGGCGTGCGGGACCTGAAGCTGCTGGAGGACCGGGTCGGCGGGGCGGGTGGCGAAGACGTCGCCGGGCAGCAGGAGGACCGGGAGGTGGTTGACCGTGGCGAGGGCGGCACCCGTGACCAGGTTGGTCGCGCCCGGCCCGATGGACGTCGTCACCGCGTGCGTGGACAGCCGGTTCGACTGGCGGGCGAAGCCGACCGCCGCGTGCACCATCGACTGCTCGTTACGACCCTGGTGGTACGGCATGGCGTCGGGGTACTCGACCAGCGCCTGCCCGAGGCCCGCGACGTTGCCGTGCCCGAAGACGCCCCAGGTGGCGGCGATCAGCCGGCGGCGCACGCCGTCGCGCTCGGTGTACTGGGCGGCCAGGAAGCGTACGAGCGCCTGAGCGACCGTGAGCCTCGTCGTTGAGGTCATCGGTATCCCTCCGTGTGGTCCGGGTGGAAGCAGATCCGCACCTGGGGTACGGCCCTGCCGCCCTGCACGTCTCGACCGTACGTCGCTCGGACCTCCGGCGCGGGGCCGTAGCGGGCGGGGAGTCTGCGCTCGCACTTCGCTCCTGCCAGGGCGAAGCGGTCTCCCGCGCCGGAGGCGATCGGTGCCCGGGCGTCCGGACCCGTGCGCGAGGCCGGTCGTGCCAGCGAACACGGTGTCCCTGCCCGGGAGTTGTTCAGCTTTGTCCGCTATGTTTTCGTCCCGGTGGTCACAGCACCGCTCCCGCCGTGATCGCCGCCTCCACCTCGTCGGCCGTGGGCATGGCGGAGGAGCACTCCAGGCGGGAGGCGACGATGGCGCCCGCCGCGTTGCCGTATCGCATGATCCGCTCCAGGTCCCAGCCGGCCAGCAGCCCGTGGCACAGCGACCCGCCGAAGGCGTCGCCCGCGCCGAGGCCGTTGAGGACCTTCACCGGGAGCGGCGGCACCTCGGCCGACTCGCCCGTGCTGCTGACCGCGAGGACGCCCTTGGGCCCTTGTTTGACCACGGCCAGCTCGACACCGGCGTCCAGCAGGGCGCGTGCGGCGGCGTGCGGATCGCGCTCACCGGTGGCGATCTCCACCTCGTCGACGTTGCCGACCGCGACGGTGGTGTGGCGCAGGGCCTCGGCGTAGAACGGACGCGCGGTGTCCGGATCGCGCCAGAACATGGGCCGCCAGTCGAGGTCGAAGACCGTCGTACCGGCCTTGGCGCGGTGGGCGAGCGCCGCGAGCGTGGCGGTGCGGCTGGGCTCCTCGCACAGGCCCGTGCCCGTGATCCAGAAGACGCGCGCGGCGCGGATCGCGTCCAGGTCCAGCTCGTGCGCGTCGATCTCCAGGTCCGGCGCCTTGGGCTGCCGGTAGAAGTACAGCGGGAAGTCGTCCGGTGGGAAGATCTCGCAGAACGTGACCGGTGTCGGCAGCCCGGGCACCGCTGTGACCCAGCGGTCGTCGACGCCGAAGCCGTGCAGCGCCTCGTGGAGGTAGGCGCCGAAGGGGTCGTCGCCCGTGCGCGTGATCACCGCCGTACGCCGGCCGAGCCGGGCTGCGGCGACCGCGACGTTCGTCGCCGAACCGCCCAGGAATTTCCCGAAGGACGTCACCTGCGGCAGGGACACCCCGGTCTGCAGTGGATAGAGGTCCACGCCGATCCGGCCCATGGTGATCAGGTCGTAGGCCTCCATCGGGTTCCCTTCGCTTCGGCTGTCCCCCAGGTCTAGCCGTGCCGGGGAGCCCTGTCAATGTTTTGTCCAGACATTCGGATGACACCTTGACGTGGTTTCGGGAAATCGAGGGCCGGTGGGCTTTCGGAGGCTGTGGAGGGTGGGCACCATGGGTGGTTTCCGGGTGTCCCGGGAGGGCGTATGGCGAGCGGGATGGCGGCGCGCAGTGGGCGCGGACCGGACGGGAGTTGGGAAACCGTGGTCGCGCGGCCGCACCCCCGGCTGCGACCCGGTGTGATCAGCTACCGGGGGATCCGGCTCGCGCTCGACGGCCCGCGCAGCCGCCTGGAGACCCCCATCGGCGCGGCCACGCTCCTGCTGGGCTTCGAGGGCTCCGTCCGTATCGCTCGGCCCGGCCGGCCCCCGACGACCCTTGAGTCGGTGTACTCCGGGCTGAACACCACGGCGGCCGTCGGCGAGCACGGCGGCCGCATCTTCGGCATCGAGATCCTGCTCACCCCGTGGGCCGCGTTCACCCTCTTCGGCGCCTCTCAGTACGAGTTGACCAACCGGCCCGTCGACCCGGACGAGTTGCCGCGTCCGGCAGGTCGTGGCGGCGGGGCGGGCGTGGCCGAACTCGCCGCCGCACTGGCCGCGCTGCCCGCCTGGGCGGACCGTTTCCGGCTGCTCGACGACGTGCTCGCGCACTGGACGCAGGCAGGGCCGCCGAGTTCGGCCCGGGTGGTGCGCGCCTGGTCGCTGCTGCGGCGCAGTGGAGGTGCCGTGCCGGTGGCGCGGCTCGCGGACGAGGTCGGGTGGAGCGTACGGCAGTTGGAGAACCGGTTCCGCGAACAGATCGGGCTGGGCCCGAAGGCCGCGGCCCGTGTGCTGCGGCTGCAACGCGCCCGGCGGCTGCTCGCCTCCGGGCGGTCGGCCGCCGAGACCGCGGCGCTCTGCGGCTTCTACGACCAGGCGCATCTGAGCGGGGAGTTCAGGGCGATGACCGGGTGCACGCCCCGGGAGTTCGCCGCGGCGCGCGGAGCGGTGGCGGCGACGCGGTCCGGGCCGCCCGGGGCGGACCGGATGACGGGGGAGGCGACGAGCCTGGTGCTCTCGCCGAACGACAGTGCGCTTTTCTCCAAGACCGGAAGGATCGCCTGACGGCACGCTGGGCCCGTGGCGGTCGCTGCGGGGGAACGCGCGGACCGGCGAGCCGGTCCCGGCGCAGCGGGTCCGGCCCGCCCTGCACGGGGGCAGGGCCGGGCCGGGGTGGCCTGAACGGCCGGGATCCGTACGCGTCACCGGTTCGCACGGCGCGGCAGCGACCGCCCGGCCACGGCCTGGGATGCCGGCCCCTGCGGTGCACGAGCTGCTGCGGCACACGGAAACCGGTCAAGTGTCCCGGAAGGGTGAAGCGTGGCAATTCCGGAGATCACCCCATCGGAGGCGCAACCCGGGCGGGTGCATCGCAGTTGACTCAACGTCGGGCATTCCGCCCGGCTGTTGTGACGATCCCCAAGGAGCACCTCTCCATGTCGCGTATCGCGAAGGGCCTTGCCCTGACCTCCGTTGCCGCCGCGGCCGTGGCGGGCACCGCCGGCATCGCCGCCGCCGACAGCGGCGCAAGCGCCGCCGCCGACAACTCTCCGGGCGTTCTGTCGGGCAACGTCGTGCAGGTCCCGATTCACGTTCCGGTCAACGTGTGCGGGAACACGATCGACGTCGTCGGCCTGCTGAACCCGGCGTTCGGCAACACCTGCGCCAACGGCTGACGCCCGACAGCGGACCCTTCTGCCGGCCGTTCCCCCCTCGGGGGGACGGCCGGTTGGCGTCTTTGCGCCCGTTCGGCGTTGCCCCGAACGGGTGGCGCCGTCACCAACCCGCTCATATGGCCCCTCACCAGCGGAAACGTGGTGTCCGACGGGCCGCGGACGCTACTGCGGGCGGCCGATCTGTTGCAGGCCATGGCGGCTCCTTCCACGGTGAGCACAAGCACCCTCACCGACCACGAAGGGGACCACTCATGCCTGCTCTGTCCACCCGCCGCCTTGCTTCCTCCGCTGTCTGCGCCACCTTGCTGCTCGGCATCACCGGCCCCGCCGCGGTGGCGGCCGACCACGACGCGCCCCGCGGCCGGACCCACGCCTCCGCCCCGCTGCCCGGTCCGGAGGTGCTTCTGCCCCGGGTCCAGCGGCTCACCGGAGCCGACCGTGCCGTGGCGCCGGTCTCCGAGCTCGTCAAGGCCGCGCTCACGGCGGACAACCACCGGCTGCCCGCCAAGGAGGCGGCCAAGCTCAGCAGGGCCGCGCAGGACGCCGTCACCAGGATCACCCGGCCCAGCCCGGCGCCGACCGGGCCCATACCCTCGCGCAACGACGTACAGGGCGACGCGCTCGCCGCTCTGCGCAAGGCGGTCGACGACCTGTCCGCGGCGACCACGTCCGGCAACGGCGGTCAGGTACTGCCCGCGGCCACGACCGTGCTCAACAAGCTCATCAGCGTCCTCGTCGCCTCCGTGGCCGGCGGGGTGACCATGCCGCCCCTCCCCAGCCTGCCGAGCATGCCCAGCCTCCCGCCGTCGCTGATGCCGAAGCCGAGCGGGAGCGCCACCGCCAAGCCCAGCCCGACGACCACGCCGACGTCTTCTCCGACGTCCGGCTCGAAGCTCGCGCCGGCCGGCACGCCCACGGACCCGCCGCAGCACACGGTCTCGGCCATGCCGTACCCGCCCAAGCGCTGAACCGGCCTGATCCAAACGAGAGGCCCTAAGGGTTTCCGCCGGGTCGGGGGCTCGTTAGCCAGGACGCAACCGTCCCCTCCGGTGACTTCGGTCACCGAAGCTCCGGTGACCTCGGTCGCCGAAGAAAGGAACACGGATGAAGTCCCTCAAGGCCGTCGCCGTCGTCGCCGGGTCCCTGGTCGCAGCCGGCGTCACCGCACCCGCCTTCGCCGACGACGCCTCCGACCTGACGCCCACCAGCCTCAACGGTGCGCTGCAGACCGTCACCACCCAGAAGACCCTTGACATCCGTCCCATCGCCCACCAGTCCGACACCCTGGACACCGAGAACAAGCACTCGGTGCTGAGTACCGTGAACGGCGCGGCGGCCGCCCTCAACCGGCAGGCCGGCCCCACCCGGCTGCTCGGCGGTCTCCCGCTCCGGGGCCGCTAGGGCGTGTTGCGAAGGGCCCTTCCTCGCAGCCGACCTGATCCGAAAGACAGGCTCTGGCCGTCCGGGTCCCTCGTTCGTGTGGTCGCCGCCGTCCGCATCCCCCGGTCGGGCGAGAAACCGCCCGGTGGGCCGCCGGGCCGTCGATACGGTTCCGCGGTGACCACAACTTCCAGCGCAACGCGCCCCTTCCGCGCCGCCGACCTCGGCACGCTCGTCGTCCTGGCCTGGAGCGGCGAGGCCCCCGGCGGGGACATGCCCTACCTGCTCGCCTACTCCCTCGGCGACGGGGAGAGCGGTCCGGAGGGCTCGGCGGCCGCCGTCGAGGCGCTGCTGCGCGCCAACGGGCTGCACCCGGGCGATCAGCTCATCGACGGCACCCAGCGCCCCGGCCTGCCCGTGACGTTGCTGGCCGAGGCGGGCCAGGCCGTCGTCACGATGCCGTATCTGAACGCCCAGTGCGCCGTGCCGCCCCAGTGGCTCGCCGCCCTCCGCGCACGGGGCCACGCCTACTTCCTGTTCGCCACCCGCCCCTGGCCCGAGGCCGCGCCCGGCAGGCCCGTCGAGCCGGAGCGGCTGGCGGCGTTCGCGGGCGCCGAGGAGACGCTGACCACGGCCGCGCACGTCCTGGTGCCGGCCCTCAGGCTGCGCGGCTGAGGCTCTGCGGCCGCCGATCAGCCGAGGCGGCGCACCGGCTTCCCCGCCAGGTACGCCTGGATGTCCTCCACGGCCTGGCCGTAGTACGTCGCGTAGTTGCCGCGCGAGACGTAGCCCAGGTGCGGGGTGGCGAGCAGGCGCGGGGCGGTGCGCATCGGGTGGTCGGCCGGAAGCGGTTCCACGTCGAACACGTCGACGCCCGCGCCCGCGATACGGCCCTCGTGCAGGGCCGCGAGCAGGGCGTCCTGGTCGACGATGGCGGCACGTGAGGTGTTGATCAGGTAGGCGGTCGGCTTCATGAGCGCCAGTTCACGGGCGCCGACCAGGTCGCGGGTGCGGTCACCGAGCGCGAGGTGCACCGAGACGAAGTCGCTTGTCGCGAGCAACTCCTCCTTGGACCCGGCGAGTTCCACCCCGACCTCGTCCGCGCGCTCCTTCGTGAGGTTCTCGCTCCAGGCGGCGACCTCCATTCCGAACGCGAGCCCGACCCGCGCCACCCGGCTGCCGATCCTGCCGAGACCGAGGAGTCCGAGCCGCCGTCCGTGCAGGTCCGCGCCCACGGTGCTCTGCCAAGGGCCGCCGTGCCGCAGGGCGTTGTTCTCCTCGACGATGCCGCGCGCGAGCGCGAGCAGCAGGGCCCAGGTCAGCTCGACGGGCGGTGTGCCCGAACTCTCGGTGCCGCAGACGGTCACCCCGTGCGCCTTCGCGGCGGCGTAGTCGATGACGCTGTTGCGCATGCCGGAGGCGACGAGCAGTCGCAGTCGGGGCAGCCGGGCGAACAGCGAGCCCGGGAACGGCACGCGCTCGCGCAGCGTGACCACGATGTCGAACTCCGCCAGCGCCGTGACCAGGGCCTCCTCGTCGTCGAAGTGCTCGGCGAAGGACACCACCTCCACCCGGTCCCCGATCGGTGACCAGTCCGCGACGGTCGTCGCGATCTGCTGGAAGTCGTCGAGCACGGCACAGCGAAGCCGCATGTCAGCCCCCTTTGATCAACGGGGGCACCTTATCGGACGGAGTACGGCGGCCCGGTGGCCCTGTGGACGGCCGCCCGGGAATTCGCCGTGCGACTACTCTCCCTTCCTGGTGCCCCAGAGGTAGACGCTGTCACCGATGCGGAGCAGGGACCAGAGCGCCTTGGCGTCGTCGTACCGTAGATTCACGCACCCGTGCGATCCCGGGTCCTCGAAAATCGGCCGGTAGCTCGCGTGAAGGGCCTCGCCGCGGTCGAAGAACTGGCTGAACGGCATGGGGCCGGGAAACTGCGTCGAATAGAAGTCCTCCACGCGCCGGTAGATCTTGTGCCGGCCATTGCGGGTGAGGTAACCCGGCCTGCCGGTACGCGCCGGGACGGGCCCGAAGACGATCTTCTTGTTCTTCCGCACCCACAGCAACTGACGGTTCTGGTCCACGCAGACCGCGACTTTCGCCGCCTTGGGGCATCCGGTGAGGGACTTCTTGTGGGTCGCGGCCCAGGTCACGCTCGCGGCTCGGTAGCTGACGAGGCCGGCATACCCGTCCGCCGGGTCGATCTCGTACTTCTGCTGCATCTCTTGGATGGCCGCGCAGTCCTCCGCGGACTGCTCTCCGTCCTCGCGCAGACCCAGATACTTCTCCACCTGCCGTTGAAAAGGCCCTGTGCTGAGCCGGCATTCCGGTGTTTCATCCCCGGCGGGGCGGATGTGCGGAGCGCTCGCGGCCGACGGCGCCGAGGTGATGGCGAGCGTCACGGGGAAGGCGATGCCCGCGGTGGCCCAGATGCGAATCCAACGGAAGGGGATTCGTTTCCTCCTTGCCATCAGGTTCCCTCTCGGTACCGGGCCCATGGAATTCCGGGGCGTGCGTCGACGGGGAACCAGTTGACATTTCCCGTTCCTGCCAAACGGAGGCGCCGAGGGCATCACCCCAATGCCCCCGGCGGCGCTCCCGGGACAGTGCCCTTCGGTCCTCGACGGCCCGTCAGGCGCCGTCAGCCTTCGAAGCCCTGGGCGCGCAGGATCGCGTCGACGCGGGTGCGGTGAGCCTCCTCCCACGCGTCGAGGGTCTCGGCGGCCTCCTCGGCCAGCTTGGCCCGGGCCGCGGCGAGCACCTCGTCCGTGCGGGCGGCGGGGACCACGACGACGCCCTCCTCGTCGGCCACCACCAGGTCGTCGGCGCGCACCGGAACCCCGCCGCAGCGGACCTCCACGTTGAGGGGTTCCACGACCGACTTGCCGCCGGGGACGGGGATGACGCCCCGGGCGAAGACGGGGAAGCCCATGGCGCGGACCTCGGCGAGATCGCGGATCAAGCCGTCGGCGACAAAGCCCCTGACGCCGCGTCGCCGGGCCACGGCGCAGACGTTTCCGCCGGCCAGTGCGTAGTCCAGGTCGCCCGACTCGACGACGATGACCGACCCCGGCCCGGCGCGGTGGATGGCCGCGTGCAGCATGAGGTTGTCACCGGGAGCGCACCGCACGGTGAACGCCGGTCCGGCGGTGCGCGGCACCGGTGACCACAGCGGTCGTATGCCGATGTCCATGACCTGCCCGCGGCCCAGGATGTCGGCGAGGGTGGTCGTGGGGATGTCCGCGAAGACCGACGGTCCGGCGGAGTCGATGGTTCCAGGGGCGTCTGTCATGGTCGCTCCGTTCGTCGTATGCCGTGGTGACCTCAACACACCCCTATGACCTGCGGAGATGCGCTGGTCATGACCATGTCGGCGAGCCTACCGAAGACGCGCGTCGACTGACGTGGTGATCACGCCGCTTCCGATCGAGGACTGAGGCCGCCGGTACAGATCCCTGCAAGGCTCCGGCTAGGGCGGGCGTCCACCATGGCAGGTGTCCAGCTGAGGCCAGGGGTGCGGCCGGGAGCGGCCGGTCCCGATTCCGGAGGGGGGCGTGCAGATGACCGAGCCGGAGGACGCCCGCGCCAAGGCGGCCGCGCTGGCCGCCCTGCGCGAGCAGGTGCACGCCGGACCGGGCTCCGAGGCCACGGCCGCACAGCATGCGAAGGGCAAGCTCACCGCGCGCGAGCGGCTGGCGCTCCTCTTCGACAAGGGCACGTTCACCGAGACCGAACCCTTCCGCCGGCACCGCGCGAGCGGCTTCGGCCTGGAGCACAAGAGGCCGTACACGGACGGCGTCGTCACCGGCTGGGGCACCGTCCACGGCCGTACGGTCTTCGCGTACGCCCATGACTTCCGCATGTTCGGCGGTGCCTGGCGAGGCCCACGCCCAGAAGATCCACAGACTCATGGACCTGGCTGAGAAGGCCGGCGCGCCGTTGGTGGGCCTGTGCGACGGGGCAGGCGCGCGCATCCAGGAGGGCGTGACCGCGCTGGCCGGATACGGCGGCATCTTCCGCCGTCATGTCCGCAACTCCGGGGTGATTCCGCAGATCAGCGTCATCATGGGGCCGTGCGCGGGCGGCGCCGCCTACAGCCCGGCACTGACCGACTTCGTCTTCATGGTGCGCGGAACCTCGCAGATGTTCCTCACCGGCCCCGACGTCGTCCAGGCGGTCACCGGCGAGCGGATCGGGCAGGACGGCCTCGGCGGCGCCGACGTGCACGCCGCGCGCTCCGGGCTGGCCGGCTTCGTCCACGACGACGAGGAGAGCTGCCTGGAGGACGTACGGCGTCTGCTGCACCTGCTGCCCTCCAACAACCGCGAACGCCCGCCCGCCCTTCCTTTGGAAGACCCCCCGGACCGGCGCACCGAGACGCTCCTCGACCTGGTGCCCGCCGATCCCCGGCGCGCCTACGACATGCGGGCGGTGCTCGCCGAGATCGCCGACGACGGTGACTTCTTCGAGGTGCACGAGGCGTGGGCGCCCAACGTGCTGTGCGCGCTGACGCGGCTGGCCGGACAGGTGGTCGGCGTCGTGGCCAACCAGCCTTCCGTGCTCGCCGGGGTGCTCGACATCCACGCGTCCGAGAAGGCCGCGCGTTTCGTGCGGTTCTGCGACGCCTTCAACATCCCCCTCGTCACCCTCGTCGACGTCCCCGGTTTCCTGCCCGGTGTCGACCAGGAGCACAACGGCGTGATCCGGCACGGCGCCAAGCTGCTGTACGCGTACTGCGACGCCACCGTGCCCCGGGTCTCCCTGGTGCTGCGCAAGGCCTACGGCGGCGCCTACATCGTGATGGACTCGCAGTCCATCGGCGCCGACGTCTGCCTGGCCTGGCCGACCAACGAGATCGCGGTGATGGGTGCCGAGGGCGCCGCCAGTGTCGTCTTCCGGCGGGAGATCGCCGCCTCCGAGGACCCGGAGGTCACCCGTCGGGAGCGCGTCGAGGAGTACCGGCGCGAACTGATGCATCCCTACTACGCGGCCGAACGCGGCCTCGTCGACGACGTCATCGACCCTGCGGACACCCGTTCCGCACTGATTGGAGTGCTGGCCATGCTGCGCGAGAAACACGTCCCCCTGCCCGGCCGGAAGCATGGGAACCAGCCCCAATGAGCGCCCGCAACGAGGGGTTTCGCGCGTACGACCTGCTGGCCGCCGGGGCCTGGCGGGTCGTCAGGGGAGAGCCCACGGCGGAGGAGGTCGCCGCGCTGGCGCTCGTGCTCGGGGCGGCGCTGTCCCGGCGGCAGTCGGCCCCGCGCGACACGGAGCGGACGGTCACCGTTCCCGTGGCCCTGCGCCGCGGCGAGCCCTGGTCGGCCGCCGCCACGTCGTGGGCGGCGGCGCCCCTGACCGGTCGGCGGGAGGCGGCATGAGCGGCGCGACGGCGGGCAGGTTGCGCTGGCTGACCGCGGGGGAGTCCCATGGTCCCGCACTTGTCGCGACGCTGGAGGGCCTTCCCGCCGGCGTGCCGATCACCACCGGGATGGTGGCGGACCACTTGGCGAGGCGGCGGCTGGGCCATGGACGCGGTGCGCGGATGAAGTTCGAGCGCGACGAGGTCACGTTCCTGGGCGGTGTCCGGCACGGTCTCACCCTGGGCTCCCCGGTGGCGATCATGGTCGGCAACACCGAGTGGCCCAAGTGGGAACAGGTCATGTCGGCCGACCCCGTGGACCCGGCGGTCCTCGAGAACCTCGCGCGCAATGCGCCTCTGACCAGGCCGCGTCCGGGGCACGCGGACCTGGCGGGGATGCAGAAGTACGGGTTCGACGAGGCCCGGCCGATCCTGGAGCGCGCCTCGGCCCGCGAGACGGCGGCCCGCGTGGCGCTGGGCGCGGTGGCCCGCTCGTACCTGAAGGAGACCGCCGGTATCGAGGTCGTCTCGCACGTCGTCGAGTTGGCGAGCGCCAAGGCCCCCTACGGCGTCCACCCGACCCCGGCCGACGTGGCGAGGCTGGACGCGGATCCGGTGCGGTGCCTGGACGCGGACACGTCGAAGGCGATGGTCGCGGAGATCGACCAGGCGCACAAGGACGGCGACACGCTCGGCGGTGTGGTCGAGGTCCTCGCGTACGGCGTGCCGGTCGGGCTGGGCTCGCACGTGCACTGGGACCGGCGCCTTGACGCACGGCTGGCCGCCGCGCTGATGGGCGTTCAGGCGATCAAGGGGGTCGAGGTCGGCGACGGGTTCCGGCTGGCGCGGGTGCCGGGGTCCGAGGCGCACGACGAGATCGTGCGGACCGGTGACGGGATCAGGCGTGCCACCGGCCGTTCCGGGGGCACCGAGGGCGGTCTGTCCACGGGTGAACCGCTGCGCGTGCGGGCGGCGATGAAGCCGATCGCCACCGTGCCGCGGGCGCTGGCAACCGTCGATGTGGCCACCGGCGAGGCGGCCAAGGCCCATCACCAGCGCTCGGACGTGTGCGCGGTGCCGGCGGCCGGCATCGTCGCCGAGGCGATGGTCGCCCTGGTCCTGGCGGACGCCGTGGCGGAGAAGTTCGGCGGCGACAGCGTCGCCGAGACCCGCCGCAACGTGCGGTCGTACCTCGACAGCTTGCACATCCGCTGACGTGACCGCCGCCGGGCCTCCCGACGGCCGCCGCAACGGCGTGGCGGCGGTCGTCGGGCCGTCCGGGTGTGGTCCGGTCTCCGGGGGTGGTCCGGTGCGGAAAGGGACCAGGCGCCGGCTCGGCGGCGTCAGACCTTGCCGGCCGCGGAGGTCGCCATGGGCAGTACGGCGTCGATGATCTCCCGCACGCGCGTCACGAGATCGGCCCGCTGGTCGAGCCGCCACGAGATGTGCTGCGCCCCGAAGAACGCCGCTACGAGCACCCGGCCCAGAGCGTCCGGGGCGCTGTGCGACGGCAGGTCGCCCGCGCTCCGGGCCCGGTCGAGCAGCTGCGTGACCGACTCGGTGTATCCGACGAACGGCTCGGGAAGCGAGGCGTTGATGGACGCCGACTCGATCTGCAGCCGTGCCCCGGCCTGGATCATCGTGTCGTCGCGGAAGGCCAGCGCCGTGCGGTTGAGGAGCTCGGCCACCGCCTGAAGGGGAGGCAGCCCGGCCTTGCCCACCTCCTCGGCGATCAGGGGAAGACGGCGGTAGAACTCCTCGCTCACCGCGGTCGCCAGGGCTTCCTTGTTGGCGTAGTGGAAGTAGACGGCGCCCTTCGTCATGCCCGCGATCTCGGCGATGTCGAGCATGGTCACGGCCGGAAAGCCCCGTTCCGCGAAGGCGGCGGCGGCCGCGTCCAGCACCTGCTGACGGGTGCGGACGGCGCGCTCCTGCTTGAGCTCGCGCGGCCTGGCTGCCCTGGGCGAGGGTCGGCGCGTGGGCTTGTCTGCTGCTCCCACAGTGCTCCTCTTCACGTTCATTGCTCCTTGGTATGCCGACCATCGTCGGGGAGAGCGGCAGGCATTGCAATATTCCTTCTCGAAGGTATATTTTCTCGCCCCGGGGGGATGGTTTCTTGCCCCCGCTCCGTCATCGCAGCGATCCGTACATCGTTCCATCGTGACTGAGTGGAGGATGCATCAATGTTTGATGTCTTAGCCGCGGAGGCGACCGCTCCGAGAGCCGAGACCGTGACCGACCGGGGCGGTGCGCCGGACGTCCGCACCACGACGTGCGAAGCGCCCGTCGTGCCGGGCGGCGCGTGGAGTGCCGACTTCGTGCAGCGCCTCGATCATCTCAGGCCGGTGCCGCGCACCCTGGTGCACCGTGCGGCCATGGCCGAGGTCTTTCTCACCGACACGGCACCGATCGGGGAGGACCACTTCCTGGTCGCCGCGCAGTGGCCCAGGGACCATGCGCTGTACTACCCGGATCCGCTGGGCCGCACGGATCCCCTGCTCATTGCAGAAACGCTTCGGCAGTCGTTGGTCTACCTCTCCCACGAGTACTACGACGTGCCTCTCGGATACCGGTTCGTGGCGTACGACATGGACTTCGAGATCACGGATCCGGCGCCCCTGCGCGTGCGCGGAGTGCCGCACTCCGTGGTGCTGGACGTCCGCTGCGTGCGGGTGGGACATCGGCCGCCGCGCCGACACGGACTGCGCCTGGAGGCGGAGCTGACCGTGGACGGGAAGGTCTGCGGGCGGGCCGGGATCCGCTTCATCGCACTGGACGAACGGACCTACCAGGTTCTGCGGTCCCGCAGCACCCCCTACGCGAGCCCGGTCTCACTGACGGGCGACGCGGTGCGGACGGGGCCCGGCGGGGCGGAGTGGGAGACGGTGCCGCCCACCGGGACGGGCCGGTTGCGGGCCAAGGACTGTGTACTGGAGCGGTCCGCCGCGGGGGAGTGGCGCATGCGGATCGACACGGACCACGCGATCCTGTTCGACCACCCCACCGACCATCTGCCGATGATGGCGTCCCTCGAGGGGTTTCGGCAGCTCGGCCATCTGCTCGTCAACGGCGGCTCGTCCGACGTCGGCGCCTACTCCCTGGTCTCGTGCACCACCGACTGCCGCCTCTTCGTCGAGCTGGACGCCCCGGTCTCACTCGTCGTCCGGGACGACCGCCGCGACGCCGGCACCCGCCGGCTGACCGTCGACGCGGTGCAGTGCGGCAAGGTGGTCACCACGGCGGACATGGTGTGGGCGGAGAAGGGCTGACGCTCCGTCGGGTGACGGTGCGGGGAGGCGGGCTGACGGGCCCTGTCGTGTGTGGCGGTGTGGCGGAGGCCGACTGACGTCCCGTCGTGTGGGGGCGCGGGTGGAGGCCGGCTGATGCTCCCTGTCGTGCGGTGGGGCGGGTGGAGGCCGGCTGACGTTCCCCGTCGTGGCGGCGGGGCGAGTGGAGGCCGGCTGATGCTCCCTGTCGTGTGGCGGGGCGGGTGGAGGCCGGCTGATGCTCCCTGTCGTGTGGCGGGGCGGGTGGAGGCCGGCTGATGCTCCCCGTCGTGGCGGCGGGGCGAGTGGAGCCCGGCTGATGCTCCCCGTCGTGGCGGCGGGGGTGGGGCCGGCTGACGTTCCGTCGGGGCGGCGGTGCGGGCGGAGGGTGAACTATCCCTCCGCTCGTACGCCGGCTGCCGCCGTGCACTGCCTGCCCCGGGTCGGCCCGGGGCGGTGGCGTGCCTTCCCGGTCAGGAGCCGGGTTCCGCCCGGTGTCCGCGTAGGGCCGGGTCCAGGAGGTCCCACATCTCGCGGACCCGGTCCGGCAGCTTCGTCCAGTTCACGACGGGTGCCGTGCAGTGCGCGCCGAACAGCACGGCGAGCAGCAGGTTGGCGATGCGCTCGGCGGGCAGCTCCGGGTCGACGTCCTGCTCCCGCTGGGCCTCCAGTACCAGCTCCACGGCGTGCGCCCGCAGCCGGGACAGCATCGTCGGGGGCTCCCCGGTCCGCTGGGCGCGGTCCATGACGAGGCGGAGGGCGGCGGCGGTGCGGATGTCGTTCTCGAGGCGGTCCGCGAGCGAGAAGGTGAGCGAGCGCAGCTTGCCGAGCGCGGTGCCGTCCGGACCGCCGAAGGCGTGCCTGCCGTCGTCGCCCCCGGTCCTGTCATGGTCCGGTGTGCTCAGGGCCGCGTCGAACTGCTCGACCAGGGCCCTGGCCAGTTTCTCCTTGGAGGGGAAGTGGCCGTACAGGGCGCCCTTGGTGAGGCCGGTGCGTTCCGCGACCCGCTGCAGATTGGTGTTCGGGTACCCCTGCCGGGCGAACTCCTCGGCCGCGGCGTCCAGGACGCGTTCGTACGTCAGCCGTGACCGTGCTTGCTTTCCGGTCATCCCTCTTCCCTTCCGAGGGCTGCTGGTACATGGTAAAGATACCTTCGCGAAGGAATTTTTACTAGCCCGAACGCCCTCGTCGTGGTCCGGGCCGTCTCAAACAATCGCATTGATCCGAGGAGTTCAAGGGATGACCGAGCTCACTGACCTGATCGCAGCGGACACTCGGCGGCGCGGGCTGCTTGCTCCGGCCCCGGCCGCCGCGGTCGCCTCGCTCGGCGCGGCCGACGCCGAGCAGGAACGGCACATCTCCGCGCGGACCGCGCGGGCGCTGACCGAAGCGGGCTTCGCCCGCCACTTCGTGCCCCGGACCTGGGGCGGCGGCGAGGGCGGCTTCGCCGAGCTGTTCGACGCGACCGTCGAGGTCGCCGGGAGCTGCGCCTCCGCCGGATGGTGCGGGGTGCTGTGGGCGGGCCACGGGCGCTTCGCCGCGTTCCTGCCGGAGGAGGGGCAACGGGACCTCTGGGGCCGAACGCCCGACGTGCGGATATCGGCGGCGGTCATCCCGCCGGCGGGCAGTGCCGAGCCCGAGGCCGACGGCTGGCGGGTGGGCGGCAGATGGCGGTTCGCCAGCGGGGTGGACCATGCCGACTGGGTGCTGGTGGCCGCGCCGGAACGGCAGGCGGATGCGGACGCGGGCGGGTGCGCGCGTGCGCTCGTCTTCGCCGTGCCCCGGGCCGAGGTCGAGGTCATCGACTCCTGGAACAGCGTCGGCCTGCGCGGGACGGGCAGTCACGAGATCGCGCTCGACGGAGTGTTCGTGCCGCGCCGGCGCTCCTTCGAGATGGCCGCGATGATGAGCGGCGACGCGACGCCCGGACGCCCCGTCCCCTACGCCGCCCCCGCCCAACTCGTCGGCGGAGTCCTGCTGGTCGCGGTGGCGTTGGGCGCCGCCCGGCGGGCCCTGCGCCTGTGGAGCGAGCTGGTGCTGGGCAAGGCGGCGTCGGGCGCGGCCTCCGCGGCCGTTCCCGTCTGGGAGGCGTTCGCCCGCTCCTCCGCCGAACTCGACGCCGCCGGGCTGCTGTTGCGCGAGGTGGCGCGCCGGGCGGACGTGGACCCGCGGGCCGAGGGAGCGGTCGCGCACGGCCAGCGGGACGCCGCGGTGGGAGCCGAACTCGTGGTGGCCGCCGTGGACCGCCTCTTCCGCACCGGCGGCTCGCACGGCAGCGACGCCACGGGCGACTTCCAGCGCGCCTGGCGCGATGTGCACACCGCCACCGGGCACGCCGCCCTGCGGCTCGGCCCCGCGGCGGAGGCCTATGCCCGCGTCGGTACGGCGGCTCTGGCGGCCGAGGGCAGGTGACGAGAGCGTGGCCACGGGGGATCGGACGCCGGCGGTGACGGCGGTCGAGAGCCGTACGGGCGGAGCTGCCGTGAAGACGGTCGAACGGGCGACGGGCACGCGAGCCCTGGAGCGCAGCGGACGCCCGCACGCGGCCCTGCGGACCGTCGTCGGGCAGGCCCGCGCCGGCGGCGTGAACGGGACGAAGGAGTCGGCGGCCGCTGCGCCGCCCCACGGCGCACCGGTGTCTCCGCACCCGTGCGGGCCCGCCCCCTTCCCGGTGCCGTCCGGTCCGTTCGGGCCCCCCGGGCGGGAGCGGCCGGACCGTGCCGTCGCCGTGCGGGTGGTGGTGTTCAGTGACGTGGACGAGACGATCGTCGCCTGCAAGAGCCTGATCGACTTCCTGGGTTTCTACTGGGGCGAGCGGTACGGCGCACAGGGCGTCCGGCACGCCCGGCGTCTCGCCGCCGAGCTGGCTGCGATGGCGGGCGCCGGGGTGTCGCGCGAGGAGGCGAACCGCCGGTACTACCGTGCCTGGGCCGGTGAGAGCGCCGCCGCCGTTGCGGAGGCGGGGCGCCGCTGGTATCACGAACGGTCGCGCCGGACCGGGTTCTTCGTCCCCGGCACCCGCGCGGCCCTGGACGCGCACCGCGCCGAGGGCGCCGTCGTCGCGCTCGTCTCCGGGTCGTTCCCGGCGCTCCTCGCCCCCGTGGCCGAAGCGGTCGGCGCCCGGCACCTGCTGTGTGCCCGCCCGGAGGAGCGCGGCGGGGTGCTGACCGGCGAACTCCAGGACGGGCCGGTGATCGGGGAGGGCAAGCGGCGACTGGTCCGGCGGCTGCTGGACCGGTACCCCGGGGCCGACCCGCGGGACTGCTTCGCCTACGGCGACCACATCTCGGACCTGGCGATGCTCACCGAGGTCGGCCACCCGGTCATCGTCGGGGACGACCCGGGACTCGTCGCGCGCCTACCGGGCGCCACTCGGCTCAAATAAAATTCCTTCGCGAAGGTATTATGCTCGATGCGGGGACTTGGCGGACGGCCCGAACCCCGAACGGCCCCGCCGCCCCGAAGGGGGACACGCACCATGCGGAACGCCACACATCTGTCACCGGCCGGGACCGCAGCTCGCACCCGGCTCCGTACGCCTCCTTGGATGCGACCCCGCACGACCGACCCGACCGGGGGGACAGCCACGTGAGCAGCACCGACTCCACCGACACGGGCGCACCGATCCGGGAGACCGGGACCGCCGTCCAGGGGAGCGCCCTGACCATCGGATCCTCGGGCGGCGGGTTACCGCTCAGCCTCGCGGACTCCGCGGCCCTGTTCCTGGACACGGCCGATCCCGAGGCCGCGCACCACAACAGACTCTCCCCCGTGGAGCTCGTCCCGATCGACTCACTGCTCCCGGCCGCGTCCCCGCGGCTGGGCGGGGAGGACGCGGCGCACGCACGGACGCTCGCCGGGTCCGGGGCGACCCTGCCGCCCGTCATCGTGCACCGTGCGACGATGCGGGTCGTCGACGGCATGCACCGGCTGCGCGCCGCGCGCCTGCGCGGCGAGGAACGGCTGCCGGTGCGGTTCTTCGACGGGTCGGAGCACGACGCCTTCGTGCTCGCCGTCGAGTTGAACGTCAAACACGGCCTGCCGCTGTCCACGGCCGACCGCACCGCGGCCGCCCACCGCATCCTGCGCACCCATCCCCAGTGGTCCGACCGGGCCATCGCCTCGGTGGTCGGCCTGTCCGCCCGCACCGTGTGCGCGATCCGCCAGCGCATGGAGGGCCCGGAACCGCAGGCCGCGGTCCGCGTGGGACGCGACGGGCGGGTCCGCCCGCTGAGCACCGCCGAGGCCCGCCGCCAGGCCGGCGCGTTCATCGCGGCGCACCCCGAGGCGTCCCTGCGCGCCGTCGCGGCCGCGGTCGGCATCTCGCCGGGCACGGTCAGGGACGTACGCCAGCGGGTACTGCGGGGTGAGGACCCCGTACCCCCCGGGCAGCGGGAGCGGCGGGCCGCCAAGACGGCCGGGCAGGACAGGTCGGTCAACGGGACCGAGGGAGCCGACGGGGACACGGACCGCGTGGGCCGCCCGGCGCGGACCCGCGGCGGACGCGGCGCGGCCGGACGCCCGGCGGCAGAGGAGCGGGACGAGTTGCTGCGGGTGCTCAGCCGCGACCCGTCGGTACGGCTCACCGAGAACGGCCGCTACCTGCTGCGGCTGATGGCCACCCATGCCGTCCCCGCCGAGCGCCGCCGCCAGCTCGCCGACAGCGTGCCGCCGCACTGCACCGGCATCGCCGCCGGCCTGGCCCGGCAGTGCGCCGAGGCCTGGCTCGACCTGGCCCGCAGCCTGGACGGCCGGGCCGGATGACGCCCGGCCGAAGCGCCCCCGACGGACACCGGAAGGCGCGGTCCGCCCACCCGCCGGAGCGCCCGTCGGCGCACCACGCGTGCAACTGCCGCACCCCGGCGGTCGCACACCGCCGGGCCGCGTCCCTCGCGCGCCTTCTCCCCTCCGTGAACCCTCCGATCCGACCCACCCCCCGACGAGGAACCGACGATGCTTGACGAACTCGGACTGGGCCCGGACGCCGCAGCCGTGTACGGCGTCATGCTCAGGACTCCACAGCTGGGACGGCAGGAACTGGCCGGGATCCTGGGCTGGGCGCCCGACCGGATCGAGGACGCGTGGGACGAACTGCTCCGCCTGGCGCTGCTGCGGCCCTCCGAGGAGCGGCCCGGACGCATGCGGCTCGTCGACCCCGAGCTGAGCCTGCAGCGCCTGCTGGCCCGCCAGGAACAGCGGCTCCTGGAGCGGCAGAAGGCCGTCGCGGAGGCCCGGTTCGAAATCAGCCGCATGCTGATCGAGCTCATGGACGAGGCCCCGGGCACCGGGCCCAGCGGGGTCAGGCAGTTCACCGGCGAGGACGCTGTCCGCTCCCGGCTGGAGCGGTACGCGTACGGCTGCGAGCGCGAGTTCGCCCTGTTCGCTCCGCGCGGCCCGCGGCTGGAGAGCTCGCCGGAGGCCTCCCGCGTGCTGGAGCAGGGAGTGGTCGGCCGCCGCCTGCGCGCCCGCTACCTGTGCGTGACCGGCCTCGCCGGCGACCGGGACGCCCTCGCCCACGCCCGCTGGCTTCGGGGCAGCGGGGCCGAGGTGCGCGCGGTGCCCGAACTCCCGTTGCGCATGGCGTTGTTCGACGGCCGCACCGCGGTGCTGCTGCGCGATCCGGACCAGCTGGACGAGGGCATCCTGGTCCTGGACGGCGGCCCCGCCGTCACCGCCCTGAACGCCCTCTTCGAGCTGCAGTGGCAGCGCTCCGAGCCGCTCGACCCCGAGCCGGAGCCGGCCGACGACGAACGCCCCACCGGCCAGGAACGCGCGGTCCTCGAACTGCTCGCGGCCGGGCACACCGACGAGGTCGTCGCCCGCAAACTGGGGATATCGGTGCGCACCGGACGCCGTGTCACGGCGCACCTGCTCGAACGCCTGCAAGCTCGCAGCCGCTTCCAGGCGGGTGTCCTCGCCGCCGCCCGCGGCTGGCTCACCCCGGTCCCGCAGCCGCCCTCGCCCGTGCGGGCGGCCCCCGCACGGCGAGGGAGGAGCGACCGTGGCGCGAGGTGAGGAGAGGGCGGACCGGCCGCAGACCCGCCCTCAGGCCGCGCCGGGTGCCCCTGTCACGACCGGGGTGTGGGCCTGACCGGGTGCCGTTGCCAGGGCTGGGGTGTGGGCCTGACCGGGTGCCGTTGTCAGGGCTGGGGTGTGGGCCTGACCGGGTGCCGTTGTCAGGGCTGGGGTGTGGGCCTGACCGGGTGCCGTTGTCAGGGCTGGGGTGTGGGCCTGACCGGGTGCCGTTGTCAGGGCTGGGGTGTGGGCCTGACCGGGTGCCGTTGTCAGGGCTGGGGTGTGGGCCTGACCGGGTGCCGTTGTCAGGGCTGGGGTGTGGGCCTGACCGGGTGCCGTTGTCAGGGCTGGGGTGTGGGCCTTACCGGGTGCCGTTGCCAGGGCTGGGGTGTGGGCCTTACCGGGTGCCGTTGCCAGGGCTGGGGTGTGGGCCACGCCGGGGGTCCCCGTCACGGTCGGGGCCTGGGCTTGATCAGGTGCCCCTGCCCCGGCCTGGGTCTGACCGGAGGCCGGAGCTTCGAGGGAGCGGGCGAACAGCTGTACCAGACCGGGGCAGCGGTACAGCGGCTGTCCCTGGTCGTCGATCGCCGACAGGTCCAGCAGGCGGGCGTCGGCCAGCCGGTCCAGGGCCTGCTCGAACGACGCGGGCTCCGCGCTCCCGGCCCGCCCGGCGGCCTCCGCCGCGGTGAACGGGCGCAGGCCCAGAGCGGGGAGGCTCCGCAGCACCGCGACGGCGGTGTCGTCGAGGTCGTGCAGCGAGTGGGCCAGGCTCGCGGCCACGGACAGCTCGCCGTACCGCAATTCCCCGAGCCTCGCCTCGGGTTCGGCGAGGCGGTCGGCCAGCCAGGACAGGGGGAGCCGCGGCCGGGCGGCCAGGCGGGCGCCCACCGCGCGCAGCGCCAGCGGCAGCCCTTCGCAGTACGCCACCAGGTCCCGTGCCGCCTCCGGTTCGCGGGCCAGCCGCGACGCCCCGGCCATCGCCCCCAGGAGCGTCAACGACTCGCCGGGGCGCAGCGGTTCGAGGACCACCGTGCGTATGCCGGAGACCGCCGCCGGATGCGTCCGGGCGGTGACCACCACCGCGGATCCGGTCCCGCCCGGCAGCAGCGGGTCCAACTGCCGCTCCTCCACCAGGTTGTCGAGGATCACCAGCAGCGCCTTGCCCGCCGTGCGGGCGCGGTAGCGCTGCACGTACGCGGGCAGGGCGGCGCCCGCCAGGTTCTCGGCGCTGTCGCCGAGCGCCCGCAGCAGCTCGGACAGCACCGTGCGCGGGTTCCGCGGCGCGCCGTCCGGCGCGCGCAGGTCGGCGTACAGCTGACCCTCGGGGAAGGAGGACGCGACCGTGTGCGCCACCTGCACGGCCAGCGTCGACTTGCCGACGCCCGCCATGCCGGTCAGCAGGAAGCGCCGCGGACGCTGCGGTGCCCCCTCGCCCTCGTCCCACGGCGGCAACAGCCGGGCGAGCTCGGCCAGTTCCCGCTGCCGCCCGGTGAAGTCGTCCGCGGGGGCGGCAGCATCGCCGGCGCGTCGGCCGCCGCGGCCGGCACCGGGGCGGCGGCGCGCCCGGTCGGCGGCACCGCCAGGACCGGGGTGTTGTTCAGCACGGTCTGGTACGCGGCGCTGAGCGTCGGCCCCGGATCCACACCGAGCTCGTCGGCAAGCAGCTGCCGTCCGTGGTGGTACACCGCGAGCGCGTCGCTCTGCCGGTCGCAGCGGTACAGCGCGGTCATCAGCTGGGCGCGCAGCCGCTCGCGCAGCGGGAACGCGTGCACCAGGCCCGTCAGCTCCGCGATCAGCTCCCGGTGCCTGCCCAGCGACAGATCCGCCTCCAGACGGTCCTCCAGGGCCAGTGCCCGGGCCTCCTCCAGCCGGGGCCGCTCCGCGTCCGCCAGATGCTCCGTCACATCGGCGAGCGCCGTCCCGCGCCACAACCGCAGCGCCTGCCCCAGCCGCCGGCTCGCCCGCTCGAACTGCCGCTGGCGCAGCGCCCGTGCCCCCTCGGCCGCCAACTGCTCGAATTCCAGAACGTCGACGGCGGCGTCCTCGGCGTGCAGCAGATAGCCGGACTGCTGCCGCTCGAGCCGCACCGAAGGACCCAGCAGCCGTCGCAGCCGCGACATGTAGGTGTACAGCTGCGCGGTCCGGGTGTCCGGCGGATGCCAGCCCCACAGCGCCGAGGTCAGCGCGGAGTCCGGCACGGGCCAGCCGCGGGCGAGGACCAGGGCCGCGAGCGCCGTGCGCACCTTCGCACCCGGCAGGGGGACCGCGCCGCGCTCGCCCAGCACCTCGACATTTCCCAGCAGCCGGAATTCCATCGCCCTCTCCTTGCCCCGTGGCGGAGTCGTCTCCGTTCCGGCATTCTGCGCGAACGGTCGGCCCGGATTCAGCAGGACAGGGCGTCAGGAAGCTGCGCGGGCAGGACGTTGCCACGCGCGTATAGACGAAATATGGCAGCGCGCTCCCCGGCTATAGACACCCGTCCCACGGTGGCGGGCGGCAGCACTCATTCGTCCGTACGACGCCGGAGGACACCGTGTCCGACACCGCACAGCTGAACGGCACCGCCGACACCGCGGTCTTCGCCGACGAGGCCGAACTGCGGCGCGCCAACCGCGCCGCCGTCGAGACGTACATGCACACGCTGGGCCAGGACCGCCTGACGCGGCATCACCTGTTCACGGAGGACGGGGTGGGCGGCCTGTGGACGGCCGACACCCCGGGCCCCATCGCCATCCACGGCCGCGACCGCCTGGGCGAGCACGCCGTCTGGTCGCTGCGGTGCTTCCCCGACTGGGTCTGGTACAACATCGAGATCTACGAGACCCAGGACCCGAACCGCTTCTGGGTCGAGTGCGACGGCAAGGGGAAGATTCTGTTCCCCGGCTATCCCGAGGGCTATTACGAGAACCACTTCATTCACTCGTTCCTGCTGGAGAACGGAAAGATCAAGCAGGCCCGGGAATTCATGAACCCGTTCAACCAGCTCCGCGCGCTCGGCATCGACGTCCCGCAGATCAAGCGGGAAGGAATTCCCACCTAGTCCCCCTGGACGGCCCGTGCCGAAAAGGCCGTGCCGGACAGCCCGCGTCGAAGAGTTCGCGTCGAAGAGTTCCCGGCGACGAGGAGTCGTGGTGTCCCCGAAGGAAAAGGCTGCACGCCGCCGGGCCCTGGGCCGCACGCGGCGCACCACTCGGTACGGCCTGCCGCGGAGCCTGGACGTCTGGGCGCACTGCGCGCCGATCAGGCTCGCCGGCTGCGAGGACGTGCCGAACGAGACGCACATCCTGCGCGGCATCGACTGACGGCGGCGGCCCCCGCCGCCTCACCCGAGAAAGGTTCACATGTCATGAGGGCCATGGTCGCCTGGTGGGATCTGAGCGAATCCGACCAGACCATCGAAACCCTGCGGAACTTCCTGCGCGACGAGGCCGTCGACGCATGGAACCGCCAGCCCGGACTGATCTACAAATTCTGGATCGCCGACCAGGAGCACAACCGCTGGGGCGCCGTCTTCATCTGGGAGTCGGCCGAGGCGTCCGCGCCCCCGCATCCGCGCAGCGCCGCGGAACTCATCGGCTACCCGCCCACTCAGCGCTCGGTGTTCGACATCGAGGCCGTCGCGGAAGGCATCCACGAGCTGGCCGGCATCTCCAGCCTCGCGGGCCTCGGCCGCGCGCTGCAGGTATGAGCACGACGGAGGCGCACGTGACCGCGACGCCGGTGGACCCGCCCTTCCCCGACGACCCCATCGGGCTGCTCAGAACCTGGTTCGGCACGGCCGCCGAAGAAGGGGTGCGGGAGCCGGGAGCCATGGCGCTGGCCACCGCGGACGAGGGCGGCCGCCCCTCCAGCCGTACCGTCCAGGTCAACACGATCACCGACCGCGGCCTGGTGTTCACCACCCACGCGGGCAGCCGCAAGGGCCGCGAACTTGCCCGGCGCCCCCGGGCGTCCGCGGTGCTGTACTGGCGCGAGAACGGCCGTCAGATCGTCCTCGAAGGCCCCGTCGAGCGGCTGCCGGACGCCGAGGCGGACCACCTGTGGGCGGTGCGCCCGGTGGTCACGCACGCCATGTCCACGGTCTCCCGGCAGAGCGAACCCCTCGACGACGAGGAGCGGCTGCGCGCCGAGGCCGCCCGGCTCACCGGGCTCGGCGCCCTGCCCCGGCCGGAGTCCTTCGCCGGATACCTGCTGACCCCCGACGCGGTGGAGTTCTGGCAGGCCCGCACCGACCGGCTGCACCACCGGCTGGTCTACCAGCGGACCGACCGGGGCTGGACGACGAGCCGCCTGCAGCCGTGACGCGCCCCGGCCCCGCACCTCGGGGTGCGGGGCCGTCCCCCCTCCCTACGACAGAAAGGTGACGGACATGGCTCCGGCGCCCGCGCGATTGGACGGATGATGCACGCCTACATGGTGGCTGACGCCTTTACGAGCACGCGTCTCGAGGGCAACCCGGTGGCCGTTTTTCTGGACGCGGCCGACATACCCGGCCCGCGGATGCAGCGCATCGCCCGGGAGATGAACCTGTCGGAGACCACCTTCGTGCTGCCGCCCCAGGAGGGCGGCGACGCGCGCATCCGTATCTTCACCCCGGTCAACGAGCTCCCCTTCGCGGGTCATCCGCTGCTGGGCACGGCCATCGTGCTCGGTGAGTCGGTCCGGGCCAACCGCCTCCGGCTCGAGACGGCGATGGGAGTGATCCCCTTCGTCTTCGACCGCGGCGACGACGGGAGGATCGTCTCGGCACGGATGCGGCAGCCGATCCCGACCTGGGAGGTGTACGAGCACGCCGACGAACTCCTCGCCGCTCTCGGCCTCGACTCCTCCACCCTGCCGGTGACCGCGTACCGCAACGGCCCCCGGCACGTCTACGTGGGCCTCGAGAGCATCGAGGCGCTCTCCGCCCTCGAACCCGACCACAAGGCGCTCGCCAAGTTCCCGGACATGGCCGCCAACTGCTTCGCGGGATCCGGCGCGCAATGGCGCAACCGCATGTTCTCGCCCGCCTACGGCGTCGTCGAGGACGCGGCGACCGGCTCCGCGGCCGGCCCGCTGGCCCTGCACCTGGCCCGGCACGGCCTGGTCGAGTTCGGCCGGCAGATCGAGATCCAGCAGGGCGTCGAGATGGGGCGCCTGTCCACCATGCTCGCCACCGCGTCCGGCCGGGCCGACCACGTGGAGTCGATCGAGGTGGGCGGCTCCGCGGTCATCGTCGCCCGCGCCGGACTCATGGCCTGACACCGGCGTGAACGACGCCACGGGCGCCCGGCACCCGGCCGGCGCCCGGCACCGGAGCACCCAGCGGACAAAGGAGTGACCGCACCATGCCGATCACGCCGTACGCCGGCGCCGCATGGCCCCTCACGGCCAGGGAGACCGAACTGGCGGACGTCGCCACCGCGGTGGAGCGCGGCGGCGCCCTCCTCGTCGGAGAGCCCGGCACCGGAAAGAGCAGGCTGCTCGCGGCCGCCATGCAGGCGGCACGGCACGCCGGGCACACCACCGTGTGGCTGCACGACCCGCGCGCCACCGACCTGGACCGGCACTTCGGCGAGGCGGACGGCGGGGGGCGGACCGTCGTCGGGGCCGACGACGTGCACCTGCTGGTACCGGGCGCGGCGGAGCGGCTGTACACGCTGGTCCGCGCCGGCCGGGCCGCCCTGCTCGGGGCGGCCCCGTCCGGCATGCCGCTGCCGGACGGCGTCTCCCGGTTGTGGGTCGAGGGCCGGGTCGAGCGGATCCCCGTCGAGCCGTTCGACCCGGCCGCGGCCGAAACCCTGCTGCGGGCCCGGCTCGGCGGCCGGATCGCCCGGCAGAGCCTGGACGGGCTGTGGTCGCTGACCCTGGGCAACGCCCAGTTCCTGTGCGAGATCGTCGAATCCGCGCTCGCCGAGGGCGCCTTGCGGCTCGGCGGCGACACCTGGCAGTGGCACGGCCCCGCCGGCGAGCCCTCCGACCGGCTCGCCGAGATGGTGCGGCTGCGGCTCGGCCCGCTCGCCGACGACGAGGCGGAGCTTGCCGCGATGATCGCCCTCGCCGGACCGCTGGAGGCCGGTCTGGCACCGGTCGAGGACCTCATCCACGCCGCCGAGTCCCTCAACCGGCGCGGCGTCGTGGTCACCGAACGCGACGGCAAACGGCTACGGCTGCGCCTCGCCCACCCGCTGTACGCGCCCGTGCTCACCGCCGGGCTGCCCGATCTGACCGCCCGGCGGCTGCGGCTGCGGCTGGCGGAGGCCATCGAGGCGACCGGCGCCCGCCGCACCGACGACGGTTCTCGCACGGTCGCGCTGCGGCTCGCCGCGGGCGACGAGCTCCCGCCGCACCGGCTGCTCGCGGCGGCCGACGCGGCCCTGCGCCGCCGCGACTTCGCCCTCGCCGAGCGCCTGGGCCGCCTGGGACTCGCGGCGCAGGGCGACCGGGACCACGGCGGGGGTGGTCCCGGTGCCCTGCTGGCGCGGGCGCTCGCCGGGCAGGGGCGGTACCAGGAGGCGGAGGCGGAGTTCGCCCGGGGAACCGGGGACGAGGCGGCGCGGGCCCTCAACCTGGCCTGGGGCCTGCACCGGGTCCCCGAGGCCGCCGCGCTCGTGGAGACGGCCGCCGCGAGGCGCCCCGACGACCCCGAGCTGCTCGGTGCCCGTACCGTCCTGCAGTTGCTGCGGGACGACACCGGCGACGCGGCCGGCACCGGGCTCCCGGGCCCGGACGCCGCCGCCCTGGTCGTGCCGCCCGTGGCGCTGGCACGGATCGAACGCGGCGACGCCGCCGGCGCGCTCGCGCTGCTGGGGCAGGTGCGCGACCGGATGGACGGGTGGGAGGCCGAACACCGGCTGGCGGCCCGGCTGCTGACCAGCCGCGCCGCGTTCCACGCCGGCCGGACCGCCGAGCTGTCCGCCGCACTCGACGGGATCCGTCACGACAGCGCGGGCAGCCGCGGCGAGATCCGCGGCGCGGTGGTGCGGGCCCGCACCTACCGCAGCGCCGGGCGCTACGACGAGGCCGTCGCGCTGCTGCGGCGGGCCTGCGCCCGCGACGACCGCGCCGACTGGTTCACCACTCCCGCCTGGACGCTCTCCCAGCTGGCCGGTGCGCTCGCCGAGGCCGGTGAGCACACCGAGGCCGTACGGACCGTCGTCGAGGCCCGCGCGGTCGAGCGGCAGTCCGTGGCCTACCCGCTCGCCGTGGACGGCGCCGCCCTCGAGCACGCCCTCGTCCTCGCGTACACCGGCGACCTCGCGGGCGCCGCGCGCCGCGCCCGCGAGGTCGCCTCCCGAGCGGCCGCGGCCGGGCGCCTGCAGCAGGCGGTCACCGCCCTGCACCTGGCGGGCCGGGTCGGTGACGCGGCGGCTTCCGCCGCGGACCTCGCCCGGCTGGTCCGCGAGGACGACGGCGGGTACCCGGCGCTGCTCGCCACCCACGTCCGGGCCCTGGCCCGGCGTGACGGCGACGCGCTGGACACGGTCGCCGACCGGTTCGCCTCGTTCGGTGCGCCGCCGCTCGCCGCCGAGGCGTCCGCGCAGGCCGCCCGCGCGCATCAGGCGGCCGGCCGCCGTCGTCGGGGTCGCGCCGCACGCGTGCGGTGCGCGGAGCTCCTCGCCGCGTACGACGGTGATCTCCCGCCCTGGGCACCCGCATCGGCGTCCTGGACGGAACCCGCCCCGGGCACGGCCCGGCTGACCGCCCGGGAGCGCGAGGTCGCCTCGCTGGCCGCCTCCCGGCTGTCCAACCAGGAGATAGCCGACCGGCTCGTCGTCTCCGTGCGCACGGTGGAGAACCACCTGCACCGGGTGTACGGGAAGCTCGGCGTCACCGCCCGCACGGAGCTCGCCCACCATCTGTGAGCCCCCTCCCTCTCGTCCGTCCCCTCCATGAAGGGCCCCGGCCGTCCGGCCGGGGCCCTTCGCGCGGCCGGCTGGCTCACCCGGCCACCGGGGTGGCCAACTCACCGACGAGCCGGGCCAGTTCCAGCGTCTGACTGCGGTTGAGCCGCGGGTCGCAGGCCGTCTCGTAGCGGAGCGGCAGGTCGGCCGGGGCGACGCCGGCGCCGACGCACTCCGTGACCTCCTCCCCGGTCATCTCCAGGTGCAGGCCGCCCGGGTGCGTGCCCAGCGACCGGTGCACCTCGAAGAAGCCGGTGACCTCGTCGAGGACCGCGTCGAAGTGCCGGGTCTTGTGCCCCGACGGCGCGTTGTAGGTGTTGCCGTGCATCGGGTCGCATATCCACACCACCGGCCCGCCCGCCGCGGCGACGCTCTCCACCAGCGGCGGCAGCGCGTCCCGCACCCGGTCGGCGCCCATCCGCGCGACGAGCGTGAGCCGCCCGGCTCCCGGTCCGGGTCGAGCCGCTCGATCAGGGCCAGCACCTCGGCGGGCGTGGCCGTCGGGCCGACCTTCACCGCGACGGGGTTGCGGATCCGGGAGAGGTAGTCGATGTGCGCCCCGTCCGTCTGCCGGGTCCGCTCGCCGACCCACAGCAGGTGTCCGGAGCCCGCGTACGAGTCGCCGGTCCGGGCGTCCGGCCGGGTCAGCGGGTGCTCGTAGTCGAGCAGGAGCGCCTCGTGCGAGACGAACATCT
This sequence comes from Streptomyces cynarae, assembly GCF_025642135.1. Lineage (NCBI taxonomy): Bacteria > Bacillati > Actinomycetota > Actinomycetes > Kitasatosporales > Streptomycetaceae > Streptomyces > Streptomyces cynarae. The sequence goes on along the minus strand of NZ_CP106793.1, from coordinate 3,194,592 downwards.
CCCGCTGGCCGAGAGCCGTGCGCCGTTCGGTGAGCAGCGAGCGCACGGCGTTCAGCGTCGCCCCGGCCGCCGCGTACACCTGCAGCATCCGGTGCGGGTCCGGGGTGCGGGCCTCGGCGGTGAACTCCGGGCCGTTCACGGCGTCACCCCGGTACGACGGCAGAGTCACCCCGTCCCGGGTCTCCACCGGCTGGGAGCGGGGTTTGGCGTACTGGCCGGCGAGCCGCGCCACGACCACGACCGGGAGGAACATCGCCTCGCTCAGCTCGTCGGCCGTATCGAACAGGGTGTCCATCTTGCGTGAGACCGTGTCGAGCGACAGGTCGCGGAAGGTCTCCGCGCAGTCGCCGCCCTGAAGGAGGAACGCCTTGCCGGCCGCCACGGCGGCGAGCCTCCGGCGCAGGACGTCGCACTCGGTCGGCAGCACCAGCGGCAGCGCGGTCAGCAGCCGATCCCGGACGGTCCGCAGGGCCTCGGGGTCGGGCCACACCGGCTGCTGGAGCGCCTCGGGCACGGCAAGGGACGACGACGGGGGCAGAAGGGCGCTCATGCGACTTCCTCGCGTTCCGAGTAGGGGAGGGGCGAACGGAGACGGGCCGGGAACAGGCCGCTGACCAGGCGTTCGAAGGTGTGCACGCCGGCCCGTGACATGACGGACTCGGGATGGAACTGCACGGACGCGAAGCCCGCGCCGCGCAACCCGTGGACCTCGCCGGTGGCCGGGTCCCGGGCGACCTGAACGGGGCCGGGGCGGGCGGCGGGGCCGGGGAACGTGTCCGCCGCGCTCACCGCGGTGAACGTGTTGTAGAAGTAGACGTCCTCGCGGTGCTCGAACAGGTCGATGGTGCGCTGCACGCCTTGGTTGGGCACGTCCTTGCGGACCAGTTCCAGGCCGAGGACCGAACTGAGGATCTGATGGCCCAGGCACACCGACAGAAACGGCGTGCCCCGGCGCAGCAACTCCCCGGTGAGCGCCCGCATGTGGGCGATCTTCGGATGGGCGGTGTCCCGGGGGTCGCCCGGTCCCGGGCCCACCACGACCAGGTCGTTGCCGTCGAGGTCGTACGCCTCGTCGAACCGGCGCACCACGACCTCGAGCCCCAGGGCCCGCATCAGGTCGGCGCCCATCGCCGTGAACGTGTCCTCGGCGTCCACGAACAGGGCCCGCAGCCCGGCCAGCGGCGAGTCGGCCGTCCGCCGTCGCCGCGGGTCGGCGCGCCAGAACGGAGCCAGCGGTTCGTTGCGGGCGGACAGGGCGAGGGCGACCGCCGGCAGCAGGCTCAGCCGGCGGGCAGCCGCGGCGGCCGGGGACACCTCGCCCGGTTCCGCCGCGGTGGCGCCCGGGTCGCCGTGCACCACGGCCAGCAGGCCCGCCGCCTTGGCCCGCGTCTCGGCGGCCTCCGCGTACGGGTCGGAGTCCCGCACCAGGGTCGCCCCGACGCTCAGCCGCAGCGTGCCCGCGGCGTCCACCTCGGCGGTGCGGATCAGGATCGCCGTGTCCAGGGCGCGCTCACCCGCGGCGTCCCGGCCGATCAGCGCGGCCACGCCCGCGTAGTAACCCCGGCCGTCCGGCTCGTACTTGGAGATCACCCGGCAGGCACTCTCCAGGGGGCTGCCGGTGACGGTCGGCGCGAACAGCGTCTCGTGCAGGACGGTGCGCACATCGAGCCGGGAATGCCCCTCGACGAAGTACTCGGTGTGCGCGAGCCGGTCCATGGCGCGCAGCCGGGGGCCCACCACGCGGCCGCCGCCCTCGCAGATCCGGCTCATCATCTTCAGTTCCTCGTCGACGACCATGTACAGCTCGTTGGCCTCCTTGCGGTCGGCCAGGAACTCAAGGAGGCCTTCTGCGGACGGGCCGGACTCCGGGTAGCGGTAGGTGCCGCTGATCGGGTTCATCACGGCGGTGCCCGCGTCGAGGGTGATGTGCCGCTCGGGGCTCGCGCCGAGCAGGGTGCGCTCCCCGGTGTGGATCAGGAAGGTCCAGTAGGCGCCCGCCGAGTGGCGCAGCAGCCGCTTGAAGAGCGCGAGCGCGGCCTGCGGCGACCAGTGGTCGAACTGCGTCACGAAGGTGCGCTTGAGGACGAAGTTGGCGCCGGCGCCGGTGCCGATCTCCTCGTCGACGACGCGGCGCACGGCGTCGGCGTAGGCGTCGTCGTCCAGGTCGAAGCCCAGGTCGCGGGCGCTCAGCGGCACGTCGGGGAGCCGGTCGAGCACCTCGCCGACCGGTGCCGAGGCCTGGTGCTCGATGCTCATCACCGTCAGCGGCGCCCTGTCGTCGGGCGCCTCGAAGCCGCGCTCGGCGATCTGCCGGTAGGGCAGCAGCACCAGCGCCTCGTGGCGTGCGCGCCCGCCCGGGGCGGGCAGCGGCACCTCGGCGAGGGCGTCCGCCTGGTGCAGGGTGCCGGTGAGCAGGTCGATCCGCTCGGCGGCCGTCTCCGGGCGGTGCAGCAGCGCGAACGCCGCGGGCGGGGTCGGACCGGTCAGCGCGTCCAGCAGGTCCGGGTACGTCATCGCAGGGCTCCGGTGGTCTGAAGGGCCAGGGCGTCGCACACGTCGGCCGCGGTCACGACCATGGCGCAGCGCTTGGCCGCGTACTCCACGGCCATGCGGTGGTCCCGCTCGCTGAAGTCGGCGACGGCGTCCGCCACGAAGAACGGCTGGATGTCGTGCGCCATGGCCTCGCAGGCGGTCTGCAGCAGGCCCACGTGTGCGTACACGCCGCACAGGATCAGCTGGTCGCGTCCGCTGTCGCGGAGCAGGTCCAGCAGCCCGGTGCGGAAGAAGGCGCTGGGGCGCCACTTGGTGAAGACGGTGTCGCCGGGGTCCGGCGCCAGGGACGCGGGGATGTCCCGGTCGGCCGCGGTCGCGCGCATGCCCTCGCCCCAGAAGTCCTTGAGCAGGCCGCGCTCGGCGGGCGTCATGCTGCCGGGCTGGGCGGTGTACGCCACCGGCACGCCGGAGACCGCCGCCGCGCGCCGTACGGCGGTGGCGTGGGCGAGGAGTTCGGGTCCCGGGGAGCGGTCGCCGAAGCACCTGAGGAAGTAGTGCTGCATGTCGTGGACGAGCAGCAGCGCCCGGCGCGGGTCCACCGTCCAGGAGACGGTGTTCGCGGGCAGGTCGGCGCGGGTGGGCAGGGAATAGGGCGGTACCGGCGGAATGGTGTTCGCCATGGTCCGGGCCTCCTGGGTAGGGAACGGGACTTCAGGTGGGTCGCAGCCCGTGCGGGCACGGGAGGGGGCTCAGGGCAGGGCCGCGGTGATCTCCAGGACGGCGGCGCCCGCTTCCAGCCCCGGCGTGGCGGCGGTGAGCAGCAGCCGGTCGCCGGGCGCCGCGCGACCCGTGGCGCACAGTTCCTCCAGGGCCGGCACCAGGTCGCCCGCGCCGGACGCGCCGCTGAGGGTCGCGGCGAGATCGCCCCGGGCGAGGCCGGCCTCGGCGAGGACCTGGTCCTCGGTGCGGGCGCGCAGCGCGGCCCAACCGGTGCCGGGCGGGATGCGCAGGTCGTAGTGGCCGGGGTCGCAGTTCTCGGCGACCGACAGCACGCGGGCGAAGCCGCCGAGCCGCGAGACGACGAGCGCGTGGCCGGTGGGGGCGCCCGGAGCGGTGGCCGGCGCGTGCGGATCGTCCCGGGCATCGAGGTCGCCCCGGATGTCGGGTACGGGGGCGGCCGGGTCGGATCCGGTGATCAGGACGGCGTCCTTGCCGCCCGGTGCGCGCAGCAGATGGGCGCACAGTCCCAGCGCGGACAGCAGGGAGAGCTGTCCCTGACGCAGCTCGGCCGCGGTGACGGCCCGGCCGAGGGTGCGGTGCAGGACGTAGTGCGGAACCGACAGGTGTGCGGGGCCGGCCGGAAGGGTGCTGCCGTGCAGAAGCGCACCGAACCGTTCGTACGGCAGCCCCGCGCGCGTCAGGGCGGTCCGGGCGGCGTGCACGGCGGCCTCGGGGCCGGGCCGGACCGTGGTGTCGTCGTGGTCGGCCCGGGACGACCGGGCCGCCGAGTCGTGCCCGGTGGCCGTCCAGGACCCGGAGATCGCCCCGGGTCCGGCCGCGGGCGCGGTGCCGGGACGGGCGAAGGCACCCGGTGGACGGATGTGCGCGGTGGCCGGGCGCCAGGTGCCGATGCCCGCGAGATGAATGTGTCCGGCTCTCATCCCGTGCCCTCCTTTCGGTGCGGTGACCGGCGGAGAGCAGCACAACACGCGGGCAGTGCCCGTCTCTTGAGTGGACGTCACTCACAAACGCCCGGACCCGGCCCGGCAACGTGTGGGCGTCGGGGGCCCGTGTGGGGGGTCGGACGGACCGCGCGGGCCGGGCTCGGCAACGTGTGGGCGTCGGGGGCTCGTGTTGGGGGTCGGACGGACCGCGCGGGCCGGGCTCGGCAACGTGTGGGCGTCGGGGGCCCGTGTGGGGGGTCGGACGGACCGTGCGGGCGGGGCTCGGGAACGTGTGGGCGTCGGGGGTCCGTGTGGGGGGTCGGACGGACCGTGCGGGCCGGGCTCGGGAACGTGTGGGCGTCGGGGGTCCGTGTGGGGGTCGGACGGACCGTGCGGGCCGGGCTCGGGAACGTGTGGGCGTCGGGGGCCCGTGTGGGCGGTCGGACGGACCGTGCGGGTCCGGCCCGGCAACGCGTGGGCGGCGGAGGCCCGTGCGGGTTGCCGGACGGACCAGGCGGGCCCGGCTCGGCAACGCGTGGGCGGCGGAGGGGCCCGTGCGGGTTGCCGGACGGACCGCGCGTGGGCCCGGCATGCGACCGGGCCCGGGAGGAGGCCTCCCGGGCCCGGAGCGCCGGATGGGGGACTGCCGGTCACCAGGTGACCGGGAACCGCTCCAGCCTCCTGCTGGCCGCGCCGGGCACGAACCGCAGCTCCTCGTCGGGCACGGCCAGCCGCATGTCCGGGAAGCGGGTTCGCAGCGCCAGCAACGCCTCCTGGATCTCGATGCGGGCGACGGGGGAGCCCAGGCAGTGGTGCACACCGAAGCCGAAGGCCATCTGATGGCTGCCGTTGTCCCGGGCAGGGTCGTGATCCAGCGGGGCCGGGAAGGCGGCAGGGTCGAAGTTGGCCGCCTGGGTGGCGGCGACGATCACCTCGCCCGCGCGGATGCGGACGCCGCCCACCTCCATGTCCTCCGTCGCCTGCCGGGCCAGCGTGCCGCCGAAGTTGCCTATGGGCAGCCGGCGGACCAGCTCCTCGACCTCGGCGGCCAGCTCCGTCCGCTCCGTGGGCACGCTCAGCAGACCCTCCGGGCGGCCCAGGATCTCCCGCAGACAGAGGCCGAGCTGGGCCACGGTGGTCTCGAAGCCGGCGACCAGCAGAGTGCCGCCGAGCGCGACGATCTCCTGATCGGTCAGGGCGTCGTCCTTGTCCGAGGGGCCCTGCCCGGCGGCGGCGAGGATGCTCAGCAGGTCGTCGCCCGGTTCCTTGCGCTTGGCCGCCACGAGCTCGCCGATGTACGCGAGCAGGGCCTGGTGCGCACCGGCGTCGAAGGGCCGGTCGGGTCCGGTCGGGGCGATCAGCGCGTCCCGCCACGCCTCGAAGCGGTGCCGGTCCCCGAGCGGCACGCCGAGCAGTTCGCAGATGACCCGGACCGGAAGCAGCATGCAGAACTGCTCGTTGATGTCCGCGGGACGCGGTCCGGCGGCGAGGTCGTCGAGCAGTTCGCCGGCCATCTCGGCGATGCGGGGCCGCAGCGCCTCGCTGCGGCGCGCGGTGAAGCCCCGGCCCACGATCCGGCGCAGCCGGGTGTGGTCCGGCGGGTCGAGGGTGAGGATCGAGGTGCCGACCCGCTCCACGGCGAGGACCTGCGCGCCGTCCGAGCGGGCGGCGGCCTGCCGCGAGGCCCGCGCGTCGGTGAGGACGGAGCGGACCTCCTGATAGCCGGTGACCAGCCAGGCGGGACGGCCGCTGGGCAGCCGCACCCGGGTCACCGGGTCGCCGGTCGCGAGGTGCGCGTAGGCCAGGGCTCCGTCCGTGCGGGACTCCTCCTCGCCGAAACGCAGTGGGAATTCGGGAAGCAATTCAGCCGTGTCTTCCGAGGTGACGGTTTCGGTCATCGCGGTGAAATTCCTTCGGTGGAAGCCATTCGGATCCGCGGCACCGTACGACCCGTCCGGGTCCCCGGACAATGTACGCAGTCGAACGCCCGGCCGGGACCTATTCCGTGTGCAAGTCCGCTGTGCAAGTGAGGACTTCGCGCTGCCCCCGAAACGGAATGCACTGCCACAATTCCCGGACGGCAGGCCCGTGCGCACCGGCACGCGCGCGCACCGCTGCCGCCTGCCGTTCGCACACCGATGTGGAGAGTGAGTACGCGGATGACTGAACGCGAAACCGCCAAGAGCCCGGAGGACCTGCTGCGGCTCTTCATCGAACGCGGCAACGCCGGGGACGTAGAGGGGCTGCTGGCGCTGTACGAGCCGGACGCCGTGGTGGCCGTCCCGCCGGGCCGCGAGACCACCGGCCACGAGGCGCTGCGCGCGGTCTACACCCAACTGCTGGCGAAGAAGCCCAAGTTCGACGCGGGCACGGTGCTGCCCGTGCTGCGCAGCGGCGACTACGCCCTGACGACGGCGCGCACCGACGACGGTGGCGCCCGTGCCGAGGTTGCCCACCGCCAGCCCGACGGCACCTGGCTCTGGATCATCGACCGGCCGTTCTTCGGCTGACTCGGTCCGCCGGGGGCGGCGGCGACGCGTCCGGCCGCTGCCGCCCGCACCGGACCGCTTCCCAAGGAGTCACATGAACACGAAGCTGCGCGGCAACCCCTGGGCCATGCTGACGGTGCTGTCCCTCGGCTACTTCATGACCATGCTCGACATGACGATCATCAACGTCGCCGTGCCGAGCATCTCCGGCGACCTGCACGCGTCCCTCGCCGACATCGCCTGGATGATCAACGGCTACGTCATCGCCGTGGCGGCGTTCCTCATCACCGCGGGGCGCCTCGGCGACCTCTGGGGGCCGCGCAACCTCTTCCTCGGCGGCGTGGTGCTCTTCACCGTGTCGTCCATGGCCTGCGGCCTGGCCCAGAACACCGAGCAGTTGATCGCCGGCCGGTTCGTGCAGGGCCTGGGCGCGGCGCTACTGCTGCCGCAGACCATGACGTTCATCATCGCGGTCTTCCCCGCGGAGCGGCGCGGCTCGGCGCTCGGCGTGTGGGGCGCGATCGCGGGCGTGGCGACCGTCGCGGGCCCCACACTCGGCGGGCTGCTGATCACCGTCGCCGACTGGCGCTGGGTCTTCTACATCAACCTGCCCATCGGCGTGGCCGTCCTGGTGCTCGGCCCCCTGCTGCTGACCGACGTGCGCCCCGGCCGCCGGGCTTCGCTGGACCCGGTCGGCGTGCTGCTGCTCACCGTCGGCCTGGTGCTGCTCACCTACGGCCTCGCCGAGGGCCAGCGCTACGACTGGGGAACGGTCGACGGCTGGATCACCATCCCGGGGGTGCTCGCCGCCGGTGCCGTGGTGCTGCTGCTGTTCCTGCTGGACCAGCGACGCAAGCAGGGCCGCTCCCCGCTGGTCCCGTTCGAGCTGTTCAAGGACCGCAACTACACGCTGATGAACGGCGTGAACGTCCTGGTGTCGCTGTGCACGGTCGGTGTCTTCCTGCCGCTGAACATCTACCTGCAGTCGGTGCTGGGCTACAACGCGCTCAAGACCGGTCTGACGATGGCGCCCATCGCCGTCGTCTCCGTCGCCGTGGCCCCGGTCGCCGGGCGTCTCGTGGACCGGGTCGGCGGCAAGTACATCCTGGTCGCCGGACTCGTGCTGTTCATCGCAGGCATCGGCTCGGTGGCGTTCATCGCCGAGGTGGACACGCCCTGGTACGCCTTCCTGCCCGGGTTCGCCGTCGCGGGTGCGGGCGTCGGCTGCACCTTCGGGCCGATGCAGACCCTGGCCACGTACGACGTCCCGCACCGGCTCGCCGGGGCCGCGTCCGGAGTTCTCAACAGCAACCGCCAGTTCGGCTCCGTCCTCGGCGGTCTGGTCGCGGTCGCCGTGCTGCAGAACCGACTGCTGGCGGACGTGACCCCGCGAGCCTCCGACGCGGCCCGCGCGCTGCCCGCTCCGCTGCGCGGGCGGTTCGTGGACGAGATGACCGGGGCAGCGGCCGGTGCCGCGGCCGGAGGCGGCCGGTCCGCTCCCGCGCTGGCCCGCGACGCCTCGCCCGAACTGGCCCGGAAGATCACCGACCTGGCTTCCACCGTGCTGTCCCACTCCCTCGTGGCGGCCCTCGTGCCCGCCCTGCTCGTGGTCTGCGGAGCCATGGCGCTCGGGGTGCTGCTCGCGGCGGCGGCCCGGCAGCCCGCCCCGCCGCAGCGGCGGACCAGAGGAGGCCACGGCACCGACGGCCGTGCCGGCCCTGCCGCCGACGGACTGAACGAAGGCCTCCGCCCGGACCGCCGTCCCCGGCACCCCGGGCGGAGGCCTCCACCCGCCGGCCGTCCGCTCCCGCACTCTGCCCGCCCGCCAGGTACGGCGGGCGGACGAGGAGTTCCGGAGCGCGCGGACGGGAGGCGGGGCCGTCAAGCCGCCGCCTTCACCGGCTCGGAGGACGGCGCGGCGGGCGCCGCCACCTGGGTGCGGCGGCGGCCCGGGAGCAGCAGGACCGAGCCGGCACCGAGCACGGCGGGCACGGCGAAGGCGTAGAAGTTCACCGCCGCACCGACGTCCGCGGCGACCAGCAGCCCCGACGGCCGGCCCGGCCACCGCCCCGAACCGCCCGATCCCGAGCGCCCAGCCCAGCGCGGTCGCCCGGATCTGCGGCGGATAGTGCAGCGCCACATAGGCGTTGACCAGGATCTGGGTGCCGATCGTGCCGCATCCGGCGACCGCGACGAGCAGATACAGCGCGGGCGCGTACGTCGCCTGGCTGAGCAGGGCGATGGACACCGCGGCGGCGGCGAAGGAGAGCGCGGTGACCGGCTTCATGCCGATGCGGTCGCCGAGCGGTGCGAGCAGCAGTGAGCCGGCCACCGCGCCCGCGTTCATCGCGACGAGGAACAGCAGCGACCCCGACAACGGGTATCCCGCCCCCTTCATGATCTCGGGCAGCCAGGTGTTCAGTCCGTACACGAGGAGCAGTCCGAAGAAGCTCGTCAGGGCGAACAGCAGGGTGGCCCGCAGGTGGCGGGGCGAGAACAGGGCGAGTGTCACCGCCCGCGCGGAGGCCCGGCCCGCGGCGGCGCGGTGGGCGCGGGCCGGCCGGCGGTGAAGCGCCGTGCCACCGCCTCCGCCTCGGCGAGACGGCCCTCGGCCCGCAGGAACGCCGCCGACTCCGGCAGGTACCGCCACAGCAGAGGCACCACCAGTACCAGCGGCAGCACCCCGATCCAGAACATGACGCGGAAGCCGTAGCGCGGCAGCAGCGGCATCGCCAGCACCGCGGCGAGGATCCCGCCGACCGAATAACCGGAGAACATCAGCGCGTTGTTGAGGCTGCGCCGGTGCGGCGCCGAGCACTCCACGGTCAGGGCGATCGCCGTGGGCATGACCCCGCCCAGGCCCAGACCGCCGAGCGCCCGGAACAGCCCGAGCCAGCCGGGCGTGGGGGCGAGCGCGCAGGCCGCCATGGCGAGCGAGAACCACGCCACGCTGATCAGGACGGTGCGGCGACGCCCCAGGACGTCCGCGACCGCGCCCGCGCACAGGGCGCCGACCAGCATGCCGAACAACCCGTAGCTGCCGATCGCGCCCGCCTCGGTGGGCGTCAGGTGCCACGGCTCGTAGCGGAGCAGCTCCGGCACCACCGCGCCGTACACGATCAGGTCGTAGCCCTCGCACACGATCGCCGCGAAGCAGAGCCCCACGACCAGCAGTTCGCCGCGTCGCGCACGGGGGAAGAGAGCCGTCGTCATGGCGCTCACACCCCCGCCGCGGCCGTGAGCGGGGCGAGTTCGCGCGCCATGGTGCGCACGTCGCCCGCGATGCACCGGGCTATCCCGGGCAGCCCGTCCGACACGGGCAGCCGACGGGACCAGGAACGCGGCTTCGCCGGACCGTCATGGGTCATCCGGAATTGCAGCTGGAACGAGTCTCCGGATTCCCGCAGATGTACGTGGAAATGCGTGTCGGGGATGTCGAGCGTCACCTCGTCCCCGACGCAGGAGAAACGGACGAGCTGTTCCACGTCGGCATCCAGCAGATGCCGGGCGAGCCGGGCAGCCGTTCCGGCGACATGGAATTTCCGTACTCGGGTGGCCATGATTTCCTCACCTCTCCCCGTTCCCGGAGTTCTCGGCGTTCTCAGTGTTCTCAGTGTTCTCGGCGTTCTCGGCGTTCTCGGAGACGAGCCGGGCCCAGGCGTTCACGGTGGGCTCGGCGGCCAGGTCCTGGTACTTCACCCGGATTCCGGCGCGGCGCCAGCGCGAGCCGAGCCGCATGACCTGGAGCGAGGTCAGCCCGAGGTCGACCAGGCGGGCGTCGCCGGGGACCTCCTGCGGGGCGGTGCCGAGCAGCTCGGCGACCGCCGCCCGCACCTCGTCCTCGGCTCGGATGGTGCTGTTCATGGGAGTTCCTCCCTCTCGGTGGTGGGACGGCGGGACGGTCAGCCGGCGGGCAGCAGACCGGCGGCCGCAGGCGCGTCCTCGCCCCGGGCGATCGCGGACAGCCGCTTCTTGTCGACCTTGCCGAGCCCGGTCAGCGGCAGGCTGCCGAGGTACTCGACCCGGTCCGGGAGCTTGTACTCGGCAAGGCCCCTGGCCCGCAGCGCCTCCTTGAGCTCCACCAGGGACGGCGGGGTGCCCTGGGGCACGACGAAGGCGCAGGTCTTCTCGCCCAGGTAGGTGTCGGGTACGGGCACCAGCGCAGCCCGCGCCACCGCCGGCAGGGTCAGCAGATGCCGCTCGACCTCGTCGGCCGGGACCTTGTCGCCGCCGCGGATGATGACGTCCTTGATGCGGCCCTCGATCACCAGGTTGCCGTCCTCGGTGAGCCGGGCCAGGTCACCGCTGCGGTAGAAGCCGTCCGCGGTGAAGGCGCGCGCGTTGTGCTCCGGCGCCCGGTAGTAGCCACGCAGTGTGTACGGCCCGCGGGCCAGCAGCTCACCGGTCTCGCCGACCGGCACCTCGCGGTCGTCCTCGCCCACGATGCGGATCTCGTCGGCGGGTGAGATCGCGCGGCCCTGCGTGGTCAGGACCGTCTCCTGCGGATCGCCCTCGCGGGTGAAGGTCAGCAGGCCCTCCGCCATGCCGAACACCTGTTGCAGCCGGCAGCCGAACGCCGGTTCGACCCGCGCGGCGACCTCCGGGTGCAGCTTCGCGCTGCCGATCTGCAGGGTGCGCAGCGAGGAGATGTCGTTGTCCAGCCACTCGGCCTCGTCGAGCCACATCTGTACGACGCTGGGCACGACGGAGGTTATCGTCACCCCCTCCTGCTCGATGAGCGCGAAGCACACGTCGGGCGTGGGCTCCTCGGCGAACACCACCGTGCCGCCCTGCTGAAGTGCTCCGATCACACCCGGGCAGCCCCAGGTGAAGTTGAACTCGACCGGCAGCACCGCGAGATACACGTCCCGCTCGCCCAGGCCGGACGCCTGGGAGGCGGCCCGCGCCTGGTACGCGTACTCCTCGTGGATCCGCGGGATCAGCTTCGGCAGGCCCGTGGTGCCGCCGGACAGCAGGAAGAACGCCACGTCCGACGGGTCCGGCGCGGGCAGTTCCTCCGGCTCGGCGTCCACCTCTGCGAGCGGCACCGCGCCGACGCCGGCGGTGTCCTCGCCGTACACGAACAGGTGTAGCAACGCGGGCAGTTCGTCACGGACCCGGCGCGCGAGCCCCAGGTGGTCGAAACCGTTCAGCTCGGCCGGGAAGACATAGCCGACCGCCTGCGACAGCTCGCACAGGTGGCGGACCTCGGCCGCACGGTGCGCGGGCAGGCAGAACACCGGTTTGGCGTCCAGGCGGAACAGCGCGAAGCAGACCACGACGAACTCCGGCGTGTTGGGCAGTTGCACCACCACGCGGTCCCCGGCCCTGATGCCGCGAGCCCTGAAGCCCGCGGCCATGCGCCGGGAGCGGCGGTCGAGTTCGTCGTACGTCAGCCGGGTGCCCGGCCCGACGAGGGCGGTCCTGCCACCGACCCGGCGGACGGACTCGTCCAGCAGATCCAGCAGCGTCTCACCGCGCCAGTAGCCCTCGGTGCGGTAGCGCTCGGCGACGTCCTGCGGCCAGGGCGTGCATCCGTCGAGCATGGTCGTCTCCTTCAACTCGTACTCGATGTGGGGCGGTCGGCGGCGGTCACCCGGACGCGGCGTCCGTTTCGTCGGTGAGCGGCGCGGTGATCTCGACCACGGCGCAGCCGCACTCCATGCCCGGGGTCGCGCCGACCAGCAGGACCCGGTCCCCGGGCACCACCTGGCCGGTGGTCCACAGGTACTCGAGGCCGATCGCCAGGTCGTTGACGCTGGCGTGGCCGGTACGGCGGGCCATCTCCCAGGTGCTGCGGGAGATGTCGAAGCCGAGCGGTTCGAGGAACATCGCCTCCAGGGCGTCCCGGGTGAAGGACACGGTGACCACGCGGGCGATGTCCTCGATGGCGGTCCCGGCCTCCGCGAGCGTGCGCTGCACGGCCTCCTCGCACAGCTCCTGCCAGCTGCCGCCCGGCGGGGTGTGCCCCTCGGCCCACTTGCGCCGCCAGTAGTCGGAACGCGACTGGAAGTCCATCAGCCGTTCCTGCGGCTGCTGCGGCGGCAGCTGCACGCGGCCGTCGCGGTGGCGCCACTCCATGTGCGGATCCGACAGCGAGCCGACGGCCAGCAGCCGCGCGAAGCCGGAGCGGCGGGAGACCACCAGGGCGGAGCCCGCGTCGCCGAGCACGAACAGGTCCATCGCGCGCCAGCGGTCCACCAGCGGAGTGGAGAAGGTGTCCGCGCCCGTCAGCAGCACCGCGTCCTTGCCTTCCGGGGCGGCGGCCAGCTGCGCGGCGGCCATGCCGAGCGCGGACAGCATGCCCAGGCAGCCCTGGCGCACCTCGACCGCGCTGATCGGCGTGGCGAGGGTGTGCAGCAGCACGTAGTGCTGCGCCGACCAGCCCTCCTGGCCCTGGCTGAAGGTGCCGGTGTGCAGCAGGGACGCGAAGTCCTCGGGGCGGTGGCCGGAGCGGCGCAGCGCGGTGCGCGCCGCGCGCACCGCCATCTCGGGGGCGGGCAGTCCGCTCTCCACCGTCACCGACTCGATGCCGGACGCCTCCCGGGCGTCGGCGTCCCACCAGCCGGCCTTCACGGCCTGTTCGGTGGGGACGGCCGGGGGCAGATAGGTGCCCACGCCGGCCAGGTAGATGTCGTCGACCTTCACCTCACGGTCCTCCTTCCGCGCACGCTCAGGGGCCGCTACTGGTCGGCGGAGCCGGGCTTGCCGCCGATGCCCCAGCGCCTGCGGGGCACTCCCTGCACGGCGATCCAGGTCTGTTCGGCGGCGCCGGGTCCGAACACGTCGCCGACGGCTTCGGTGAGGCGGGCGATGAGCGCGGCCTCGGTCTGCTCGTCGAGGCGGTCCTCGTAGAGCTTCACGTCGATGAAGGGCATGGTGGGCTCCTCGGGAAGAAGGGGAGGTGGGAAGGGGTCAGCCGCGAGCCGCGCCGACCGGCTGGGCGTCGGCGGCCGGGGCCAGCGCCTCTGCCAGGGCCTCGTCCAGTGCGTTCACCAGGTGGTCGACCTGTGCGTCGGACAGCCCCGGGTGGCAGGGCAGGTTGACGTGCTCGTGGAACCACAGGTGCTCGGCGACCGGGCACTCGCCGGTGCCGTGGCCGCGCTGCTGCCACTCCGGCAGCAGGTGCAGCGGGAAGTAGCGCAACTGCACTTCCACGCCACGGGAGTTGAGGCCGTGCACCAGGCGCTCGCGGGCGCCGTCCGGGCCGTCCAGGAAGCAGGTGTACAGGTGCTGGGCGTGCTGGATGCCCGGCCTCGGCCGCTGCACGCGGGTGTACGGGTGGGCGGCGACGACCTCGTCGAGGCGCGCGGCGATCGCGCGGCGCCGGGCCACCAGTGTGTCGAGCCGGTCCATCTGCACGAGACCCACGGCGGCCGCGGCCTCCGACAGGGTCGCGTTCGTGCCCGGCCTGCGGAACTCGGAGACCACCCGCTCATAGGCGCCCGAGGTGAACTTCATCCAGGGCAGCAGCTCCGGGGCCGGTGCGGTGGGCTCCGGCACCGCCGTCAGGACCCCGTCGATCTCGTTGGACCGCAGCCGGTCGATCCGCTCCGCCCAGTCGTCCCGGTCGAAGGTCAGCATGCCGCCCTCGCCCAGGGTGCTGATGTTCTTGGCGGAGTGGAAGCTGAAGCAGCCGATGTCGCCGAGCGAACCGGGGCGCCGTCCGTCGTACCGGGCGCCGAGGGCGTGGGCGCAGTCCTCGATCACGGTGATGCCGCGCTCGCGGGCGATCGCCATGATCTCGTCCATGTCGGCCGACCAGCCGCCGTAGTGCACCAGCAGGATGGCCCGCGTCCGCTCGTTGACCAGGGACTTCAGAACGACCGGGTCCATGTTCAGGGACTCGGGTTGTACGTCGCAGAAGCGCACCCGGGCCGGCGACCCGAGCAGCGGCTGGGCGGTCGCCTGGAACGTCTGCGGGGTGACGACGACCTCGTCGCCCGGCTGTAGGTCCAGCAGATGGATGGCCAGTTCCAGGGCAACCGTGCCGCTGGTGACCGACAGGGCGTGACGGGCCCCCACATGGCGGGCGAAGCGCTCCTCGAAGCGTTCCCGCCAGGCGCCCATCGTCAGCGCGTCGTCAGAGGCGACGACGTCCTCGAGAGCCGCGACCTCGGCCGCGCCGAGTATGGTTCCGCGTTTCGCGTACGGCACGGAATAACTTCCCCGCATGGTCATCCCCTTCTTGCCAGCTCGACTTGCTCGCCGATCGCGTACTGCATTCGCAGCTTAGGGATGCGGGGGAGTGGGGGAAGGAATCCGGGCCTTTGCTGACTCCAGGCTGACGTCCTGACATCGGCCGCCGGTCCTTCCTTGACAGTTGATGACGTGTCGGGGGCAATGTGGGGTGCGTGGCAAGGCGAGTCCAAGAACGAGGACGCATACACGACCACAGGGAGTCGTCATGGAATTCGGTGTGAACTTCTTTCCGGTCATCGACCCGGCCGAGAAAACGGCGACGGCCTACTACGACGAGACGCTGCGGCTCATCGAACTGGCCGAGTCCCTCGGTTTCACCCAGGCGCAGACCGTCGAACACTACTTCTCGGGCTACGGCGGTTACTGCCCCGACCCGATCACGCTGCTCACGGCGGCCGCCGCCCGCACCACGCGGATCCGGCTGGCCACCGGGGCGTGCGTGCCCGCCTTCACCCACCCGGTGAAACTGGCCGGCAAGCTGGCCATGCTCGACCACCTCTCGCACGGCCGGCTCGACGTCGGCTTCGGACGCGCCTTCCTGCCCACGGAGTTCGAGGCGTTCGGCGTGTCCATGGACGAGAGCCGGGCCCGGTTCGCCGAGGGTGTCGAGGCGATCCGCAGGCTGTGGACGGAGGAGAACCTGGTCTGGGAGGGCAGCTTCCACCGGTTCGGGCCGGTCACCATGCTGCCCCGGCCGTACCAGGACCCGCACCCGCCGATCTACATCGCCTCGGCGTCCAGCGCCGAGTCCTGCGCGGCGGCCGGCACCGCCGGGCACCACTTGCAGGTCGTGCCGTCGGTCACCTCCGCCGAGCAACTGGCCGCGATGCTGGTCCACTACCGCCGGGCCTGGGACGCGGCGGGGCACGACCCGGCGGCCCGCCGCATCCAGATCAAATTCACCTGCTATGTGGACGCCGACCGGGAAACGGCGTACCAGCAGGGCGAATTCTACGAGCGCAACTACGTGGACCACATGGCGAAGGCCGTCGCCCCGCTCGCCGAGAGGGGATCGGCGGACTATCCCGGGTACGAGAAGTTCCTCGAGAAGGCACGGAATTACGACTTCCGTGCCGCGCTCGGGGCGAACAAGGTACTGGCGGGAAATCCGTCCGACGTGCTCGCCCAGATCGAGACGGTACGCGAGCAGTTCGGCACGGATCTCTCCTTCAGCCTCCAGTTCAACCCGGGCGCCATGGAATACGGCCGGGCGGCAGCCGCGATGGAATTGTTCGCGGCCGAGGTGATGCCGGCGTTCCAGGACGACGCGCCGCAGGACGGCACGGGCGCCGAGATCCGCTGCCGCGCCGCGCTCGCGGTGCCGGCCTGACCGGAAGCCGGAAGCCGGCCCGGCGAGAACGCGGTGAGCGGCTTGTTCCATCGGGGTCCCCCAGGGCGGCACGGACGGCGCTGGGGACCCCCTCGGGAGGAGGCCCCCGGCCGGCGTCGCTGTCGGCGCAGGCGCCGCGGTGAGGGCTCTTGGCCCCCTGTGGTACGGGTGGTCAGGTCGGCTGCCGTGCCGCGCTCGCGGTGCCGGCCTGACCGGACGGCGGAAGCCGGAAGCCGGAAGTCGGCCCGGCGAGGAACGCGGTGAGCGGCTTGTTCCATCGGGGACCCCCAGGGCGGCACGGACGGCGCTGGGGATCCCCTCGGGAGGAGGCCCCCGGCCGGCGTCGCTGTCGGCGCCGGCGCCGCGGTGAGGGCTCTTGGCCCCCTGTGGTACGGGTGGTCAGGTCGGCTGCCGTGCCGCGCTCGCGGTGCCGGCCTGACCGGACGGCGGAAGCCGGCCCGGCGAGAACGCGGTGAGCGGCTTGTTCTATCGGGGCCCCCAGGGCGGCACGGACGGCGCTGGGGATCCCCTCGGGAGGAGGCCCCAGGCCGGCGTCGCTGTCGGCGTCGGCGCCGCGGTGACGGCTCTTGCTCCCCGTGGTCGGGTGGTCAGGTCGGCTGCCGTGCCGCGCTCGCGGTGCCGGCCTGACCGGACGGCGGAAGCCGGCCCGGCGAGAACGCGGTGAGCGGCTTGTTCCATCGGGGGCCCCAGGCCGGCACGGACGGCGCTGGGGGACCCCTTCGGGTGGAGGCGCCTCCGGCCGGCGTCGCTATCGGCGTCGGCGCCGCGGTGGCGGCTCTCGCTTCCTGTGGTGCGGGTGGTCAGGTCGGCTGCCGTGCCGCGCTCGCGGTGCCGGTCCGAGCGGGCGCCGGGAGCCGGCTGCCGAGAAGCGCGGTGAGGTGCTCCACCTGAGCCTGCAACTCCTTCTGCTGCGAAGCGAGCAGCGCGACCCGCTCGCGCAGCCGGATCAACTCCCGCCGCTCCGCGGCCCGCTCCGGCTCCGGCCCGTTGCTGACCCACACACCCCGACCTCCGGGCCCTGTAGTCGCCGTCTCCCGCGGGGCCCGTGGCACGGCTCGCGGCCGACCGGGGCCGGGAGAAGCGAGTCCGCCCCCGCGCCCGGTGCCGCTGCTCGTGGCGGGTACGGGGCCGGCGTGACCGGGGTCGCGGCCCGCGGCGCCGGACCCGGTGGTGCCTGACCCCGGGACGGTACCGGGAGCGCGGTCGTCGCCGTGGCCGGTGCGCCGAGCACGGCCGTCCGTGCCGCCGGGGCCCGTGGCGACGCGGGTGGCGGTTCCGGTCGTGGAGGAGCGCCCGTTCGCGACGTCGCCGTCGTCGGCGGCGCCGGAGCGGGCGCCGATGCCACCGCGTGCGGCTCCGGCCGGTTCGTGCGCCCCCGGGACGCCTGGCCCCCGACCGGCCGGGACGGGGCCGCGTGCAGGCGCTTCCCGCATGCCCTCGGCCTCGACCGGCCGACGCCCCTCCGCATCGGGCGCCGGCTGCCGCCGGTCCGACCCGGCGTCCGTGGGCTGGGACGGGCGGCCGTTCGAGTGAGGCTGGTGGGCCGAGGAGTCTGGCCGACGTCCGTTCGGGCCGGGTCGGGAGGCGGTGGCATCGGGCCGGTGGCCGGCCGGGACCGGTCGGGGCACCGTGGAATCGGGGCGACGACCGTTGGGGCCCGGTCGGGGGGCCGTGGGACGTGGCCGACGTCCGTTCGGATCCGGGTGGAGGGCCGTGAAGTCGGGCTGCCGACCGCTCACGTTCGGCGTCGGCGCCGTGGGATCGGGTCGATGACCGCTGGGGCCCGCCCAAGGGGACTCGGGTTCCGCCTGACGACCGTGCCGGCCCGGCGAGGAGCTCTCCGTAGCGGGGTCATCATCCCGTCGGCCCGGTGCGTGGACCTGCGAACCGGAGCCGAGGCCGGTGCCGGTGCCGTAGGGGGTCGGCCGGGGCCTCCCCGGTACCAGCGCGGAGCCGCCCGGGACGGCTCCGGGAACACGCCGTCCCGGTCCGGGCTCCTCGGGGTCGAACCCGAAGTCGCCAGCGGCGGTTTCGGATTCCCGTACGTCCGGTGCAAGTTCCTCCTGGCTGCAGCCGAGGGCGCCGCCCCGGAACGCCTCGAACTTCGGTACGCCCGGCCCGGACTCCTGAACGCCGCCCCCGAAGCCCCCGGCAGCGGTGTCGGGCCGCCGCAGGCCCGATGCGGGCTCCTCCCGCCCCGAACCGAGACCGCCCGGGAGCGTCACGGACTCGCGCGGAGCCGGCTCGTCGGCAGGGAGGTCGTAGCCGCCGACACGGCGCATCGCCAGGGCCAGTTGCTCCTGGAAGCGGGAGCGGCCGGGGTGCGCCAGGGCGACCGCGTCGATCTCCTCCACCAGCTGCGCGTGGCGCCCGGCGCGCAGCCCGCAGTCGAAGTACAGCTCCAGCACGTCGAGCCGCTCCGCCTCCAGCCGCCGGGCGACCCCGGAGCACAGGGGTCCGCGCGCACTGCCGTACAGGGCGGGCCCCCGCCACAGTGCCAGCGCGTCGCGCAACTGCCGCCAGGCGGCGCGCGGATCGCGCTCCACCAGGGCCCGGCCGCGCTCGACGGCGTTGCGGAAGCGGGCGCGGTCCAGTTCCTCGGGGCGGACCTGGAGCAGATATCCGGCACCCCGGGCCACCAGGCGCGGGGTGTTGGCCCGCTCCGGCTCCACCGAGATCAGCGCCTGCCGCAGCCGCGACACGTGCGCCTGCAGCGCGTTGCCCGCCTTGCCGGGCGGGCAGTCGCCCCACAGCTCGCGGATCAGATGCTCCGCGGGGACGACACCGCCCGGCCGGGTGAGCAGCGCGCCGAGCAGGGTGCGCTGTTTCGGGCTGGTGAGCGCCACGCCTGGTGCGCGCGGTGCGGCGGCCACCTCCGGGGCGCCCAAGATCCGGAATTCCATGCGGTCCCTCTTTCGATCCGTCCGGTCCGCGACCGCTCCGCCGTCGCGGGCCGTTCCCCGTGTTCGACGCGCGGGTGTCTCCCGCCGCGCCGATCGGACCACGCGTCCCGCCCGGGCAGCGTGAGTGAGCGGTACTCAACTGAGCGGTCGTCAGACGGCGCTCACCGCGCCCTCCCGGCCGGGGACCCGGATGAGTGGTGGCTACTCAGGCCCCGCGCCGGCGCCGGGTGGTGTGGTGGACGCCGTCGGCCGGCCGGACCGTGGCCGGCCCGAAGGAGGAGGGGACATGGCCGGGTGGGACGCGGAAGTGGCCGTCGTGGGCCTGGGAGCCTGGGGCGCTTCGGCCCTGTGGCAGCTGGCGGCGCGCGGCATCGACGCCGTGGGACTCGACCGCCATGAGCCGGGCCACCCGTTCGGCTCCTCGCACGGCGGCTCCCGGATGTTCCGCGTCACCTGCCTGGAACACCCCCACCTGGTCCCCCTGGCCCGCCGCTCCTTGGAGCTGTGGCACCAGCTGGAGCAGGCCCACGGGCAGCAGTTGTTCGTTCCCGCGGGCGGTCTGCTGATCGGCCCCGAGGACGGTCTCATCGCCGGCGGCACCCTGCGCGCGGCCCGCGTCCACGGCATCGAGGTGGAGACCCTGACCCCGGCCCGGCTGCGCGAGCGCTTCCCCCGGCAGGCCGCGCTGCCCGCCGACCACATCGGCGTGTGGGAGCCGTCCGCGGGCATCCTGCGCCCGGAGGAGTCGGTGCGGGCCGCCGTCGGCCTGGCCCGGGCCGCCGGGGCCTGGTCCACACCGGCACCCGTGTCGACGCGATCGAACTGGTGCCCGGCGGCGCGCTGGTGCGTACGGCCCAGACCGAACTGCGGGTCCGTCAGGTCGTCGTCGCGGCCGGCGCGTGGCTCGGCTCCCTGGTGCCGGGCCTGCCCGTGGAGACGTACCGGATGCCGATCACCTGGTTCCGTCCCCGGGCGGGCCACGAGGACGGCTTCGGCCTCGCCGACCTGCCCGTCTTCATGCGCGAGATCGAGGGCGGCCGGGTGCTGTGGGGCAACGGCGCCGAGAACGGGCACGACGTCAAACTCGGCCTGGAGGAGCACGGGCGGGTGCCCACCCCGCTGGACCCGCTGACCGACGACCGCGCGGTCCTCCCCGAGGACTGGACGGAGCTCGGCTCCCTGCTCCCCGAGAAGCTGCCCGGCCTCGCCGACGTGCCGTCGAAGGTCGCGGTCTGCATGTACGCGAAGACCCCCGACGGCCAGTTCGTCATCGGACGCCCCGGCGGGGACAGCAGGCTCGTGGTCGCCGGCGGGTGCAACGCCCACGGGTTCAAGCACGCCACGGGCATCGGCGAGCTCCTCGCCGACCTGGTGCAGCACAAGCCCGCGGCGATCGACGCCGGCTTCCTCTCCCCGGACCGTTTCTGACGGCCCGGACCGCTTGCGACGGAAGGTGAATCATGACTGTTGAGGCACTCGCGCGGCCCTCCCTCATCGGCAACCAGGAGTTCCGCGACGCGATGGCGCTGCTCGCCGCCCCCGTCACGGTCGTCACCACCGTGGACGCGGTGGGACGGCGGCGCGGGTTCACGGCCAGCGCCGTCTCCTCGGTGTCCATGGACCCGCCGCTGCTGTCGGTGGGCCTGGCCCGCACCTCCAGCTGCCACGACGACCTGCTGGCCGCACCCGAATTCGTGGTCAACGTGCTCGCCGGGCACCAGCAGGACGTCGCCCGGGGCTTCGCCCGGCAGGGCCAGGACCGGTTCGCCCAGGGGACCTTCGCCGAGTGGCCGGGCACCGGACTGCCGTATCTGCCCGACGCCCTGATGACGCTGCACTGCCGGCTCGACCAGGTGGTGGAGGCCGGCGACCACGTCCTCGTACTGGGCGCGATCTGCGGCACCCGGACCAGCGCTCCGGGCAAGGCCCTCGTCTGGTACGACCGCGCCTTCCACACCCCCGGCTGACCGGGCCCGCCGCGCCCGCCCACCCACCGTGAGACGATCAAGGAGACGTCGTGCCCACCGCAGTCAACCCCCTGCTGGAGCTCCCCTTCGACAGCCGCCCCGACCCGGACGAGTTCGTCCAGGCGGCGATGGAATGGCACTTCAGCCCCGAGACCGGCTCCCCCTACTGGCTTCAGCGGGCCAAGGCCCTGGACTTCGACCCGCGCAGGGACATCAAGAGCCACGCCGACCTGCACCTGTTCCCGAACGTCGTGAACGAGATGCGCAAGGTCCCGGTGCACGAGCTGATCCCCAAGGGCTACGGCCCCCGCCCGGACATCGTCGGCATCTACGAGAGCGGCGGCACCACCGGCGCGCCCAAGCGCGTGGTGTGCCCCCGCGACTGGCTCGACCGGCTGGTCGAGTGGAGCAACGCCAACCTGGACGAGCACGGTTTCCCGCGCGGAGTGGACTGGCTGGGCCTGACTCCGTCCGGGCCGCACATCGTCGGCGAGATCTTCCGCCGGTCCGCGGCCACCCACGGCCGGTACGGCTTCCAGGTCGACCTCGACCCGCGCTGGGTGAAGAAGCTCATCGCCGAGGGGCGCAGGGACCAGGCCGACGCATACGCCGAACACGTCATCGACCAGGCGGCGTTCGTGCTGCGCACCCAGGACATCGGGGTGCTCACCATCACCCCCGCCCTGCTGGAGCGCCTGGTGCGCCGCGACGACCTGGTGAAGCTCGTCAACGACAAGGTGCGGGCCATCCGCTGGGGAGGCACCCAGCTCGACCCCGACACCCTGCACCTGTACCGCACCGAGATCTTCCCGGACACCGTCCTGTACGGGCACTACGGCAGCACGATGATCCTCGGCATCGCGGGCCAGCGGGCGGGGGACACCGGCGACGCCTGCGTCTTCGACACCTTCTCGCCGTACGTCACCTTCTCCGTCGTCGATCCGGCCACCCGCCGCCCCGTGGCGTACGGGGAGCGCGGCCAGGTGGTCATGAACCACGTGTCCAAGGCGCTGTTCCTGCCCAACAACCTGGAGCGCGACCTCGCCACCCGCGTCGAGGCGCTGCCCGGCCGGGTCGGCGACGCGGCCGCCGACATCGCCCCGGTCGCCACCTTCGAGAACGAGACGGTCATCGAGGGGGTCTACTGATGACGACCGCACCCGCCCGGACGACGGCACCCGCGCCCGCGACGGCCCCGGCGGCGGAGCCCGGCGCGCCGGCGCCGGACGGCGGACCGATCCAGCTGGACGTCCTCGGCCCCTCGGGGCCCTACCGCTCCCGCACCCGCGCCCCGGTCGCCGACGTCTCCGGACAGCCGGTGGCCGAGCTCTCCTCGCCCCGGCCGTCTACGTCGACCGGGCCATGGCCGCGCTGCGCCGCGCCCGGCCGCTGCCCGCGGACGAGCGGATCGCCGCGATCGTGCGCGCCGGACGCATCTTCGCCACCGAGACCATCGGCGGCCTCACCGTCGACGACTACGAGCACGCGGTCAGCCGGGTCTCCGGCGTTCCCCTGACGGTGGTACGCGCCGCCACCCGCACCGCGCTGCACCGCACCGCCCAGCTCCACCGCGGCCTCCAGCACGCCCGCCCGCACGGCGCGGTCGGGGACTGGCGCGACCCGCTGACCCGTTCCGGGCGCGCCGTGTGGACCCGCAGGGGCGAGGTGTTCGCCGTGCACGCCGCCGGTAACCACCCCGGCACGCACACCCTGTGGCCCGAGGCCCTGGCCCTCGGCTACCGCGTCGCCGTACGCCCCTCACGCCGTGAGCCGTTCACCCCGCACCGCCTGGTGAGCGCGTTGCGCATGGCCGGGTTCGGCGAGGACCAGGTGGTGCTGCTGCCCACCGACCACGCCGCCGCCGAGGCGCTGCTGAGCGGCGCCGACCTCGCGTACGGCAGCGACGAGGTCATCCGCCAGTACGCCGACGACCCGGCCGTACTGCCGCTGACCCCCGGCCGGTCCAAGATCCTGCTGACCGCGGACACCGACTGGCGCGCCCACCTGGACACCGTGGTCGACTCCATCGCCCACCACGGCGGCACCGGCTGCGTCAACGCGACGGCCGTCCTGGTCGAGGGCGACCCGACCCCGGTCGCCGAGGCGATCGCCGAGCGGCTCGCGGCGCTGCCCGCCCTGCCGCCCGAGGACGAGAACGCGGTCCTTCCGGTGCAGTCCGCGGTCGCCGCGCGCGCCCTGGAGAAGTACGTACGGGACCGCGCCGGGGACGCCCGCTGCCACCTCGGCTGCGACGGCTTCGTCGAGGAACTGGGCGACGGCAGCGCGGTGCTCCGCCCCGTCGTCCACCAGCTCGACAGCGCCGCCGACGACCGCGTCGGCACCGAACTGCCCTTCCCCTGCGTGTGGGTGGCGCCCTGGTCGCGCGCGCAGGGCGTGTCCCCCCTGCGCGACACGCTGATCCTCGGCGCGTACACGCAGGACACCGAACTGATCGACGCGTTCCTCGACGAGCCGAGCATCGCGAACGTGTACATCGGCGACCATCCCACCTACTGGACCGACACCGGAATTCCGCACGACGGCTATCTCGCGCATTTCCTGATGCGGACCAAAGGCGTCATTCGCGGATGACCTGCGGATGCGCAAGCGGCGATGCCCGTCCCCGGCAGGGGGACGGGCATCGCCGTATTTCACCGGCCACGGACGGGCATCGAATTCTCCGTGGACCGGAATCGGTGACGAGCGTGATCACCAGACGACGGGAAGGGACACCAGACGCCGGTTGATCGCGGCCTCGTGGAAACGCAGTTCCTCGGCCGGCACCGCGAGCCGCATTCCGGGAAACCGGTCACGCAACGCCTTGAGGGACTCCTGGAGTTCGATCCGGGCAACCGGCGCGCCGAGGCAGCGGTGCACCCCGTAGCCGAACGTCAGGTGGTGGGCGACGGTGTCGCGCACCGGGTCGTGGCGGCGCGGGTCGGCGAAGGCCTCCGGGTCGAAGTTGGCGGCCTGCACGGCGGCGATCACGATGTCGCCGGCCTTGATGGACACCCCGCCCAGCTCGACGTCCTCGGTCGCCTTGCGGGCCAGCGTGCCGCCGTAGTCGCCGATCGGCAGCCGCCGGATCAGCTCCTCGACCTCGGCCGCCAGCGCCTCCTCGTCCTGCGGCAGGCCGCGCGGCCCGTCCGGTCCGGTCAGCACCTCCCGCAGCACCAGGCCGAGTTGCGCCACGGTGTTCTCGAAGCCGGCGACCAGCAGGGTGCCGCCCAGCGCGGCTATCTCCCGGTCGGTCAGGACGTCCTCCTCCTCACCGTCCTCGCCCGCCCGGGCCAGCACGCTCAGCAGGTCGTCCTGCGGCCGCTCACGCCGCTCGGCCACCAACTCGTCGATGTACGCGAGGAGTTCGGCGTGTGTCGAGGTGTCCGGCGCGCCGGTCCCGGTGATCGGCGCGTCGAGGCCGTCGCGCCACTTCTCGATCCGGTACCGGTCGGTCGGCGGCACCCCGAGGATCTCGCCGATGACCCGCACGGGCAGCACCTTGCAGAAGCCCTCGCACAGGTCCACGGGGTCGGGGTGCTGCTGCGCCAGGTCGTCGAGGAGCTCACCCACCATCTCGGTGATGCGGGGCCGCAGGGCGGCGATCCGCGCCTCGGTGAAGCCGCGCGCGGCCACGCGGCGCAGCCGGGTGTGGGCGGGCGGGTCGAGGTTGAGTATCGACGTGCCGACCGCCTCCACGGCCAGCAGGTGCCCGCCCGGGTCGCGGACCGCCTCGTTCCGGGAGAACCGCGGATCGGTGAGCGCCGTACGCACCTCCCGATAGCCCACGATCAGCCATGCGGGGCGGCCGCTGGGCAGCCGTACCTCGGTGACCGGGGCGCCGGCCGCCAGCCTCGCGTACTCCTCGGCCACGTCCGTGCGCCGTTCGACGCTGCGGAGCGGGAACTCCGGCAACTGCCTGCCGGTCATGGTCTGCGCGGTCATGAGTTTCCTCCCCTGGAAGACAGCGCCGGGAACAGTACGGGCCTATTTCAACCATCGGCAACGATCCGCAGTTGCCCACCGGATCGTTCCTCCTGAGAAGGAGTCAATCGCATGGTCGTGCACGGGGGCGATGCCCCTCGGGCGTTCTATAGACCGCTCATGAGACCGGGAATGGAATTCCTGGAGAGGGCCGCCGGACGATGCTTTCGGTGACGGATCGCGTTCAACCGAGGATGTGCGTCAGTCGCACGGCGGCGCGGCCCTCGGAGCCACGGCCGTCCTCCGTCATCCGGCGCAAGACATCCGCGCGACACAGGGGAGAAGACCGGTGATTTCCCATCCCCCGGCCACGGACACCGAGCGTGTCCTCGCCGGCATCTGGTGCGAGGTCCTCGAACTGCCCGAGGTGGGGGCCGAGGACAACTTCTTCGACCTCGGCGGGCACTCCGTCCTGCTGCACATGGTGCAGGACCGCATCACCGCCCGCCTCGGCGCGGCCCCGCCGCTCGTGGACCTGTTCCAGTACCCCACGGTGCGCGGGCTCGCCGCACACCTGGACGGGGACGGCGGCGCCGGGGAACCGCTCGGCCGCACGGCACGACGCCCCGGGGGCGGCCGCTCCCGGCTCGCGGCGCGCCGCGCCCGCACCGGACTCGGAGGGCCCGGCCGTGAGTGACCGCATCGACGACGCCGGGGCGGATGCCGGGCAGGACGACGGCCTGGTCGCCGTCGTCGGCCTGGCATGCCGGTACCCGGGAGCCGAGAACGCCGACGAGTTCTGGCACAACCTCGTGCGGGGACGGGAGACCGTCACGCGCTTCCCGCGCCGTCCCACGCCCCGCGGCGGCAGCGAGTACACGCCCGCGCGCGGCCTGTTGAAGGACCCCGAGTGGTTCGACGCGGACTACTTCGGCTTCTCGCCGCGCGAGGCACGCCTGCTCAACCCGCAGCACCGGGTGTTCCTGGAGTGCGCGGTCGAGGCGCTGGAGGACGCGGGCCAGGACCCGGACCGGCACTCCGGACGCGTCGGCGTGTACGCGGGCAGCACCGACACGGCGTACGCGCAGTTGCTCAAGGAGCGCCGGGACGAGCTGCCCTCCGTGACCGACATGGAGATCCTGGTCGCCAACGCCCCCGACTACCTGGCCTCCCGCGTCGCCTACAAGCTGGGCCTGCGCGGCCCCGCCGTCGTGGTGCAGGCCGCCTGCGCGACCTCCCTGGTCGCCGT
This sequence comes from Streptomyces cynarae, assembly GCF_025642135.1. Lineage (NCBI taxonomy): Bacteria > Bacillati > Actinomycetota > Actinomycetes > Kitasatosporales > Streptomycetaceae > Streptomyces > Streptomyces cynarae. The sequence continues at coordinate 3,168,353 of NZ_CP106793.1, read as the reverse complement.
GCACACCGCCGTGCAGGCGCTGCTGTCCGGCGACTGCGACCTGGCACTCGCCGGAGGCGTCGCGGTGCGCGTCCCGGCCAAGGAGAGCCCGTACATCGAGGGCGGGATCATCTCCGCGGACGGCGTCTGCCGCACCTTCGACGCCGCCGCGGGCGGCACGGTGGGCGGGGACGGCGTCGGCATCGTCGTCCTCAAACGGCTCGCCGACGCGCGGGCCGACGGCGACCGGATCCGTGCCGTGCTGCGCGGCTCCGCGGTCAACAACGACGGCTCCGACCGGGTCGGCTTCACCGCGCCCAGCGTGTCCGGACAGGCCGCCGTGATCCGCGAGGCCCAACTCGTCGCGGGCGTCGACGCGGACACCGTCACCTACGTCGAGGCCCACGGCACGGCCACCCCGCTCGGCGACCCCATCGAGATCACCGCCCTGACCCGGGCGTTCCGCGAGGACACCGACCGCGCCGGGTTCTGCGGCATCGGCGCGGTGAAGACCAACATCGGACACACCGACGCGGCCGCCGGGGCCGCCGGACTGATCAAGACCGTGCTCGCCCTGGAGCACGGCGTCCTGCCGCCGAGCCTGAACTACACCGCGCCCAACCCCGGGATCGACTTCGCGTCGAGCCCCTTCGAGGTGGTCACCGAGGTCCGCGAGTGGCGCCCGGACGGCGGCGTGCCGCGCCGGGCCGGGGTGAGCTCCTTCGGCATCGGCGGCACCAACGCGCACGTGATCCTGGAACAGGCGCCCGAGCCGGCGCGCACCGGTGCCGAACCGGGCGCGGTGGAGCCCGGACCCCAGCTGCTCGTCCTGTCGGCCCGCACCGAAACGGCCCTCGACACGCTGACCGGCCGGCTCGCAGCCCACCTGCGCGACCGCCCCGGACTCGCGCTGCCCGACGTGGCCTGGACCCTCCAGACCGGCCGCCGCGAACTGCCCGTGCGCCGCTGCGCGGTCGTCGACGGCCCCGCGGACGCCGTACGCGTCCTCGACGGCCTGGACCGCGGCCGCCTCACCGACTCCGCGGCCGCCGCCCCCGCCGGCCCCCTCACCCTGTTCTTCCCCGGCACCGCGACCCGCGCCGACACCCGTGACCTGAGCGCGGATCCCCTGTTCCGGCGCACCGTCGAGGAGTGCCTGGCCCTCGCCGACCCGGACGCGGAGGTCCCGGAGGCCCTCGACGTCTTCGCCACCGAGCTGGCCCTGGGCCGGCTGTGGCAGTCATGGGGCGTCCGTGCCGCGGCGGTCGCGGGACACGGCACCGGCGCGCTCGTCGCCGAGACCGTGGCGGGGGTGTACACAGTCGAGGACGCGGTGCGCCTCATCCTGACCGGGGCCGGAGCCGGGCGGGGGCCGAGGCCGCCCCGGAGCCCAGGCCGATGGCGACAGCGGCGTCACCCGCCGCGACCCGAGCATCCCGGTCCGCACGGGGGTGTCCCCGCCCGCACGGAAGACATCCAGGTCAGCACGGCAGGCGCCGACGCGTCGGCCGAGGACCGCGGCATCACGCTGCTGCCGGTCCTGCCCGAGGAGGCCGGTGCGCTCGGCGCCCGCGCCGCCCTGCTGACCGCCCTCGGCCGGCTCTGGCTCGGCGGCCTGTCCGTCGACTGGAGCGCCGTGCACGGGGCCGGGCGGCGCCGCAAGGTGGCACTGCCGACGTACCCCTTCGAGCGCCGGCGCTACGTGGTGGAGCCACTGGCCCCCGCCTCCCCGGACGCCACGCCCAAGGCGTCCCCGGCCCCGGAAGCCCCGACTGCCGTCGTGCCGCAGGCTTCTGGTGCTCCGGACGTGCTGACGGCGGTGTCGGAGTTGTTCGCCCGGACGTTGGGGCTGGAGTCGGTGGGTCCGGATGCCGGGTTCTTCGATCTGGGTGGGGATTCGCTGGTCGCGACGCAGTTGCTGGCATTGGCGCGTGAGTCGTTCGGGGTGGAGCTGGAGTCGTCGGTGCTCTACGACGCGCAGACCCCTGCCGAGTTCGCGGCCCTGGTCGCCGACCGGCTCGGCGGGCGCACACCCGAACCGGCCCCGGTCGCCTGACGGCCCCCGCCGTGAGCCCCGCCCCCGCCTCCCGAAAGGAGCACCACCCATGAACGCCGGTACGCCACGCGGCCGGTGGCTGGTCACCCGCACCCGCCGCCCCGACGCCGTCGCGGACCTGTACTGCTTCGCCCACGCAGGGGGTTCGCCCGGCGAGTACGTCCGCTTCGGCGACGAACTGCCCGAGCTCGAGGTCCACGGCATCCAACTCCCCGGCCGTGCCGCGCGGCACGCCGAGCCCCCCGTCACCGGCATGCCCGAGCTGGTCGACGCGGTGGTCGCGGTCCTGGACCCGCAGCGCCCGTTCGCCTTCTTCGGTCACAGCCTGGGCGGACTGGTGGCCTTCGAGGTGACTCGTGCCTTACGCCGCGTGGGCCGGCCGCTGCCGACCCGGCTGCTGCTGTCCTCCAGCCCGCCCCCGCCCCACCAGCGCGCCGCCACGACCGTCCACACCCTCCCGGACGACGAACTGCTCGCCGAGGTCGAGCGGCGCTGGGGTGCCCTGCCCGCCCAGGTGCACGAGGACGCCGCCCTGCGCGCCATGGTGCTCGGCACCTTCCGCGCCGACCTGCGGATCTTCGAGACGTACCACTTCGAGCCCGGCCCGCCCCTTCAGATCCCGCTCACCGTCTTCGCGGGCGAACAGGAGCGCGAGACCCTGCGCGTGGAGAACTGGCGGGAGCACACCGAGGGGCCGTTCGAGACCGTCCACCTGCCCGGGGGCCACTTCTACTTCCGCGCCCCGGACCAGCGGCACCGGCTGCTCGCCCGGATCCGCGGCCTCCTGGGGGAGGAGCCTCCCGGCGGGACTGTGCACGTCAGGGCGGGGGCCCACCGGGTGGTGGCGGTGACCGCGCCGGTACCCCCGTACCGCGCCTTCGCGGTGGGGGAGACCGACGAGGACCTGGCGAAGGCACTGCAGCGGGAGCGGGAGAAGGCACGGCATGAACTCCGGCAGGCCGCTGGGGAGGCGGTAACGGGAGGAGTGCCGACGGGGCCGGGAGCGGCGCCGACGGCACCGGGAGGAGCGCCGCAGCGGCCGGACGGCCGACCGCCCGCCATCGCCTTCGTCTTCCCCGGCCAGGGCTCCCAGTACGGCCGCATGGGCCTCGCCCTCGCCCGCGACCTCCCGCTCTTCCGCGCCGAACTGGACCGTTGCCTCGACCTGCTGCACAGCGCCGCCGGAATGGACCTGCGCCCCGTCCTCCAGGACGCGACGGGAGCCGGACTCCGGCAGACCGAGGCCGCACAGCCCGCCCTGTTCGCCTTGGAATACGCCCTGGCCCGCACCTTGATCGCACTCGGCGTGCGGCCCGCCGCGATGATCGGGCACAGCCTCGGCGAGTACGTCGCCGCCACCCTGGCCGGGGTCATGGAACTCCCGGACGCCCTGCGCTTCGTGGCCCTGCGCGCCCGGCTGATGCAGCAGGCGCCGCCCGGGGCGATGCTCGCGGTTCCGCTCCCCGAGCACGCACTCGCCCCGTACCTCACCGAGGGCACCGACCTGGCCACGGTCAACGCCCCCGACTCGTGCGTGCTGGCCGGAACCGATGAGGCCATCGCGCGCGTCGAGGAGAGGCTCGCCTCCGCCGGCACGCCCGGCCGCCGCCTGCGCGTCTCGCACGCCTTCCACAGCAGGATGATGGACGGCTGCGTGGACCGGCTGCGCGAGGCGGCCGCCGGGATCGGGTTGCGCCCGCCCGCGGAGAGGTTCGTCTCAGGCGTCACCGGTGCCTGGATCACCGCCGAGCAGGCCACGGACCCCGACTACTGGGCCCGGCACCTGCGGCAGACCGTGCGGTTCTCCGACGCCGTCGCCACCCTGCTCGCCGACGCCCCCGGAGTCCTCCTGGAGACCGGCCCCGGCCCCGCCCTGACCGGACTCGTCAAACGACGCTCCGACCTGCCTCCGGGCACCACCGCCCTCTCGTCGCTGCCGCACCCCGGCGCCCGCACTCCCGAAACCGCCGGACTGCTGACCACGCTCGGCACGCTGTGGACGGCCGGCGCCCCGGTCGACTGGCCCGCGCTCGGCGCCGTGCCCGGCGATCGGCCCACCATCCCCCTGGCCGCCTGAGGAGGCCCAGCCATGCGCAGTCCCGCCTTCGGACGGAAGACCGGCCTGAGGGTCTCCCAGTACGGGCTCGGCACCGTCAACTTCGGCACCCGCTGGGGAGCCGGGGCCGAGCCGGCCGTGGCCCGCCGGATGTTCGAGCGCTTCGCCGAGGCCGGCGGCACCCTGATCGACACCGCCGACTACTACCAGAGCGGCCAGGCCGAGGAACTGGTGGGCGAGTTCGTCGGGGCGGACCGCGACGCGTTCGTGCTGTCCGGCAAGTACACCTTGGGCACCGGGGCCTCCCGGGCCCCCGGGGACACGGCCCGTGGCGCCGGCCCCCGCCCCGGCAACAGCCGCAAGAGCATGATCCGCTCGCTGGAGGCGAGCCTGCGGCGGCTGCGCACCGACCACATCGACATCTACTGGGCGCACTTCCCCGACCCGGTGACCCCGGTCGAGGAGATCCTGGCTGCCTTCGACGACCTGGTGCGCGCGGGGAAGATCCTGTACGCGGGTCTGTCCAACTTCCCCGCATGGCGGGTCTCCCGGGCCGCCACCATCGCCGAACTGCGCGGCTGGTCCCCCCTGATCGGCATCCAGACCGAGTACAGCCTCGCCGAACGCACCGCCGACCGCGACCTGCTGCCCATGGCCGAGGCCCTGGGCCTCGGCGCGGCCCTGTGGTCGCCGCTCGGCGGCGGACTGCTCACCGGCAAGTACCGCACGAGCAGCGCGGGCCGCCTGACCGACCTGGGCGGACGCGTCATCCGTACGGAGTCCAGCGCCCGCGTCACCGCGGTCGTGGACGCCGTCCTGGCCGTCGCCGCGGAGACGGGGGAGCCCGCCTCCCGGGTGGCCGTCGCCTGGGTCCTGCACCGCGCCCGGCGCAGCGGCACCACGCTGGTGCCGGTGATCGGCCCGCGCACCCCCGCCCATCTGGAGGACTACCTGGCCGCCCTCGACCTGCGCCTCACCGACGAGCAGACCGCCCGCCTCGACGAGGTGAGCGCGCTGCCGCCCGAGCCGCTCGAGGAGACGACCCGCCGGGCCCAACGGGGCATGACCGGCGACGACACCCCTGAACCCGCCGCTCCCGCGGCCTGAGCGCCCCGGAAGGGAGACGCCGATGCACCCCCCGACGACAGCACAGCTCACCGCACCGGACGGCACGGGACGCGGAGCCCGCCCCACGGCACGGGACACCACCGGTCGCGCGGCCGGCCCGTGGGAGACCGACGAGGACCTGACCGGCGTCTGGTCCCTGCGGTCCTTCCACGACCTGGACGACGACGGCACCGTGCACGAGGGCCCGCTCGGGCCCGCACCGGCGGGCCTGCTGGTCTACGCCCCGGGCGGCCGGCTCTCCGTGACGATGATGCGCACCGGTCCCGCGCAGCCCGGCCGGCCCGACTACATGAGCTACGCGGGCACCTGGCGCCGGGACGGCGACCGCGTCGTCCACACGATCGACCTGGCGCCGGACAGGTCGTGGCTGGGCACGGACCAGATCCGCGACCTGGTCTTCGTCGCCCGGGACGAACTGGAGCTGCGCGGCCGGGCCCTGGTGGGCCGCCCCCAGCTGCGCGTACTCCGATGGCGCCGCGTCTCGCACTGACCGGCAGCCGGATCACGCACTGACCGGCAGCCGGATCACGCACTGACCGGCAGCCGGATCACGGACTGACCGCCAGTCGGCTCACCGACTGACCGCCAGTCGGCTCACCGACTGACCGGCGGCCGCATCACCGACCGACCCGGGCCGAGCAACCGGCGCGGTGTGCAAACAAGCCCATCCATCGACTGCCGACACAGGCAACGGCAGGGTGGCAGTTGACCCCCCTGGAAAGGAACGAGCAGATGAGCGTCGACGTCGACCTGGAAGGCCTGACCGGGCAGGTGAAAGGCCCTGTGCTGCGGCCGGGCGACGAGGGCTACGACGAGGAGCGGTCCGGCTTCCAGGCCGGTTTCCGGCACGAACCCTCCGTGATCGTCGGTGCGACGTGCGCCGACGACGTGCGCGCGGCGGTGCGGTTCGCCGCCGGCCTCGACCTGCCGGTGGCCGTGCACTCCACCGGTCACGGCATCGTCACCGCTCTGCGCGGGGAGGGGGTGCTGATCAGCACGCACCGGATGACCGGCCTCGAACTGGACGCGGAGGCCCGCACCGTACGGGTCGAGGCGGGCGTGCGCTGGGAACAGGTGATCAAGGCCGCGGCCCCGCACGGCCTGGCCCCCCTCAACGGATCGGCGCCCCATGTGGGCGTGGTGGGCTATCTGCTCGGCGGCGGCACGGGACTGATGGGCCGTGAGTTCGGCTACGCCTCCGACCTCGTCCGCTCCCTCGACGTGGTCACGCCGGACGGCACCCTGCGCCACGTCACGGCGGAGTCGGACCCGGACCTGTTCTTCGCGCTGCGGGGCGGCGGTGGCGCCTTCGGCGTGGTGACCGCTGTCGAGACGGAACTGGTCCCGGTGGCACGCTTCTACGGCGGCGGCCTGTACTTCGAGGCCGACGACCCGGTGGACTTGCTGCGGGCGTACCACGAGTGGACGCTGACGGTGCCGGAGCAACTCACCTCGTCGATCGGGCTGATGGGCTACCCGCCGGCCCCCGCGTTCCCCGAGCCGCTGCGCGGCAAGTACGTCGCCCACGTGCGGCTCGTCTTCAACGGCAGCGCGGAGGACGGCGAGCGCCTGGTGGAGCCGCTGCGTGCGCTCGGCCCCCGACTGATCGACTCGGTACGCGAGATGCCGTACGAGGAGGCGGGGTCGGTCTACCACGACCCGACGTTCTCGCATGCCTACTTCGGCGGCAACGTGCTGCTGCGGGAGTTGGACCCCATCGCCCTCCAGACCCTGATCGATCTGGCGGGCCCGGGCACCCCGGTACCGTGCATCATCGACATCCGTCACCTGGGCGGCGCCCTCTCCCGACCCCCTGCCCACCCCAGCGCGGTCGGCGGCCGCTCGGCCCAGTACGTGCTCCGCCTGATGACCGGCGGCATGGCGGCCCCGCCGGAGGCCGCGCGCCCGGTCCACCAGCGGGTCTACGACGCCCTCAAGCAGTGGACGGTGGGCCGCAGCCTCAACTTCGTCTACAACGACGGCACGCCTGTCGCCGAGCCCCAGGTCCGCGACCTGTTCGAGCCGGAGACCTACACCCGCCTCCAGTCCCTCAAGTCGACCCTGGACGCCCAGAACCTCTTCCGCCACACCCACAACATCCCACTGCCGCCGACGACCTGACAGCCCTGGCCCCGGCTCACCATCCCCCGGGCCGGGGCCAGTTTGCACCGGGGGAGTAGGGCTCCCGTCGACCTGGACGGGGCGGATCGCCGGACGGCCGGGCTGTACCGACCCCGTGAAGACGCGCCGCTCGAGCGGCCGGGCATCCCTCGCGGCCCGCTACGAGGCGACGGGGCTCGCCCGTCGCCTCAGATCCGCCCGCCGGTCAGACGGGTGATCGGACCCTGCGTGCGGCGCCCCGCACGACGGCCCGCCAGGTATGACGTGGTACCCAACGCCGACAAGCCCGCACCCACACCGGCGGCGAGGAGCTTTCGATGGGCGATCAACGTCCATGCCGTCTTGGCGAAGGCGACGGCCTGTCCCGAGGCGGCGATGACGGCCCGGCGACCGGCTTGGACACGCTCGGCCGCGCCGTGCACGACCTGGGTACCCGTCCCGGCCGCACGCTCGACCGCGTCCTCGGCCGCTGACGCCACGTCACCGGTCTTTTCGGCTGCCTTGTCCGCCGCCTGCGACGCGGGGGCAGTCGCCTTCGTAGCAGCCCGCCGGGCCTTGGCAGATGCACTCCGCTTGGATGCGGAACCTTGATTCGTGCCGCTGTTCGATTGACTCATGGACTTCGCGTTGCCGCTCGCGTGAACGCCAAACACACTCCGCCGGGACGGTGCGCGCCGATGTTGCGCGCCCCGCCCCGGCCGCTCAGGGCACCAGCGACACCCGCTTCAGGAGTGCGACTCACGGCGGCCTCAGCCGTGGGGACTTGGGGAGCCATCGGTCATGGGGGTACTACAAGCCTGCCTACGGCCGCTGCCGTTGATGTCGGACGCGGATGTCAGACGCGGATGTCAGATGTCGAACCGATCCAGATGCGGGCAGGGCTCCAGTGGGGTATACGACCGGTCAATCAGGGGCGGTTCAGGCCCCACGTCTGCAGGGCGTAGGGCCGCCCCTTCTCCTCACCCCTGATCAGCGGCACGTCGAGCAGTCTGAAACCCGCCTTGGTGGCCACGGCGACGCTGGCGGCGTTTTCGGCCTCGAGCTCCAGGATCACCTTCTCCGCGCCCAGTTGCTCGAAGGCGTACGCGGCCATCACCCGCACCGCCCGCGCTGCCAGCCCCTGGCCGCGGTGTGCCGGGCCGACCGCATAGCCGAGCTCTGGGCCCTCGGGGGTACGCCGCAGCATCACCTCGCCGAGCGGTGCGCCGCCGTCGACGGTGATGGCGAGCAGGATGGTCGTGCCCTCCGCTCGCAGCTGCCGGTCCCGGTCCAGTCGCGTGCGGGCGGCCGCTTCGTCGAAGGGGGAGACGATGGGTGTCCAGTACGCGATGTCGGGGTGGTCGAACAGCTCCGGCATCGCGGCCAGGTCCGCCTCCGTCCAGTCGCGGAGAACGAGGCCCTCCCCCGAGAGCTCGATCCGCTCGGGAAAGGACGTGGTGCTGATCATGGTGGGGACCTCCCTGGCCTGTTCAGGACAAGGCAGGGTAACCAGAGGCAGGCGAAGGCTCACCGATATTTTCCGGGGACTCTCAAACCCGGCCGTGGTGTCCGCCAGTACCGCCGACGGCTCCCGTCACGATCGGCATCCGCCACGACCAGCGCGAGCACTCAACGGCAGGACTCGAACCGGCGGAGCCCAGCGCTCGGAAGATCCGGGCACGCCCGTGACGCGCGTCCGGATCGGCTGACGCCGCAGCCGTGACCGACTGCTGACGGCTACCGCCGTCTTTGTTCGTTGCCGTCAGTGCTGCCGCGTGGGCTCCGGACTCTGCCGGCTTTGCCGCAGCGGGCGCCCGCGTCACTGCTGCTACCTCGTCTGTCACTGTTGGTCGCCGTCGACCGGCCGCGGGCAGCCTGGAGACGCCCCAGGGCGTCCTGGCTGTCGCGGTAGCTCATGCCATGAGGCCTCTTGACTGCAAGCCGTGGTGATGTGGAGCAGAGTGTCTGCAGGGGGGCCGGTGGGGAAGAAACCAGAGCGGGAGGGAGAACAGGAGGACCGACGTGACCGTCCTCGCGATCTTTCTCTTCATCATCGGGACGCTCCTGATCCTCATCGGGGCGCTCCTCATCCTGATCGGGACGTTTCTGATCGCACTCGGGGCGACCTTGATCCTGACGGGGCTCGCCCTGATCGCCGTAGGCGCGTTCTTGCTGATCCGGAGAGTCCTCGGACGTGATCGAAGGCGATCGCACTCCTGGTGAACCCAAGGACGGCCCCCAGCACAGCCACAGCTGATCACCGGCGGCCATGACCTGGGGTCGCCACGGGAGGGCGCTCGTGCGTGAGCACGGCGTCACGAGTTCGACCTATACCTGACCTTGGTGCGGTGACCTGGCGTTGCTGCGGCCGGACGGGAGTGCTCGTGTACGCCCCCGTCCGGTGTCATCGATGTCAGCCGTGGCTGTGAGGCCCCTGCTTGATGCGAACCGTGGACGCATAGGTCGCTGAGGTCTGCCGTGCTGGCCAGGCGAACAGTAAGGGGTATGGCCGGTGGGGGCCGGTCGGACGGGGTTGCTGTACTTCCCTGCTCTACAGCCGCGCATCTCCAAGCGCAGGTCGCGGGAATGACACGCGTTGATCACGCTGGCGTCGCGGCTCGAACCCCGTTCACACTGCGACCTTGACTTGAAATTAATCTTAGGTGAGCCTTACCTAAGTATCATCTGTGATCGCCTTAGGAGTCGTCTGTGTCCGTGCTGCCCTCGGAGCCATCCGTGTCCCCTCAGGCGGCGCCCACCAGGCGGTTGGGGCTGTACGACACATGGTGGACGGTCGGAGCGGCCGCGCTAGTCGTCTGCCTGGGCCTCTCGGCCTGCACATGGATATCCCTGCATGTGAGAGTGGACGCCACCCTTCACGCCGTGGCGCTTTTTGCCCACCTGGCCTCACTCGTGCTCGGCTTCGGGGCCGTCCTGGTGGCCGACTACCATGCGCTCCTGTATCTGGCAGGCCGGTGCACCTTGCGCGACGCCCTGAACAGCACAGCCCACCTCCACGTCCTGATCTGGAGCGGCCTCGCCGGGCTCGTGGCCAGCGGCGTAATGCTCCACCCAAACCTTGGCTCCGCCCTGACCCGCATGAAGTTGGGGCTGGTGCTCGTCCTCACTCTCAACGGCCTCCAGGCCGGGCTCCTCAACAGACGCATGATGCAACAGGGCGGTGCCGTGGTCACACCGCGCCTCCTGGCTTGGGGAGCCGCGACGGCTCTGGTGTCTCAGACCTGCTGGTGGGGCGCCGTGGCAATCGGCTTCCGCAACAGTCAGTACTGAGGTCGGCGGAGTCTCAAGGACCGAGTCAAGCCTGTGGGGCGTCGCTCATCGGTTGAGAACGGCGCCCTGTGCAGGCGTTGTGTGACGTTGCCCCTCGATGCGAACTACGGGCACGGTGGTCACTGAGGTCTGCTCGGCTGGTCGGCCGGTCGTCTGTGGCCTGTGGCAGTCGGCTGTGGTCGCGGTGGTTGCTGTACTTCGCTGCTGTACAGCTCCAAGTGGTCCGAATCTTCCAGCCGCCCACGTAGCCTCATCTGCGTGTATGACGACTGGTTCGAGGACTACGAACTGAACAGCCAACAGCAGGCGGTCGTGGACGTCGTGAGGGAGTCCGCCCGCTCCTGGCCGGAATGTCGACCCGCTGACACCGTCGTGCTCGTCTTCGGGCCGGACGAAGACGACGAGGAGGACGTAGCCCCTGCCGCACGGGAGTCTCGGTGGGAGCCCCCAACTGAGCACACGGCCTACCTCACCGCACTGGACGAGGCGCTGGACCGGGGAGAAGAGGTTCTCACGCTCATAGCGGATCTGGTCGATCGGCGTGAAAGGGACAGGGGCCTGATCTTCATGACGTTGGGCGCGACTGTCATAGGTAACCGGCTCTTCTGCAGCGAACGCCACAGCCAGAACTACCAGACTCCGGAACCGACCAGGAATGTGGCGCTGCTTACTGCCGCCGGCCCCCCGGAACATCTCGGCCGGATCGCTGCCGCCTGGTTCGAGGAGATCATGAACCGCCTCATCGTCTCTTCTCACCCGGTCGTGGGTGGCGGATACAGATTCGTCCCTCCGGGCACTGCACTTCCGCCAGGACATCGCTGGGTGCGCAACGGACCCCAGTGATCAACCCATTTCGAGGAACGTTGCAGAGCGCGTCAGAACCCGAAGAAGTGAAGGGCCGGGTCTCTGACCTGCGGCCGTACAATCGATCAACGCTGCGACCTGCGGCTTAGCTGTCGCTGGTTGTAAGCGTTGGTCGTCGTTGAGCGCCCTCGCACGGCCCACAGACGGCCCGGGACTGCGCCGGAGCTGACTGCGTCTACCAGCGTGGATCAGGGTGACCCGGTACCAGGTCACCAATCGCGGGTTGCGATCAGCGTCTCTACGTCAGCGTCCTGGAAGCCATAGGCCGATGCTACGAACCAGAAGTCTTCGGCGATCACTTCCCGGGCAACCGTCTCGATCTCGCTGCCTGCTGCCTCGAACTCCGCTTCCAGGAGGTTGAACTCCTCCGTCGCGGCCTGGGCGAGTGCGTACAGCGACGCCACATCCGTCGGTCGTTCGGCCTCGATCCGCTCACACAGACGGATCATGATCGCCTTGCCCTTATCGACCACGTGATCCGGGAAGTACCCGTCCGAGTACAGGCCTCGCAGAAACGCGTGCCCTGCCACCTGCTCGTTTGTGATGGCCATGTTGCGTGCCCCATTCCCCGGATTGAACCGATGCGCAGATCATGCAGCACGCCACTGACAAGGTCGGCGGAGTCTTAATGACTCAGTCAAGCGTGGTCTCCCACGTCGAGGAGCACCGGTCCAGAGCCGACTGACGTCGATGGTCCCCCACGGTCGGCTCGACTACCCTGCGGGTGTGCGTGCTGAAGAGGTCCGCCGCTGGATCGCGGAACACGATGCTTCGATCAGCACGGTCGAGCTTGCTTCAGCGTTCGATGCTTACCTCTGCACCCTGCCGTGGGCGGGCCATGGCATCGACTGGCGAGGCTTGCCGTGTCGATCCCTCGGGCTTCAGGGTGTCTCAGATGAGGAGGCAGTGGCGTGGGCAAGGATGACTCCTATGGGCGCCCATGATCACGTCCTGTTGATCGATTCCGCGTCCGAGCCGGGCGTCATCTGTGCTTTCGACGATGCGCTGCGCGACTTCGAGCTGCTATCGAATCGTCCAGAGCTCTACATGTGCGGAGTGGACCTCTCGGGAGGGCTGCCCGAACCGGCCTTTGGGCACTTCATCGAGCGCCGTGCGTTCATGACCCTCAATGCGCGGCTGTGAGGCGCAGCCGGCGGCGGGCTCAACCTCCTGCTGAGGCAATGGCCCTCCCTGGTGGTGTGGTTGTGAAGGGCCGGTTGTCGCGGAGCAGGGCCCACAGGACATCGATGCGTCGGCTCCGTGTGGCCGCGCATGCCGGTGTCCTGCAAGCCGACAGGCAGGAGTTGCTACGTGAGCCGTACGCACGTCGACGCGAGAAGCTGGAGGGCCTGTTCCGCGAGCATGGGCTGATTACGCCGTGGACGCTGTGTCCCGAGACAAGCGACGTCCGGACTGCACAGGAGTGGCTGGCCTCCTGGACGCAGGAGCCAGGCCTTGAGGGGCTGGTGATCCGCGGGAGGGACCAGCGATACCTTCCGGGCGTTCGGGGTTGGCACAAGATCCGCCGCAGGAACACGACCGAGGGCATCGTCGGGGCGATCACCGGCACCCTGCCCCGCCCGCAAAGCCTCTTGATGGGCCGCTACGACCAGGACGGAGCCTTGCATCTGGTCGCCCGTAGCACCCAACTGTCCCCTGAGTCGGCCCGGCGTGTCGCCGGCAGGCTCACCGCTGCCAGGCCGGGGCACCCGTGGGAGGGCGTGCGATTCACCACGTCGTGGGCGTCTCGGACACCGCTCGACGTCGTCCTCGTCGAGTCCGCACTGGTCGCGGAGATCGACGTGGACACTGCCCAGGACAGGGGGGCCTGGCGGCACCCGGTGCGGTTCATCCGCCTCCGTGAGGACATGGCGCCACAGGACGTTGCTGCCTTCGGCTAGGGCGCCGTGCCGGCCGCCGGGTGACCGCACGGTCGGAGCTGCCCTGTACACCTCGAGGCAGCTTCGGGACGTCGATAGCGATCCTCGCGGTTACCTCTCCGCCCTGCCTGAACGGCCTGACGGTGCTCGGAGAACTTCTCCGCGTATTCACCGCAGCCACCCGCAGAAACCCGGTGACGGCCGGACAGCGCCGGACTCTCCCCGCGACCACCAGGAGCGGTCCGGCGCTCTTCTGCGTAGACCTGCACCCACCCTGACCAGCAAAAAGCCCTCCCCGAAGGGAGGGCGGAAACGTGCGCCCCCGGCAGGACTCGAACCTGCGGCCAAGCGCTTAGAAGGCGCCTGCTCTATCCACTGAGCTACGGGGGCCTGTGGTGGCCTGTCGTGGGGCCCGGACGGGCTGATCCGTGACCTTGCCGGGGACAAGGATAGGGCTCCCCGGGCCCTTGTCCCTGTTGCTTCGCCTCCGTGGCTCCATGTGGAGGTTCAGTGAAGCGGTCCGATAATCGCAGGCAGGTGCGAATCCTGCATCGCTTTTGGCGTTCCACGCCCCGGGTGTTGTGCACTCGTTATGCCTGCGTCCCAGTCGCCCCATCCGTCCCGTCTGTCCTTCGGCGCGCAGACATCGTCATATGCTTCAGAAAGCTTCCAAAGTTGGGCATTCTTCGCATGTGGTGACCTTGGACGTACGGCCTCAGCTGCTCGACGCACTCTCCGCCCTGCGCGACCGTGTCGCCGCCGCACGCTTCCCGCTGCCCCTGGCCGGGGCTCCACGCGCGCGTGCGAACCGCGACGAGCTTCTCGCACAGCTCGACGACTATGTGGTGCCCCGGCTGAGAGAGCCTGAAGCGCCCCTTCTGGCCGTCATCGGGGGATCGACCGGGAGCGGCAAGTCGACGCTCGTCAATTCCCTGGTAGGGCGCAAGGTCAGCGAGGCGGGCGTCCTGCGGCCCACCACCCGAACGCCCGTCCTGGTCTGCCATCCGGGGGACCACCACTGGTTCAGCCGTATGCGCGTCCTTCCCACCCTTTCGCGCGTATGGGTGCCCCAGCAGGAGTCCGGCGACGACCCACGCACCGCTGTGGGCCGCGAGGAGCGGGTGCTGCGCATCGAGACAGCCGACACGCTCCCGCGCGGGCTCGCCCTCCTCGACGCGCCCGACATCGACTCCCTGGTCGCGGGCAACCGGATCCTCGCCGCCGAGCTGATCTGCGCCGCAGACGTCTGGGTGCTGGTCACCACCGCCGCCCGCTACGCCGACGCCGTGCCCTGGCACCTGCTGCGCACCGCCAAGGAGTACCGCGCGACCCTCGTCACCGTGCTCGACCGGGTACCGCACCAGGTCGTGTCCGAGGTGTCGCGGCAGTACGCCGCCCTGCTCACCAAGGCCGGGCTCGGCGACGTCCCCCGGTTCACCGTGCCCGAGCTGCCCGAGTCCGCCTGGGGCGGGGGGCTGCTGCCCGCCACCGCCGTCGAGCCGCTGCGCTTGTGGCTTGCGAACCTGGTCCGGGATCCCGCCGCCCGGGAGGCCGCCATGGCACGGACGGCCCAGGGAGTCCTCGACTCGCTCAGGGCCCGGCTGCCGGAACTGGCCGGCGCCGCCGCCGCCCAGTACGCCGCCACTCTTCGGCTCACCGCGGCCGTCGACACCGCGTACGACAGCGAGTGCGCGCGCGTGCGGGAGCGGCTGGAGTCCGGGGCCGTCCTCGCCGGCGACGCCCTGAAACGCTGGCGCGGCCACCCCGTGGACTGCACCGCCGGGGAACTGCTGGACGCCCTCGTCGACAGCCTCGGCGCCCTGCTGCTGTGCGCGATCGCAGCCGCCGACGAGCGCGTCGAGGATGCCTGGCGGCGCGAACCCGCCGCGGCTACCCCGGAATTGATGCAGCGCGACCCCTCGCTGGAGAGCGCCGAGCACCGCATCGGGATGACCGTACGACGCTGGCGGCGCGTCCTGGAGGAGTACTCCGAGGAAGCGGTGCGCGACCTGGACAAGAGCACCGCCCCGGACGCCGAGGAGGTGGCCGCCCTCGTCGCCACGGCCCTGCTCGGCGGAGGGCGGGCGCGGGCGGCGGCGAGGGGCTTGCCGAGCGGATCGGCGCGCATCGGGCGCTGCGGCTGCGCGACCGCGCCGCGCGGCTGCTCTCGGAGTATCTCGACCGGGCCCTGCGCACGGAACGCGAACGCCGCCTCGCCCCCCTCGACGCCCTCGATGTCCACGCCGAGCCCCAGGCCGAACTCATCGCCGCGCTGTCCGTACTCGAGAAGGAGAGGTGACCGCGGTGACCGCTGCCACGGATCACACCGATCACATGGGTCACGCAAAAAGTCCCGGACATGAGCTCGCGGAAGGGGCCGTCGCCACCGCCGAGGAGCGGGCGGGCGACGGACGGTCAGCCGGCGAGTACGCGCGCGGGGAGCACGATTCCGCGGCGGAGCGGACCGGTGCGGACACCGGCGTGCCGCACGGCTCTCGGATGGGCGTCCCGAAGGCGTCGACCGGGGGCCCGGCCGACGACGGCCTGCACGCGCACGTGCAGCACGGCGACCCGGCGGCGCATACGGAGGCCGTGCCCGTCTGGGACGACGGACTGATCGCCCGCCGCATGCCCGGTACGGCCGTCCCGCCGGACGGCACCACACCGGACGAGCCGGGTGCCGCGGCCGTACGGCAGCCCGCGCCGCTCGCCTACGACGGGCCCCTGCGCTTCCGGCTGGACGCGCTGCGCGAACTGGTGGGTCTGTCGCGGACCAGGCTGGACAGCGGCACGCTCGCGGAGGCGGGCCGGGTGCTGGACGAGGCGGCCGCGCGGCGCAGGCTCTCCGGGGAGCACACCGTGGTCGCCGTCGCGGGAGCCACCGGCAGCGGGAAGTCGACGCTCTTCAACGCGCTCGCCGGCGTGCCCTCTCCGAGACCGGGCTGCGCCGGCCGACCACCGCCGCGCCGATCGCGTGCAGTTGGAGCGACGGCACGGGCCCGCTGCTCGACCGCCTGGGCGTTCCGGGGCGGTTGCGTCGACGCCCCGTGCCCAACCCCGAGGGCGAGGCGCGGCTGAGCGGCCTCGTCCTGGTCGACCTGCCCGACCACGACTCCGCGGCCGTGGAACACCGGCGGCAGGTCGACCGCATCCTGGCCCTCGTGGACGCGGTCATCTGGGTCGTCGACCCCGAGAAGTACGCCGACGCCGTCCTCCACGAGCGCTATCTGCGGCCCCTGGCCGGGCACGCCGAGGTCATGTTCGTCGTCCTCAACCAGGTCGACCGGCTCCCCGGGGAGGCCGCCGAGCAGGTCCTCGACGATCTGCGGCGGCTGCTCGACGGGGACGGGATCGCCTTGGGGGAGTACGGCGAGCCGGGCGCGACCGTGCTGGCGCTGTCGGCGCTCACCGGCGAGGGCGTGGGGGAACTGCGCGAGGCGCTCGGACAGTTCGTGGCCGAGCGGGGGGCTGCCGTGCGCCGTGTCTCCGCGGACGTGGACGTGGCCGCCGCTCGGCTTCGGCCCGTCTATGCCACCGCGGGCCGTGCCGGGCTCACCGAGGAGACGCGTGAGGAGTTCTCCGGGCGGCTCGCGGACGCGGTCGGCGCGACCGCTGCGGGGAGGCCGCCGAGCGCGCCTGGCTGCGGCACGCCAACCGCGCGTGCGGCACGCCGTGGCTGCGGCTGTGGAGGTGGTACCGGGACCGGCGCGAACCCTCCACGGGACGCCTGCCGGTGCCCGCGCCCCCGGACGAGGAGGCCACCGCGCGGCAGCGCGTCGAGCAGGCCGTGCGGACGGTGGCGGACCGGGCGACGGCCGGGCTGCCGGCGCCGTGGGCCCAGGCGGTGCGCGAGGCCGCGGTACGGGGTGCGCAGGGGCTGCCGGAGGCGCTGGACGAACTGGCGGTGCGCACCACCCTGCCCTCGGGTCGGCCGCCTCGGCCCGGCTGGTGGCGGGTCGCCGTGCTCGCCCAGGCGTCGATGACGCTTCTGCAACTCATGGGGACTCTGTGGTTGGTGGGGCAGGTCGTCGGATTCATGCCGTCGGGCCTCTGGGCGTCGCTGCTGCTGTTGCTGGTCGGCCTGGTCGGTGGTCCGGGCGTCGAGTGGGGCTGCGGGGTGGCGGCCCGCGGACCGGCCCGGCGGTACGGGCTCGAGGCGGAACGGCGGCTGAGGGACGCGGCAGCCGCGTGCGGACGGGCCCGGGTCCTGGATCCGGTGGCGGCGGAACTGCTGCGGTACCGGGAAGTGAGGGAGCAGTACGCGAAGGTGGCGGGGGCCGGGGCGGGGGCGCGGGTGGGGTGAGCGTCGTGCGGCCGTCGCGTCGGAGAGCTGACGGAGGCGTCGCACGGGGACGGGAAGGGGCGGAGGCGCTCGTTCGGGTGGCGGAGTTTTCCACAACCGGGCGGTAGCCCACAGGGCCCAGCGGGCTCGGGCCGACGGAGGCAGTCTGGCTTCGCGGCGATCGCGGACGAAGCGGTCGCCGTACGGCGGCGGCAGGCGACAGGGCGTGGCCGCCGCGGCAGACGCATCCGTGCGGGACAGGCCCGTACGCGTTCGGCTCCGGTGCGCGGCCGGAGCGAGGGAGGGGATTCGCCATGAACGAGACGACGGTGTGCGTGGTCGGCAACGTCGCCACACAGCCGGTGTACCGGGAGTCGCCGTCGGGACCCACCGCCCGGTTCCGGCTGGCGGTGACGGCGCGGTATCTGGACCGCGAGAAGAACGTGTGGACGGACGGGCACACCAACTTCTTCACGGTGTGGGCCCGGCGCTCGCTGGCCACGAACGTCGCCGCATCGGTGGCGGTGGGGGATCCGCTCGTCGTCCAGGGGCGGTTGAAGGTGCGGACCGAGCAGCGCGACGGGCAGGGCTGGCTGTCGGCGGACCTCGACGCGGCGGCGATCGGCCACGACTTGTCCCGCGGCACGTCGGCCTTCCGGCGGTCGTCGCGGCCCGAGGCGCAGAGCGGCGTGACGGCGCAGCCGGAGCCCAACTGGGAGACGGAACCGGCGAGTCGGACGCCCGAGGAGACACACCCGCGAGAAGGGGCGGAGCAACCGCAGCCGGAGCCAGCCGGAGTGACGTGACGTCAGGCACAGCAGTCATCGTCAGGCACAGCAGTCATCGTCCTGGCCCAACTGCCGCTCATCACCGCAAGTATCGCCCAATATGCTGACGCTTCCTGCCCTAAGGGCGATAGGCGCAGCTCACAGGCTGTGTGAGCGATAACGATTGCGAGTCGGATCGGCTGTTGGGTCACATGATCGGGGAGCGGGGTGCGTGGCGTCCTTAGGATGCCGGGCATAGCTCTCGGGGCTTCTGATTCTGCTGGTGGGACCACGCACCCCACGTCAACGGGTCCTGCTCGAAGGGGAATTCTGTGTTTGCTGCGTTCTCTGCGCCGTCCGCGCGCAGGCGAGGGGCCGCCCGCCTCGCTGCCGCGACGCTGGTGTCCGGACTCGTCGCGGCGGGCCCGCTGGCCGCCGCGGGGGCGACGGCCGCCGACGGGACGCCGCAGAGCGAGGGCGGGGCGACCGCGACCATCGGCGGCCTCAAGACCTACGGGGCCGCCGTCGTCCACGGCGGCGGCACGGACGAACAGCTGTCGGCGGGCCTGTTCGAGATGTCCGTCGACAACGGCGGCACCCTGCAGACGTACGGCATCGACATCCACAACCCCACGCAGAAGGAGGCCAGGTACCACGAGACGTCGTGGAGCGGCACGTCCCTGAACGGCAACAAGAACGCCGGAAAGATCCGCTGGATCCTGCAGAACTCCTACCCGCAGGTGAACGACCTGGCGCGGTTGGCGGCCGAGGCCGGGGCCAAGGGCCTCACCGAGCAGGACGCGGCGGCCGGCACCCAGGTGGCGATCTGGCGCTTCTCGGACGGCGCCGACGTGGACGCGGTCGACCCGCAGGCCGAGAGGCTCGCGGACTACCTGGAGAAGCACGCACGGAGCCTCCCGGAGCCCGCGGCGTCCCTGACCCTCGACCCGCCGGCCGTCGCGGGCCACCCGGGCGAGAGGCTCGGCCCGGTCACGGTGCACACGAACGCGGACAGCGTGACGGTGACCCCGCCGGCGGACGCCGCCACCACGAAAGTGAAGATCGTCGACAAGGGCGGCAAGCCGGTCACGACCGCGACCGACGGCAGCCGGATCTACTTCCAGGTGCCGAAGACGGCGCAGCCCGGTTGGGGACAGCTGACGGTCCAGGCGTCGACCACCGTGCCGGTAGGCCGGGCCCTCACCTCCGAGACCCGCAGCCAGACGCAGATACTCGCCGGCTCCAGCGAGTCCACCGTCTCGGCCACGACCACGGCGGCCTGGGCAGAGAAGGGCGCCATACCGGCTCTGTCGGCCGAGAAGAACTGTGCCGAGGGCGCTGTGGACATCTCCGCCGTGAACAAGGGCGACAAGGCGTTCACGTTCGATCTGATGGGCGCCGAGCACACGATCCCGGCAGAGGCGTCACAGAAGGTGACCATCCCTTTGCAGGAGGATCAGCCCTACGACTTCACGATCAAGGGCCCGGCAGGTTACAAGAAGTGGGTCAAGGGCGTCCTCGACTGCAAGACGGAGACCGCCGCGGGCGGACTGAAGATCCAGACGCTCAGCCGGCCCAGCCCTGCCACGGCGGGCGGCACGGCAACGGACACCAACCTCGCCGAAACGGGCACGTCGAGCGCCACCCCGCTCATCGCGGGCACGGCGATGGCCCTGGTCCTGGTCGGCGGCACGGCGCTGCTCCTGGTCCGCAGGAAGCAGACGTCGACGCACGACTGAGCGATACGAAGCGGTCCGAGTCACGGAACGCCATCGAACATGGCTGAGAATATGACTGAACGTCACGGTGAGGCATCCTCAGGTGACAGATAAGACCAGAAGACGCCCTCCGGGTCGTACGTCGTCTTGAGGCTCTGCAGTCGCTGCCAGTCGTCCGGGGCGAAGGACCGGCGGGCACGGGACGACGCGGCGGTGAGGTCGGCCTCGGCGATGTAGTGCCCCGTCCCCAGGGGTTCGATCGCGTGCATGGCTTGACGCAGCCAGTCGATGTTGACCGCGTCTTGGCGGTGATCCTGCCAGACGGCGTACAGAGCGACGTAGCTGTTCCCGAGCGCGGAGAAGGCCATGTCCCCGGGTGGTCGGCCCGCCGGCGAGACCGGCGCCAGGATCAGCGACCTGCTCGACGGCGCCGCGTCGAAGACATCGGCGAGTCGCCCCAGCAGCGTGGGGAAGTCGGCGTCCGACCACAGCGTGTCCGCCGCATAGCGGTGCTCAGGACCCCAGAGGGTGGCGGCGACGTCGTACAGGGTCTCGAACGTCGCCGGCTCGTCCAGCCGACGGGAGAGGGAGCGTTCGGCGAGGGGACAGGTCCGGAGCGGTCCCAGGGAGTCGTAGGCCTCTTGCTTGCAACGGGCGAAGGCGGTCCCCGTCACGGTCACCACTTTCGGGCCGGGCGCCGAGCCGGGGTCCGCCGTGGCGAGGGAGAAGCTCAGCTCGACGCTCGGGGGGAGCTCTGAGGACGCCCCCATGGCCCAGTGCGTCACCTCGACGACGTCCGAGAGGGGGAAGGTCCACGTGGTGCTGGTGATCGCCTCGGGGCGCGGATACAGCCTGAGGCGGAAGGCGGTGACCGCGGCGAAGAAACCTGGACCCGCTCCGCGTGCCGCCCAGAACAGGTCACGGTGTTCACGCTCGTTGCAGGTGATCGGCTCGCCGTCCGCGGTGACGGCCTCGATGTCCGTGACGTCGGCGCAGGCCGGTCCACGGATTCCGGAGTTCCATCCCAGTCCTCCGCTGAGGAGGTACCCGCCGACGGCGACGGACCCGCAGTGGCCCGTCGGGAAGGCGAACCCGTGACGGCCGAGTTCGGGAGTGAGCTCCCGGCCCGTTATCCCGGGCCGCACCGTCGCCGTCGCGGATACCGGGTCGACCGCACACGTGCGGAGTCCGGACAGGTCGATGAGCATGCCGCCGTCGCGCAACGGTGACCCGCACCAGCTGTGTCCTCCCGACCGCATGGCGACCCGGAGTCCCTGGGCGCGGGCCAGGCGGACCGCCTCCACGACGTCGTCGGCCGAGGCCGGGCGGACGATGACGTCCGGGAACCGCGCCGGTGTGAGCCCGTTCCACACCGCGGCGGTGCGGATGTCTTCGTAATCGGTGTCGCCCCGTCGCACCGACATTCCCGCGAGACGGTGAGTTCGGGTGTGCCGCTTCATCACCTGTGCTCCTCACCTCGGCCCGTCAAGTGGTGAAGCCGAAAACAGCGAGGAGCCCCGCGTAGCACGCCGTCACCATGGCGGCGCCCGCGAGCTCGACGCGTCGCGACCGCAGCCGGTCGGGCGCCAGCCAGAAGGTCAGGGCGCGGTTCACCAACGGCATCAGAACCCAGGTCAGAATCGCGACGCTCAACACGTTTCCGATGAACAGGCCGAGGTACCCCGGAACGCCGGCATCGGTGAGGGCACGGCCCACGCTGAGGTTGAGCACCACGACGGTGGGATAGAGCGCGAGGAGAACGGACATGGCCTGCTTCCAGTTGGGAGGGGCGCCTGCCTCCTCCCTGCCGCCGAAACGGAACCAGCCGCTGAAGGCCGACGCGATCTCGCGCACATCGAAGTCGGCGAAGTAGTCGCGTCCCTCGTCCAGCAGTTTCCCGCGGACGTCCGACTCGAGCCACTGGTCGAGGTGTTCACGGGTGTCGAACCGGAACATGACGACCCAGCGATCCTGGATCCCCTCGACGGGCGCGAAGAGTTCGGACCCTTTGAAGCCCCGGTACTTCTGCTGAGTCTTCAGGACCTTGTCCTGCCAGCGCAGGAAGTCCCGTTCACGGCCAGGCCTCACGTCGTGGGAGACGACCGCCGTCACGGCTTCCCGAGCCGGTCGCCCTCCGCTGAGGACCTGCTGGGAGGACTCCCCCTCGAACAAGTCGCGGCCGTCATGCAGAAGTTCCCGGCGCGTCGCAGACTCGAGCCAGGCGCTCAACTGGTCGACGCCCGAGAAGCGGAACACCACGACCCACTGGTTGTCCTCGGCGGATTCGGGCGGGTACAGCTCCGTTCCCTCGAACCCGTCGAAGTCCCGTACGGCCCGATTCACCCGCTCCTGCCAGCGCTTGTAGTCCTCCTCGCGACCGAGGACGACCCTTTGCGTGATCACCACGGTCGCTCCGGCCCCACCAGGGGCGCGGTTTGCGCTGGCGTTCATACGGAGTAGCGTAATCTGAAAGGGATTTAAGGGGCAAATCGGTGGAATGCGAATACCGTTGAATGTCGAGCCGTGAAATGGCGGGAAGCGGAGGTCGTCATGGGGCACAAGGAGTTCCTGGCGGAGGCGGTACGGCTGGCCACGGAATCGGTCGAGCATGGATGGGGTGGCCCGTTCGGCGCCGTCATCACCAGGGACGGCGAGATCGTCGCCCGGGGGCAGAACCGCGTGCTCCTGACCGGCGACCCCACCGCACACGCCGAGGTGGAGACCATCCGCAAGGCGGCCCAGCTCCTTAACCCCCAGGCGCCCACCATCTCGGAAGAGCACCAGAACGAGGGCACCCTGCAATATGTGCCGCGTCCCGAAGGCTCCCCCGACCCGGTACCCGAGCGCGCCCGGATGCTCCAGGGCTGTTCGATCTACATCAGCGGCGCACCGTGTCCGATGTGCATGAGCGCCATCTATTGGTCGCGTATCGACAACGTCTACTTCAGCTGCGACCTGGACGCCACCCGGAACATCGGCTTCGACGACGCCTTCCAGTACGAGGACTTCCAGAAACCGCTGGACCAGCGCCGGATCCACATCGAGCAGATCCACCCCGAGCTGGGCGCGACGGCATACGAGGCCTGGGAGACGAAGCCGGACCGGCACCCCTACTGAACCGTGCGGATGACGCACAGCCACAGCGAGCGCACGTAAGGTGACCGAGCTGTGTGGTCGGCGACAGTCGAGCCCACTGCGGCGAGGGGAGAAACCGCAGGTCGGAGGGGCCCGCTCATACTGGTTTCCGCTCCGGGGCGGCCGTCGGGCAAGATGGGGTGTATCTGCCCACTGCCAGATTTCAAGCTGCCGGACGGTTTCTCTTGGCTGAGTTCATTTACACCATGCGCAAGGCGCGCAAGGCGCACGGCGACAAGGTGATTCTCGACGACGTCACCCTGAACTTCTTGCCGGGTGCCAAGATCGGCGTCGTCGGTCCGAACGGTGCCGGTAAGTCGACCGTGCTGAAGATCATGGCGGGGCTGGAGCAGCCGTCGAACGGTGACGCGTTCCTCACGCCCGGCTACAGCGTCGGCATCCTGCTCCAGGAGCCTCCGCTGAACGAGGAGAAGACCGTCCTGGAGAACGTCCAGGAGGGTGTTGCCGAGATCAAGGGCAAGCTCGACCGGTTCAACGAGATCGCCGAGCAGATGGCGGTCGAGTACACCGACGCGCTGATGGAGGAGATGGGCAAGCTCCAGGAGGACCTCGACCACGCCAACGCGTGGGACCTGGACTCCCAGCTGGAGCAGGCCATGGACGCCCTGGGCTGCCCGCCCGGCGACTGGCCCGTCACCAACCTCTCCGGTGGTGAGAAGCGCCGCGTCGCGCTCTGCAAGCTCCTCCTCGAGCAGCCCGACCTGCTGCTCCTCGACGAGCCCACCAACCACCTCGACGCCGAGTCCGTGAACTGGCTGGAGCAGCACCTGGCCAAGTACGAGGGCACCGTCGTGGCGATCACCCACGACCGGTACTTCCTCGACAACGTCGCCGAGTGGATCCTCGAGCTGGACCGCGGCCGCGCCTACCCCTACCAGGGCAACTACTCCACCTACCTGGAGACCAAGGCCACCCGCCTCAAGGTCGAGGGCCAGAAGGACGCCAAGCGGCAGAAGCGCCTGAAGGAAGAGCTCGAGTGGGTGCGGTCGAACGCCAAGGGGCGCCAGGCCAAGTCCAAGGCGCGGCTGGCCCGCTACGAGGAGATGGCCGCCGAGGCCGAGAAGATGCGGAAGCTGGACTTCGAGGAGATCCAGATCCCGCCGGGCCCGCGCCTGGGCAACGTCGTGGTCGAGGTCGACGACCTGCACAAGGCCTTCGGGGAGAAGATCCTCGTGGACGGGCTTTCGTTCACGCTGCCCCGTAACGGCATCGTGGGTGTCATCGGCCCGAACGGCGCCGGCAAGACCACCCTCTTCAAGATGATCCAGGGCCTGGAAACGCCGGACTCCGGTGACATCAAGGTCGGCGAGACCGTCAAGATCTCGTACGTCGACCAGACCCGCGCCAACATCGACCCGAAGAAGACGCTGTGGGAGGTCGTCTCCGACGGCCTGGACTACATCAACGTCGGCCAGGTCGAGATGCCGAGCCGGGCCTACGTGTCCGCCTTCGGCTTCAAGGGCCCGGACCAGCAGAAGCCCGCGGGTGTCCTCTCCGGCGGTGAGCGCAACCGCCTCAACCTCGCGCTCACCCTGAAGCAGGGCGGCAACCTGCTGCTCCTCGACGAGCCGACCAACGACCTCGACGTGGAGACGCTGTCGTCGCTCGAGAACGCGCTGCTCGAGTTCCCCGGCTGCGCCGTCGTCGTCTCCCACGACCGCTGGTTCCTCGACCGTGTGGCCACCCACATCCTCGCCTACGAGGGCGAGTCCAAGTGGTTCTGGTTCGAGGGCAACTTCGAGTCGTACGAGAAGAACAAGATCGAGCGGCTCGGCCCGGACGCGGCCCGGCCGCACCGTGCCACCTACCGGAAGCTGACCCGGGGCTGATCTTGCGCCACATCTACCGCTGCCCGCTGCGCTGGGCGGACATGGACGCATACGGCCACGTCAACAACGCGGTGTTCCTCAGCTACCTGGAGGAAGCCCGGATCGACTTCCTGAGCCGCCCGGACAAGCAGTTCAGGCAGGGATCCGTGGTGGCACGCCATGAGATCGACTACAAGCGGCAGCTCGTCCACCGGCCCGAGCCGGTGGACATCGAGCTGTGGGTGACGGAGATCAAGGCGGCGTCCTTCACGGTCGCCTACGAGGTCAAGGACGGCGACCAGGTCTGCGTCCGGGCCTCGACGGTGGTCGTGCCGTTCGACTTCGAGGCACAGCGGCCCCGCCGGATCACGGCGGAGGAGCGCGCGTTCCTCGAGGACTACCGGGACGACGAGGAGGAGGCCGTCGCCGCATGACGGTGCTCCACCTCGCCGACGACGGGGAGGCGGCGGACCTCGCCGCCTTCCTGGCCCGGCTGCTCCACTACGACCGCGGCGCCGCGGTACGTCTCCAGGCGACCGGGACGACGCTGGCGGTCTTCGGGCGGCCGCCGTCGTTCGAGGTGCTCGCGGTCCGCGCGGTGCGGCTCGCCAAGCCGTACGAGGACGGGCTGGAGCTCCAGCTCGATGTGACCGTGTCGGCGGGTGAACTCCTGGAGTCCGTCGACGAGTCGGCGGCCACGGCAGCGGTGCCCGCCGCCGTCACCGGACCGCCCTGGGCGGGCGTCCTGCCGCCGCGCGCCGGCTGGCGGCCCGAGCCCGGGCTCGGGGCGCCCCACGCGCTGCGGGCGACCGTGGCGGCGGCGGTGGCCGAGTTCAGGTCCCGCACGGAGGAGCTGCCGGCCGAGCGGCGCACCCGTGCCGAACTCGACCGGATCGGCCGTGAGATCTGGTCCCGCACGGTGGGGGACACCGGGCTGCCGGTGCGGGCCGTGCACGCGGCGCAGTCGCTCGGCTTCCTGCGCCCGGCCCCGCAGGCGTCCACCGAGGAACCGGTCGCGCTGCTCTCCTCCGGCGCGTGGCTGCGGCTGCGCACGCCGTACGGGTCGATCGCCGTGCGCAGAGCAGGACTCGGCGCGCTGAACGTCAGCGTCCGCTGACCTTCGGCGGAGCCTGACCCCAAGGCTCACCCCAGGGCTCACCCCGGGGTGTTCACCATCGTCGCGGCGGCGTACGTCAGGTAGTTCCACAGCGTGGTCTCGTGCTCCTCGGAGAGGCCGAGTTCCTCCACCGCGACCCGCATGTGCTTCAGCCAGGCGTCGTGCGCGGCCTGGTCCACGGCGAACGGGGCGTGGCGCATGCGCAGACGGGGATGCCCGCGCTGCTCGCTGTACGTCGTCGGGCCGCCCCAGTACTGGATCAGGAACAGAACGAGGCGCTCTTCCGCCGGGCCCAGGTCCTCTTCGGGGTACATGGGCCGCAGGACCGGATCCTCGGCGACTCCCTCGTAGAAACGGTGGACCAGGCGGCGGAAGGTCTCCTCACCGCCGACCTGCTCGTAGAAGGTCTGCTCCTGAAGCGTGCCGCGCCGAATCTCTTTCACATGCTCCATGGTCTCAGACACGCCGACCGAGGACGCAAGGCTTAGGACCAGGGGGCCAGAGGGACGGATTCCGGATCCGGCGCGCGGCGTGCTCGCCCCGGGACTGTGTGCCGCAGCACAGTGGAGGTATGGCCACGCACGCTCTCGACCAGGATCTGGAGAACCTCGCCGCGTCCGCACGGGCGGAACTCGTGCGGGAGATCGACGCGAGCGGCGCCTGGAGCGCGGATCCCGTGTGGCGGGAGGCGTTCGAGGCGGTGCCGCGCCACCTCTTCGTGCCGTACTACTACATCGGCGTCAGGGGCGGCTACGAGC
Organism: Streptomyces cynarae; assembly: GCF_025642135.1. NCBI lineage: Bacteria > Bacillati > Actinomycetota > Actinomycetes > Kitasatosporales > Streptomycetaceae > Streptomyces > Streptomyces cynarae. Next base: position 3,141,393 of record NZ_CP106793.1, on the reverse strand, counting down.
GCCGATGGTGCGGCGACCCCGACCCGGAGCACAGGGAACAGTGGCTGCGCGGCGCGTACACCGACACCCCGCTGGCCACCCGTGTGCGCGACGGCGAGCTGCTCTCCTCCAGCAGCCAGCCCTCCCTGATGGCGGAGATGCTGACCGAGCTGGGGGTCGAGGACGGGAACGCCGTACTGGAGATCGGCGCCGGCACCGGCTACAACGCGGCCCTGCTCGCCCACCGCCTCGGCGACGACCGGGTCACCACCATCGACCTGGACCCGGAGATCACCGAGTCCGCCCGGCAGCACCTGGCGGCCGCGGGATACCACCCGGCCGTGGTCACGGGCGACGGCGCGCGCGGCGTACCGGAACGCGGCCCCTTCGACCGGGTCATCGCGACCTGCTCGCTGAGTTCGATCCCGGGCGCCTGGCTCGCGCAGTGCGGTCCGGGCGCCCGCATCCTCACGCCGTTCGCGACGGGGCTGATCGCCCTGCGGGTGCGGGACGCGGGGCACGCCGAGGGGCGTTTCCTGCGTACGCCCGCCTTCTTCGTGCCGTTGCGCGGGGGCACCCGCACCGAACCGGAGCCGCGGGATCTGGGCGGGCTGCCGCAGCGGGCGCGCGGCGACGACCGGTTCCGGTTCCTGCTGGCCCTGACGCGGGGCAGCCTAGACCCGTACGAGGCCTACACGCTGTGGGAGCGCGAGGGACAGCCCGGGCGGGAGCGGTACGGCATCACTGTCGACGGCGACCGCTCCTGGGCGTGGCTGGACGATCCGGAGGGGCCGTACGCCTGGCCCCTCCCCTGATCGTCCGTTCCGTCAGCCCCTCAGCCCCGGCGGATGGTGATCGTCGTCCAGGCGCCCACGTGCACCCGGTCCCCGTCCTGCAGGGGCACCGGCACGAAGGGCTGGATGGGCTCCTCGGAGCCGTTGACCGTGGTGCCGTTGGTGGAGTTCTGGTCGACGACCGCCCAGGACCCGTCCGGCTGCTGCACCAGTACCGCGTGCTGGTGCGAGACGCCCGGGTCCTCCGGCGGCACCGACAGGTCGATGTCGGGGGTGTCGCCGGTGGAGTGGCGGCGGCGGCCGATGCTGACCTGGTTGCCGGTGAGCGTGCGCTGCTGTTCCGGGGAGTACGCGGGCAGGTTGAGGCCCGCGGCCTCCGGGCCGGAGCGCTGCATCATCGCCATGAAGTACTCGCGGTCCGGGCCGATGGTCGCGGTCCAGGTCGCGGGCTGCTGCTCGTACGGGCGCGGCGGGGCCTGGGTGGCGCCGGGCTGCGGGTAACCGTAGGCACCGCCCTGACCGCCACCGGGGCCGCCGGGACCGCCCGGCGCCGGGGCGGACGACGGCGGTGAGATCACCCAGTCGTCGTCACCGCCGCCGAAGGACGGACCGCCCGACTGCGGCGGGGCGGGCGGCGGGAAGCCCTGGGTCGGCGGCGGGGGAGGCGGCGGACCGGGCCGCTGGAAGGCGGAGGGCGGTGCGCCCTGCGGGAAGCCCGACGGGACACCCGGAGCCGTGGCCTGCGGACCGGACGCGCCGGGACCACCCGGGCCACCGGGACCACCATGACCGCCCGGGCCACCGGGCGTGGGGCCGGGCGGCGGCGGAACCGGACGCGACGGATCGGCACCGAAGCCGGGCGGACCGGACGGACCGGCGGGACCGGCCGGGCGTGAGGCGTCCGGGCCGAACCGCGTCGGCCCGGACGGCTCGCTGCCGAACGGCGACGGCGGAATCGGTTCCGCAGGCCGGTTGACCTGCGACGGCCGGGACCTCTCGTAGTCGTACGAGTCCGGGCCGGGCCCGGCCGGTCCGCCCTGCTGGAAGTGCGGCGGCAGACCCGGCGCCGGCGTGCGCGGGGCGGCGGGGGTGTACGAGGTCGCCGTGTTGGTCAGGAAGTTCCACCGGCACTCCTCGCAGAACGGGGCGCCGCCCTCGCGGGGCGTACGGCACTGCGGGCACAGCTCCGGCTCGGAATCCGGTACGGCGGACAGCGGGCGTCCCCCGGGCGGCCGCCCGCGCCCGGAGGCGGCGGGGGCGAACCCGGCGGCGGGTAGCCGTAACCGGCGGCGGGCGGCGGTGGAGGCGGCGGGGGTACGGCACCGGCCATACGGTGACCGCAGACCTCGCACCAGTCGTCGGAACCCGACTGGTGTCCGTTCGGGCAGGTCGGCATGTCGGCGCGTCCCCCTCTCCTTCTTCCGGTCACCGGGACCGGCGTGGTTCTCCAACCCCTGGGGGTCGGGCTGGCTGTTATGTCACTTCTTTACACGAACAGTCTTTGTGGACCGTGTCTCGAGTGTCATCTCGTCGGCCTCCGCGACCTTCGCCTTCAGTCGCACAGTACCTGTCGCGGCATCGACCACGTCCACCACCTTCGCAAGCAGTTTCGCAGTATCCGCGTTCCCTGAGGCATTCGCGAGCTGAACGGCGCGGCCCAGTTTGGCCGTTGCGCCATCGAAATCGCCCTCTTTGCGCAGATCCAGCCCCTGCTGGATGACTTGGGCGAGTTCGGCCTGCCCTGTGTAGTGGGCGACCTGGGGGTTGATGGACGTGGACGCCGCCATGTCGTCGGTCCACACGGCGCGTACGAGCCCCTGGACGCCCAGGCTCTGGGCACTTCCTCCCCCACTCCCGGCTCCGCTCGAGCGTGAGGCACCCCCGGCCTCGGGTATGACCAAGGACACGCGCGCGGCCAGCATCTCCTGGCCGATGTTCGCCGCCGGGACCTGGACGCAGACGTGGTAGTCGCGGGACTCGTCGCCCCAGGAGCCGGTGGGGTAGTCCCCGGCGCGCGGACCCGCCTCGACCCGACGGGCGGTCAGGTCCTCGACGGTGGGCGCCACCTGCTTGACGAATTTGATCTCCGTGCCGACGGGTGTCCACAGCCGCAGCGCGACGTCCGCGACCTCCTTGCCCATGGCCGTCTCCATCATCTGTGTGAAGTCGGCGGCGAGGGCGGCCGGATCGGCGACGATGTCGGCGGTGCCGAGCAGCGCGGAGGCGATCCCGGTGACCTCCTTGACCTCCCAGTCGGTGCCCACACCCCGCGCGTCGCAGGTGAACCGGCCGGCGCAGGCGTCCAGCGTGGCCTTCAGCGCTCCGGGGGACTCGTGCTCGTTGCGGCCGTCGGTGAGCAGGATGCCGTGGCGTATGGAGACGTCCGCCGAGGACAGCAGCCGGTCCGCGAGCCGCAGCCAGGTGCCGATCGCGGTGCCGCCGCCCGCGCTCAGCCGGCGCAGCGCCTGCTTGGCCTGGCCGCGGGTGGTCGCGTCGGCGACCGCGAGCCGCCCGCCGCCCGGGTAGACCTCCTTGGCCACATGGGTGCCGCCGATCACCGCGAAGTGCACACCGTCGCGCAGGGTGTCGATGGCGGCGGCGGTCGCCTCGCGCGCGTTGCGCATCTTGGTCGGCGGATAGTCCATCGACCCGGAGCAGTCGACCATGATCGCCACGGCCGCGTCCGGGCCCTGCCCCGGCGCGTAGAGGTGGGGCGCCCTGACGGCGCTTCCGATCGTGCCGCCGCCGGTCGCCGTCACCGTGACGATGGCGTTGACCTCGCGGCCCCCCTCCGGCAGGTACTCGTTCTGGTAGACGTCCACCGAGAACTGCGGCACGCTCGACTTCGAGAAATTGGCCATGGCCGTATCGGATCCCCCTTGAGAAAACCCACCGCGGTGGGTGACGACTGGTGGCGGACCGGTCCCCTCCGGTCCTGCGTCCTGTCGTCGAACCCCCACGACAGGACTCGGGGCCTCTCGGGCCGGCCCCCGCCGGCCCCGGGCGCGTCCGGGGGCACCCTCACGGTGCCCCCGGCAGACCTCTCAGGCGGATCCTGCCCCCTGCGGCAGGGCAGGGAACGGGAGGACCGCCACTGTTACGTTGTCGTGCCCACCGCCGTCCAGGGCGTGGCCCAGCAGTACCCGGGCGGCGTGCAGCGGACGGAGCCCGGCGTCGAGCGGCACCACCTCGGCCATCTCCTCGGCGGCCTCCGCGTAGTTCCACAGCCCGTCGGTGCACACCACCACGACACCCGGCCGGTCCGGTTTGAACGACGCCGTGTGCGGGTCCAGTTCGTAGGCGTCCGCGCCGAGCCAGCCCGTGATCGCGTGGGCACGCTCGTCGGCGTACGCCTCGGCCTCGCTCATCAGGCCCGCGGCGACCATCTGCGCGGCCCAGGAGTCGTCCTCGGTGAGCCGGGCCGGCGGCGCGGTGCGGTCCACCGGGACCCAGTAGGCGCGGCTGTCGCCGACCCAGCCGACGACGAGCAGACTCGCGGTGACGACGGCGCCGACCAGGGTGCACGCGGGCGCGTTCTGGTGCGGGGCGTGCTCCTGGGCCGTCTCCGGCTCGGCGGCCAGGGAGTTGACGGCGTGCGAGGCGGCGATGATCGCGTCGTGCATGGCCTGCTGCGGGTGCGTGCCGCGCGGCAGGGCGTCGAGGAGCGCTTCGCTCGCCGCCCGGGAGGCGGCCAGAGAGGCGTCGTCGGGGCGGGTCGCCGAGGACACGCCGTCGCAGACGATCGCGACCACCGCGGGCGAGCCGTCGGGCAGCGCGGTGGAGGAGACCGCGAACGCGTCCTCGTTGCGGTGGTGGCGCAGGCCGCGGTCGCTGACCGCCGCGACCGCTCCCAACTCCTGTTCCAGGTGGTCGCGTTCGCGCGGCTGGGCGTGGCCGCAGTTCTCGCAGTAGCCGTCGCTGTCCACGGTGCCCGCGCGGCAGGCCACGCAGACCTTCGTGCCGGCGGGAGGCGTGGACGGCACGGTGGTGCGCGGGTCGACCGGCTGGGACGGGGGCCGCCCCTGCTCATGGGGGTCCCCCCGCTCGAGCGAAGCCGAGAGTGGGGGAGGAGCCGAGTGCTCGGGGGAGGCGAGGTGGTAGTCGTCGGGTTCCGCGGGACGGTCGAACCGCACGCCCCTCCCGGCGGGCGTGCCGGGAGGCTCCGCGCCGCCCGGGTCCGTGCCCGGCAGGTCGGTCGGCAGGTGCACCGGGGCGGGCGCCTGCGGGCCGCCCGTCGGCGGGGCAGGCGGCCAGTCCACCGAGGGCGCCTCCGAAGAGGGCCGCGGCACCGTGCCGTTCATGGTCAGCGTCGGGGGGTCGGACGGCGGAGCGGGCACCACCGACAGGTCGTACCCGCAGGCGCCGCAGTAGAGGTCGCCCGGCTCCAGGGGCTCCTCACAGCTGGGGCACCGCGAAAGCGCCGTCGACCGGGGCATCTGCGACATCGATCACACCCACGTCCGGGGGCGGTAACGGTTTGCACGTTCCACCAGGTCGATCCTCTCCTCGCCGCCCTGTGCGAGCCTGGCCAGCGTCCGGTACGAGCGCTCCAGGCCGAAGCGCAGGCCGCGCTCGTCCAGGTCGCTGCCGAGCAGCGCCCGCCCGTCGGCCGCGGGCGGCGCGGAGCCCTGGCCACCGGAGAGTACCCAGTCCAGCGCACAGCCCAGGACCTCTGTGGACAACTGCTCGCGCCGCACGGCGTCCAGACCGTACGCCTCCAGCGCCTGCACTTGTCCCGCGGCGGCCACCAGGTCGTCCAGGAAGGCCGGGTCCGGTCCCCGGCCGGTGCGCTGCCGCAGCCGCGCCCGGACGGCGGCGACGCGGGCGGCGGTGTAGTGGATGGACGCCTCCGGCACGGACTCCAGGGTACGCACGGCACCCTGGCGGTCACCGGCGGCGAACTGGACGCGGGCCAGACCGAACGCCGCGCTGACGTAGCTCGGGTCGGTCGTCCATACGAGGCGGTAGTACTCGGCGGCGTTGTCGAGCTGGCCGAGGACCTCCGCGCACAGGCCGAGGGCCAGCTTGGGCGCGGGCTCGCCGGGGAAGGCGTCGTAGACCGCGTCGAAGGAGAGCGCGGCGGCCTCGTGGTCGCCCGTGACGAGCGCGGTGACACCGCGGTACCACACGACCCGCCAGTCGTCGGCGTGGTCCGTCTCCAGGGCCGCGAGGGCCTGCCCGGCACCCGCCGTCTCACCCATCTCCAGCCGGGCGCGCAGCTCGCGCAGCCTCAGCTCCGGGGAGGCGGTGGGTGCGCTGCGCAGAGCGACGATCAGCTCGGCGGGCGCGGAGGCGATGAGACCAGCCAGGAAACCGGCGTTGGGGTCGCCGGGGTCGACATGCGGGACGGGCAGCGCGAGTGCGGCGGCAGGGGCGTCGACCGGCTTGACGACGGCGGGGGCGCCGACGGCGGCCGTGCCACCCGTGCCCCCGGCCGCCCCCGGACCGGTACCGGCGGCGGGGGAGCCGGAGACGGCGGGAGGGGCGGCGGGGGCAGGGGCCACGACGGCAGAGGCGGACGCGGCACGCACGGTGCCGGAGCCCGCCGTTTCCGGCGTGGCGGGCAGCGCACCCCCGGTTCCGGAGCCCGCGGTTCCCGGCGTGGCGGGCAGCGCACCCCCGGCCGCCCGGCGCAGGCGGCGCGCGGCACCACCCGTGCCCCCAGCCGCGACACCTCCCCGGCCTGCCTCGGGAACAACTCCGTGTCCGTGACCTTGAGTTCCGGACCGAACAGCGTCGACAGCGCGGGCCTCGGACGGCCCGTCCGAAGCGCGACGACCTCCCGCAGCACGCCCGTCAGCTGCTCCGACATCTCCTGCGCGGACGCGAACCGGCGCGCGGGGTCGGGGTCGGTGGCGCGGACCAGCAGCCGGTAGAAGGACTCGTACCGGCGGAAGACCTCGATGGTGTCCGGGTCGGGCAGGGAGTCGGCGTAGGCGTTCGTGTAGCCCTGGAAGTCGAAGGTGAGCACCGCCAGGGTGCGCGCGACCGTGTACAGGTCGGAGGCCACCGACGGGCCGACGTCCGCGACCTCGGGAGCCTGGTAGCCGACCGTGCCGTAGATGGCCGACTCGTCGTCGTCCATCCTGCGCACCGCGCCCATGTCGATCAGCTTGAGCTGGTCCTCGGTCTGGATGGCGTTGTCGACCTTGAAGTCGCAGTACAGCAGGTTCCGGCTGTGCAGATGGCCGAGCGCCTCCAGCGCCTCGATGCCGTACGCGCACGCCTGTTCCACCGGCAGCGGATCGCGTCGCCCGTCCGGTGCGCGACGCTCGTTGGCGATCTCCTTCAGCGACTTGCCGCCGACGTACTCCATGACGATGTAGCCGTCGAGCGAGCCCGTGCGCTGGTCCAGGTGCTCGACGAAGTTGTAGATCCGCACGATGTTGGCGTGCTCGATCTCCGCCAGGAAGCGCCGCTCGGAGATCGCCGCGGCCATCGCGTCCTGGTCGCCGGTGTCCAGCAGGCCCTTGAGGACCACCCAGCGGTCGGAGACGGCGCGGTCCACCGCCAGGTAGATCCAGCCGAGCCCGCCGTGCGCCAGGCAGCCCACGACCTCGTACTGGCCGTGCACGATGTCTCCGGCCTTCAGCTTCGGGACGAACGAATAGGGGTGGCCGCACTTGGTGCAGAACCCCTCCGTGCGTCCGGGCCGGTCGCCGCGCGCCCGCCCCACCGGGGCCCCGCAGTCGGAGCGCGAGCAGAACCGCTTGCGTTCGGGCACCTCCGCGCGCTCCAGCACCATGGCCCGCGGGTCGGGCCGCGGCACCGCCGGGACCTGCACCAGGCCCAGGCCGAGCCGGCTGCGACCCGAACTCCCACCGGTGGAACCGGAGCTGCGCACCGACACCGAGCGGCCGGTGGACTTCCCGGACAGCCGGCCCGACACCGACCGCCGCGACTGTGACGACCGCCGCGACTGTGACGACCGCCGGGACTGCGACGACCGCGACGACGTTCCCGAACCGGGCCGCGCACCGCCGGTCCCCGAACCTTGGGAGCCCTTGCCGTCCGCGGTGCCCCCCGCGGGCGGCGAGCCCTCCGCGCCCTTCGCCGAGACGACCGGCGCGAGCCCGCACGTGTCGCAGTACAGCTCGCCGCCGCCCACGTCCTCGTACGACCCCTCGCAGCCGGGCCGCTGGCACGCCCGCCCCGCCTGGCTCATGCCTCCCCCTCCGGTCGGCCGGTGCGCCCGGCTCGGGCACGCGCGCGCCGAGCAGTTCCGCGGCCGCCCGCTGGTAGCGCAGCACCGCCTGCTCGGCGGCCCTCAGGTCGCAGGGCGCGCTCCACAGCATGCGGCGGGCCGCGTCGTACCGCTCGACCAGCAGCGGGTCCTCCGCCAGGCCGTGCCGGGCCACCTTCGCCTTGTACGCGTCGAGGCGGCCGCGTAGCTCGGCGCGGACCGCGAGCGGCGCGGTGACCGCCGTCAGCGACTCACGGGCGCGCTGGAGTTCGTCCTCCGCCCTCTGCTCCAGCGAGTCAAGGAGCGGCGAGAGGCGGTGCCACTGGGCGTGCCTGCGGTACTCGGCGGCCGTCGCCAACTGCTCCTGCAGCGCGGTGGGCGGGCCGCTGACCGCGGGCACCTCCGAGGCGGCGATCTTCGCCAGCACCTCACCGCGCGCGCTGCGGGCCTCGGCCAGGGTGCGGTCGGCGCGGCTGAGCAGGTCGCGCAGTCTGACGAGCCGCTTCTCCGCGTCCTGACGTACCGTCAGTACTGCGTCGATCTCCCGGCGTACGTCCTCAAGGGCGCGTGCCTGGCGGTCGTACACCGTGGTGTCCGGCCTGCCGCCGCCGGGCGCCGAACTCCCCTGGGCCGGGACCCAGTACGCCAGCGGGTCGGAGACCACCTGCTCGCGCAGCCTGGTCAGGGTGCGGGTGATGCGCTCCAGGTCGTCGCCCGCCGGATGCTCACCGGGGCGTACGCCCACCGAGTGGGCGAGTTGACGCGTGCGCTGCAACTCCGCGGCCAGTAGATCGATCCGGGCGGGCAGCGCCGACCACACCGCGTCGGCGGCGACGACCATGTCCAGCGAGGACGCGTACAGGTCGTTCATCCGGTCCACGAGCTGCTCCAGGGTGAACTGCTCGCTGAGCCGGCCGGTGCCCGCCATGGTCGGCGCGTTCGCCGTCGCAGTGATGCCGCCCGCGACGGTGACGCTCGGGCCGCGCAGCAGTTCGGTCAGCTCGGCCAGGTCCTCGCGGCTCGACCAGCGCCTGCGGGAGCGGATGTCCCGCGCGGTGCGCAGCGTGTCCGTGTAGGCGTCGAAGTACGCCCACAGCAGGGTGATCGACGCCTCCGCCGACGCCCACCGCTCCTTGGTGACGCCGGTCAGCTCGGCGCCCTCGAGGAGTCTGCGGCCCGCGTGGTCCTGGAGGGCGAGGAGCGAGGTCTCTATGGCCTCGTGCTCCGCACCGAGCCGCGCCAGCGCACGGTCCACCTCGTCCCGGTCCAGCACCGGCCCGGTGGGTCCCGTGACGCCCATCGATCACCTCTCGCTCTCGTCGTTCCCCGCGCGCCTGTCCGGTGCGCCGGGGCAACTCTCCAGTGGTACCAGGTCGGTTGCGCGGTTCAGGTGGAAGGCGGCTGTGACGGCGTCGAGTCCTTGCCCAGCGTCTGGGACAGCCACCTGGTGTACGAGGCCTGCCAGCCGTTCTTGCGGTAGTCCTCGAGCACCTGGTTGACCCGGCGTACCAGATCCTTGTCATCCTTGTTCATCGCCACGCCGTAGTACTCGGTCGTGAAGGGCTTGCCCTTGAGTTCGACGGTCGGGTCCTGGGCGGCCTGACTGGCGGCGAGCGCGCCGTCGGTGACCACCGCGTCGACTTCGCCGAGTTGCAGTTTCACCAGGCAGTCGAGCTGGTTGGGGACGGTGGTGGAGATGTCGGCCGACGCGGCGAGCCGGCCGGACTTCCTGTCCTCGGTCAGCTTCGCGCCCGCGGTCGAACCCTGGGCCGAGCAGATCCTCTTGCCGGCGAGCGACGTGTCATAGCCCGTGATCGAGGAGGACTTGGGCGCGAGTACCTGCTGGCCGGTCGTGAAGTACGGCTCGGAGAAGGAGACGTCCGCCAGCCGGGCGCAGGTGATCGTCATGGTGCGCACCACCATGTCCACCTGGTGGTTCTTGATCGCCGGAATGCGCTGGTTGGTGGGGATGGCGTGGAAGCGGACGGCGTCCGGGCTGCCGATGACCTGCCGGGCGATCTCGCGGGCGAGGTCGATGTCGAAGCCCTCGAGGTCGCTGCCCTTGCTGTTGGGGTCGCGGTAGCCCCAGTGGTAGCTGTTCTGGTCGACGCCCACCGAGAGATAGCCGCGCTGTTTGATGGCCGTGACCGCCCGGCCCGTCTCGTCGCTCGACGGCGGCGGGCTCAGCCGCTCCGGGTGGCCGTCGCAGGAGTCGTCCTTGGCCTGGGTGGCCTGGGCGAGGCCCGGGCCGCCGGTGCTCGTGGAACCGTTCCCGCGCGGGTGGGTCAGCGGCAGCAGCAGCGCGAGGACCAGGGTGAGCGCACAGGCGACGAGCATCGCCGCCACGCCGCCCCAGCCCTTCACGCTCGCCCGCAGACGCCGTGCGATCATCGCCGCTCCCCCTCTCACCGGTACTCCGACAGCCTGCGCCCGATGCCGAGCACCGCGCCGGAGGCGCCCAGCACGGCGAGGACGGCCGCGCCCACCGGGAGCCCGGTCATGGCGTCCCGGCCGTCGCTCGCCGCCTGCACGAACTCACTCTCCTCGTGGTCCAGCGCCTTCGCCAGGTTCGCGTCCACGCTGTCGAAGCACTCGCCGGTGGGCTGGTCCGCCCTGGATCCGATGATCTTGTTCAGGGCCGCCTGGTAGTTGCCGTCGTCGTCGGCCGCCCGGGCCTGCTTGTGGCGCTCCTGCCACACCTTCATGTTGCCGGTGGCGGCCTTCACGGGCTGCTCGCCCGCCTGGTCGTCGGCGAGGGAGGCCGCCTTGGCGAGGGTCGTGCCGAGTGCGTCCATGTCCTGCTGGAACGCGTAGTCGTAGGCGTCCTCGACCGCCCCGCTCGGCAGCTTCTCGGTCTCGGCGCCGCGGCTGACCAGGGTCAGGTTCTCGTTGCCGCGCGCGTTCAGGGACGCGATACGGGCGTCGTGCAGCACGTTCAGCGAGCGGATGCCGTGCGCGTACGACGAGTTCAGGCCGGCGCGGGCGACGCTGTGGCCGGCGGCCAGCCACAGCAGGACGATCGCGGAGGCGGCCGTGGCGGCGACCAGACCGTGGTTGAGCACCCGGTTGGTCCGCAGGTAGTGGCGGCGCTGCGCCCAGCCGAGGGCGGCGAGCGCGAGGACGCCGAGGGCGAGGGCGAACCAGGGATACGGAGTGGCGCTCCTGTAGTCGGAGCGCAGCCGCTGGTTCTCCTTGGTGTACAGGTCCTGGGCGGCCGGCAGCATCTCCTGCTGCATCTTCTCGTTCGCCGCCCGCAGATAGGCACCGCCGACCGGGAAGCCCTGGCGGTTGTTGGCGCGGGCACGTTCGATGAGGCCCTTGTACTCCGGGAGCAGCGTGTTGAGCTTGGTGATGGTGGTCGCGGAGGGGGAGCCGGGCTCGGCGTTGGCCGCGGCGGTGACCAGCTTCGCGGCGGCCGTCCGGATGTCCTTCTCGTACCGGAGGGTGGTCGCGGCGGGTTCCTGGCCGCCCGCCAGGAAGCCGCTGGAGGCCGCGGTGTTGGCGTCGGCGAGGGAGCGGTAGATGTCGGCGGCGCCCGCGCTGAGCGGCTGGCTGCGGTGGAGTACGTCGTCGGCGGCGCCCGCGCGGTCGGTCATCTGCCAGGCGGTGACGGCGCCGAAGGATACGACGAGCAGGGCGAGGACGGCGCCGATGACGCGGAGCCGGCCGGGTTCGGTGGCGGCGGCGGCGCGCAGGCGGTCGGCGCCCTCGGCGAAGGCGGTGCGGCGGGGTGCGAGGGGCGTCGCCGGTGGGGCGACGCCGTGCTGCAGCTGTGTCACCTGACCTCCCCCTTGGCCATCCGTCGCGGCAAGTATCGCCGCGGGGGTGCTGTCCGCACAGGGCTTTGGGTGATCTTGTTGCTGAGCTGTGCCGTTGCGTTGCCCCTCCCCCCGCTCTTGAATACGCGTTCTGGTGGTGTTCGGTTCCCGGGGGTGGGCTGGGCCGGGGGAGGTCGCGCGACCCGGCGCCTACGGGGTGCCTCCCCCAGTGCCTTGACGGCCTGGGAGGTACCCCCAGCGCCCACCCGTGCCGCCCCAGCGGCACGACTGCCCGCAGCTACGGCGGCTCGACTGCCCGCAGCTAGGGCAGCTACGGCAGCTATGGCGGCTGCGGCGGCTGCCGCAGCTACCTGGCGCCCGGTGGCTTCGCTGCCACGGCTGGGTGGGCGGGAGCCCAGCGCACGGGCGCCCGCAGCCGCGCAGGCGCGACTTCCCGTCGGCTCAGCGGCCTTGCGGTCCCTCGTAGTACGCCCGTGCCCGTGCCTGGGCCTCCTTCGGGGCGTGTTCGTGGTCCAGGCCCAGTAGTGCCGCTCCCAGGACCGGGCGGGCCGTGACCACCTGGGGGACCGCCTTCGGGGCCCTCGACGCCAGGAGGTCCCTTACCGCGCCGTCCAGTCGGGGGTGCTGGGCCGCCAGGATGCTGCCGCCCAGTACGACCGGGGTCTCCTCCTCCAGGAGGTCCAGCCGCCTCAGCGCCACCGTCGCCATCGTGACCACCTCCTCCGCCAACCGGTCCACGACCGCGCGGGCCACCAGGTCGCCCTCCTCGGCCGTCGTGAACAGCACCGGGGTCAGCTCGTGGCGCCGGTCGTGGGCGATGTGCCCCAGGTGCAGCGCCTCGATGAGCGCGTACATCGAGGCGAGGCCGAAGTGCGCCGGCAGCGTGCGTGCCAGGGCGGTGGGGCCGCCGCGGCCGTCCTCCGCACGCGCCGCCCACCACATGGCCTCCTCCGCCAGGCCCCAACCGCCGCCCCAGTCGCCGGAGATGCGGCCGAGTGCGGGGAAGCGGGCGGTGCGTCCGTCGGGGCGCATGCCGACGCAGTTGATGCCGGCGCCGCAGACCACGGCGACGCCTCTCGGTTCGGCCACCCCGGCCCGCAGGATCGCGAACGTGTCGTTGCGCACCTCCACCGTCGTGCCCCACGCGCGCGCGTGCAGCGCGGCGGCCAGCTGTTCCTCCTCCACCGGCAGGTCGGCGTTGGCCAGGCAGGCCGAGACATGGGTGACCGAGGCGACCCCCGCCGCCGCGCAGGCCCGCTCGACGGCTTCAGCCAGGGCGTCCACCGCCGTCTCCACGCCCACGGCCGGCGGCCGGAACCCCCCGCCCCGCGCGGTGCCGAGGACCTCCCCGTCGGCGGCCACCACGGCGACGTCGGTCTTGCTGTTGCCCGCGTCGATGGCGAGGACACTTGCGGTCAGGCCCACGCGAGGTGCTCCCGGTTGTGCGCGATCAGTCGGTCGGTGAGGGCGTCGGCGTACTCGTACTGGCCGATCAGGGGATGGGCGAGCAGGGCGCGGAAGACGCGGTCCCGGCCGCCGCGCAGGGCGGCGTCCAGGGCCAGGTCCTCGTACGCCGTCACGTTCGCCATCAGCCCCGCGTACAGCGGGTCCACGGAAGGTACGGGCAGCGGGGTCGGTCCGTGCGGGCCGACGGCCGCCTGCACCTCGATCACCGCGTCGTCCGGAAGGAAGGGCAGCGTGCCGTGGTTGTACGCGTTCACTACTTGGTACGGCGAGCCGGACCCGCCGAGCAGCGCCGCCGCGAGGTCGACCGCGGCCTCCGAGTAGTAGGCGCCGCCCCGCCGGGCGAGCAGATCGGGCTTCTCGTCGAGCTCGGGGTCGCCGTACATCTGGAGCAACTCCCGTTCCATGGCGGCGACCTCGGCGGCGCGCGAGGGCTTCGTCCTCAGTTCCCGCACGACCTCGTCGTGCGCGTAGTAGTAGCGCAGGTAATACGACGGGACCACGCCGAGCCGGTTCACCAGGCTCCGGGGCAGGCGCAGATCGGCCGCGATCGCCTCGCCGTGCTCGGTGAGCAGCTTGGGCAGTACGTTCCCGCCCTCGGGACCGCCCAGGCGCACACCGGTCTCCCACGTGAGATGGTTCAGGCCCACATGGTCCAGGTGCACATCGGCGGGAGTGACCCCGAGCAGCGCGGCGAACTTCCGCTGGAAGCCGATCGCCACGTTGCACAGTCCGACGGCCCGGTGGCCCTCCTTCAGCAGGGCGCGGGTGACGATGCCGACCGGGTTGGTGAAGTCGATGATCCAGGCCTTCGGGTTGGTGCGGCGGACCCGTTCGGCGATGTCCAGGACCACCGGCACGGTGCGCAGCGCCTTGGCGAGGCCGCCCGCGCCGGTCGTCTCCTGACCGACGCAGCCGCACTCCAGCGGCCAGGTCTCGTCCTGCTGCCGTGCGGCCTGGCCGCCGACGCGCAGCTGGAGCAGCACGGCGTCGGCGCCCTCGACCGCCTCGTCCAGGTCGCCGGTCGTGACGACGCGTCCGGGATGTCCCTGCTTGGCGAAGATCCGTCGGGCCAGCCCGCCCACCAGCTCGAGGCGTTCGGCGGCCGGGTCGAGGAGGACCAGCTCCTCGACCGGCAGCGTGTCCCTCAGCCGTGCGAATCCGTCGATGAGTTCAGGTGTGTAGGTCGACCCTCCGCCGACCACGGTGAGTTTCATGTGTGGCTGACTAACCCTTCACTCCGGTGAGCGTGACGCCCTCGACGAACGCCCGCTGGGCGAAGAAGAACACGAGGATCACGGGGGCCATGACCAGCACGGTCGCGGCCATGGTCAGGTTCCAGTCGGTGTGGTGCGCGCCCTTGAACGACTCCAGGCCGTAACTCAGCGTCCAGGCGCCCGGGTTCTCGGAGGCGTAGATCTGCGGGCCGAAGTAGTCGTTCCAGGCGTAGAAGAACTGGAAGAGCCCGACGGCGGCGATGCCCGGCCGGGCCATGGGCAGCACGACCTTCAGCAGGGTCCGCAGGTCACCGCAGCCGTCGACCTTCGCGGCATCCAGGTACTCGTTCGGGATCGTCATCAGGAACTGGCGCAGCAGGAAGATGGAGAACGCGTCGCCGAACGCCATCGGGATGATCAGTGGCCACAGCGTGCCCGCCAGATCCAACTGCTTCGCCCAGAACAGGTACATCGGGATGATGATCACCTGCGGTGGCAGCATCATCATCGAGATCACCAGCATGAGGGACAGATTCCGGCCCCGGAAGCGGAACTTGGCGAGCGCGTACGCCACCGGAACGGACGACACGACGGTCAGGACGGTGCCCAGGCCGGCGTAGACCAGGGTGTTCCTCCACCAGGTGAGGAAGCCGGGTGTGTCGAACACCTTCCGGTAGTTGCCCCACTCCCAGGTGTGCGGGATCAGGTCGCGGCTGAGCGCCTGGCTGTCGCTCATCAGCGAGGTCAGCAGCACGAAAACGAAGGGCAGAGTGAAGAAGAGGGCGGCGGCCACGCCGAGGGAGTGGACCGCGACCCACTCCAGGGCGGCCCTGCGGCGGGCGGTGCGTGCGGCCGGCGAGGCGGGCGCCCGCACCCCCACCGGCTTGTCGAGCACTTGGGTCATGGTCAGTCACCTGCCAGGTTGAGGCCGCCCCGGCGCCGCATCAGGAACGCGGTGAACACCATGGACAGGGCGAACAGCACGAGCGCGACCACACAGGCGGAGCCGTAGTCGAAGCGCTGGAAGCCGAGGTTGTAGACGAGTTGGGGCAGGGTGAGCGTGGACTTCTCGGGGTAGCCCGGCTCGAACTGCGTGCCGGCGCCCTGGATGACACCGGAGGCGACCTTTCCGGCGATCAGGGGCTGTGTGTAGTACTGCATGGTCTGGATCACTCCGGTGACCACCGCGAA
Source organism: Streptomyces cynarae (assembly GCF_025642135.1). Classification (NCBI taxonomy): domain Bacteria; kingdom Bacillati; phylum Actinomycetota; class Actinomycetes; order Kitasatosporales; family Streptomycetaceae; genus Streptomyces; species Streptomyces cynarae. The sequence continues at coordinate 3,125,786 of NZ_CP106793.1, read as the reverse complement.
CATCACGATCGGCGAGATGTTCGGCAGCGTCACGTACCGGAAGCGCTGCCAGGCCGACGCGCCGTCCAGTTCGGCCGCCTCGTACTGCTCCTGCGGCACGTCGAGCAGGGCGGCCATGAAGATGACCATCAGGTCGCCGATGCCCCACAGGGCGAGCAGGGTGAGGGCGGGCTTGGACCAGGAAGGGTCGTTGAACCAGCCCGGTGCCGGGATGCCGATCTTCTCGAGGATCGAGTTGACCGGGCCCGTACCCGGGTTGAGAAGGAAGGCGAACGCCATGGTGGCGGCGACGGGCGGGGCGAGGTAGGGCAGGTAGAACAGGGTGCGGAAGACGCCCGTACCCGTCTTGATCTTCGTGATCAGCAGTCCGACGCCGAGCCCGAAGAGGACCCGCAGGCTGACCATGATCACGACCAGCCACAGGGTGTTGCGCAACGCGGGCCAGAAGTAGGGGTAGTTCTCGAAGACGTACGTCCAGTTCTTCGCTCCGCTCCACGTCGGCGGCCGGAAGCCGTCGTAGTGCATGAACGAGAAGTAGACCGTCGAGATCAGCGGGTACGCGAAGAAGACCGCGAAGCCGATCAGCCAGGGCGACATGAAGGCGGCCGTCCGAAGCGCCGCCCTGCGGCGCTTCGAGGCGAGGGTGATCGTGCTCATCGCTACTTGGCCTGCGCGATGTCCGTGTCGATCTGCTGGGCGGTCTTCTGCAGAGCGGCCTTCAGATCGGTGACCTTGCCGCTCTCGTAGTCGTATCCGAGCTGCTGGATCGTCGTGAGGTACACGCCGCCGTTGACCGAGGCGGGGGTGGTCGTGGAGTTCGGGTTCGCGGCGATGTCCAGGAACGTCTTGAAGCGCGGGTCGTACTTCAGCTTCGGGGACTTCAGGGCCGCCAGGGTGGAGGGCACGTTGTGGATGGCGTTGGAGAAGTTCACCACCGCGTCCGTGTCGGTGGTCATGTACTTCACCAGTTCCCAGGCCGCGTTCTGCTTGGTGCTGGTGGCGGCGATACCGGCGATCGTGCCGGTGATGTAGCCCTTGCCGTACTGGGAGGCCTGGTCGTCGGGGACGGGCAGCGGGGCGACCCCGATGTCGAAGTTCGGCTTGGCGTCCAGGGCCATGCCCAGGCGCCACTCGCCGTCGAGCTGCATGGCGACCTGACCGGTGTGGAAGGGGTGCTTGGGACCCCATTCGTCACCGAGCTTCGAGCGGTACCTCTCCAGCTTCTGGTAGCCGCCGAGTTCGTCGACCAGCTTCTTCTGGAGCGTGAAGCCGGCGGTGAAGGCGGGGTCCTCGGCGAGGTTCGACTTGCCGTTCTTGTCGAAGTAGGTGGGGGAGAACTGCGCGAAGTAGTGCTCGGTCGTGGTCTCCCAGCCGTGGTAGTCCGGCATGAACCCGAGCTGCTTGTAGCCGTCGCCGTCGGGGACGGTCAGCTTCTTGGCGTCGGTCTCGAATTCGGACCATGTCTTCGGCGGGGCCGCGATGCCCGCCTTCTCGAAGGCGGTCTTGTTGTAGTAGAGCCCGTACGCATCGCCCAGCAGCGGCACCGTGCAGCGGTTGCCGTCGAACTGGGTGTACTCGTTCATCGCCTTCGGGAAGGTCGTGGACGGGTCGACGCCGGCCTTCTTGAAGAACGGGTTCAGGTCGACCAGGGCGCCCGAGGAGCAGAACTTGCCGACGTTGTTCGTGGTGAAGGACGAGATGACGTCGGGAGCCTTGTCGCCGCCGGTGCGCAGCGCCTGGTTGATCTTGTCGTCGGTCATGTTGGCGACGACGTTGACATGGATGTTGGGGTGCGCCTTCTCGAAGCCGGCGATCAGCGCGTTCACGGCCTTGGTCTCGTTCGGCGCGCTCCAGGCGTGCCAGAAGTTGATGGTGGTCTGCTTGGAGGCGTCGTCACTCGCGCCGGAGGAGGACTGGCCGGTGCAGGCGGTCGTGAGGAGAGCGACCGACGCGGTCAGGGCAAAGGCGACTTTTCGGACTGTTTCGGGCATGACGGGGTCTCCCTGGGACGGGCGGGGTGTGGTTCGACCGGAGCGGGTGCCGGGCAGGGGTGGAACCGGGGTGGGGACCCGGGGACTCAGCGCGAGGTGTCGAAGACCTCGTCGCGGGTGGCGGCGAGGGCGCTCTCCAGCGCCCCGCGCAGCACGGGGTGTTCACGCACGTCGCCTACGACGAGGCGTGGCCGGGATGCGGCCAGCTCCTCCAGTTCGGCCTGGAGCAGGCCCCGCAGCGGCTCGCCCCCGGCGGTGAGGGAGGCGCCGCTGAGGACGACGAGTTCGGGGTCGAGCACGGAGACGAGCGAGGCCAGACCGGTGGCCAGTCGGGTCGCGTACGTCTGAAGGAGCCGCCGGTGGGGACCGGTGGCGCTGTCGGCGGCCCGGGCGACGAGGGTGGCGGCGACCTCGGCGTACGGGCCGGTGGGCACGTCGTCGATGCCGAGTTCGCGGGCCAGTACCGGGATGGTCTGGGAGCCGGCCAGTTCCTGGAAGCCGCCGCTGTTGGCCTTGGCGACGTGGCGGACCAGGGGTGCGCCGGGCACCGGCAGGAACCCGACCTCGCCCGCGCCGCCGGTCCAGCCGCGGTGCAGGCGTCCGCCGAGGACGAGGGCGGCGCCGAGACCGCCCTCGCTCCACAGCAGGACGAAGTCGTCGTGGCCCCTGGCCGCGCCCAGGCGCTGCTCGGCGAGGGCGACGAGGTTGACGTCGTTCTCGTACTCGACCGGCATCGGCAGGGCGGCGGCGAGTTCCTCCAGCAGCGTGGGGGAGTGCCAGCCGGGCAGGTGGGAGGCGTAGCGCAGGCGGCCGGTGTTGGGGTCGAAGGCGCCCGGGGTGCCTATGACCACCCGGTGCACGTCGGAGGCGGCGAGCCCGGCGGCCTTCACGGCGCCGTCGAGGGCGTCCGTGACCTGCCGTACGACGGGTTGCGCCGCGCGGCGGCCGGGGGTGGCCAGCTCGAACTCGCCGACCGTCCGGCCCGTGATGTCGGCGACGGCGGCGAGGATGCGCTCGGGGGTGACGTCCAGGCCGGCGACATGGGCGGCGGCCGGGTTGACGACGTACAGCTGGGCGCTGGGGCCCGGGCGGCCCTCGCTGGTGCCGGTCATCAGGACGAGTCCGGCGGCCTCGAGACGGGCGAGCAGCTGGGAGGCGGTGGGCTTCGACAGGCCGGTGAGCTTGCCGATGCGGGTGCGGCTGAGCGGGCCGTGCTCCAGGAGCAGGTCCAGGGCGGCGCGGTCGTTCATGGCGCGCAGCACCCGGGGGGTGCCCGGTGTACCGGCGGATCCTGCCATGCGTGTCGCCACCTGCCTTTCAACGGCCCAGCTTCTCAGCGAGGGCGCGGGGAAGTCCACCGAGCGCTCGTTTCCGGTCACTGTTAGGAAAGTTTCCTATTGGTGAGAGGACCGTAGGCGCCGTGTCCCGGAGGCGTCAATACCCCACGGAAAAGGGCGCCCGGAGATTTCCGGGCGCCCTGTCGGGTCGTACGAGCCGTCGGCCGTGCTACTTGGCGGCCGGGCGCGGTGGCGGGATCGGTGAGGCGGCCTCGGACTGCGGGGAGTCCGGGTTCGAGTGGACCGACGGGGGTGCCACCGGGGCCGTGGAGTCGTCGGCCTCCTCCTCCGCGAGGGTTGCGGGCAGGCCGCCCACGATGCGGATGTCCTCCTCGTCGAAGGCCCGCTTGACGCGCCAGCGCAGCTCGCGCTCCACCGCCCGTGCCTTGCCCGGCATGGTCTTGGCCGAGAGACGGACCACCATGGAGTCGATCAGCACGCTGTCCAGTCCGAGCACCTCGACGGGGCCCCAGAGGATCTCGTTCCAGGGCTCGTCCTTGCTCATCCGCTCGGCCACCGTGTCCAGGACCGCCTTCACCCGGTCCAGGTTCTCGCTCGCGCGGACGGTGACGTCCACCCCGGCCGTCGCCCAGCCCTGCGAGAGGTTGCCGATGCGCTTGACCTCGCCGTTGCGGACGTACCAGATCTCGCCGTCGGCACCGCGCAGCTTCGTCACCCGCAGGCCGACCTCGATCACCTCACCCGAGGCCACACCCGCGTCGATGGTGTCCCCGACGCCGTACTGGTCCTCGAGGATCATGAACACGCCGGACAGGAAGTCCGTGACCAGGTTGCGGGCGCCAAAACCGACCGCGACACCCGCGACACCCGCCGAGGCCAGCAGCGGGGCCAGGTTGATCTGGAAGGTCGCCAGCACCATCAGCGCCGCGGTGCCCAGGATCAGGAAGCTCGCCACCGAGCGCAGCACCGATCCGATGGCCGCCGCGCGCTGCCGGCGGCGCTCGGCGTTGACCAGCAGGCCGCCCAGCGAGGTGCCGTTCGCCGTCGCCTCGCTGCTGCGGTTCATGCGCTCGATGAGCTGGGTGATCGCGCGCCGTACCGCCACTCTCAGCACTGCCGCGATGACCAGGATCAGGATGACCCTGAGGCCTATCGCGAGCCAGGTCGACCAGTTCTGCTCGACCCAGCTCGCGGCGTGGTTCGCGCTCTCCTGGGCGTCCTGGAGCGTGGGAACCGCCGGAGCCGTCGACTCCGTCGGGGACGGAGACGGTGTGGCGCCGGCGGCCGGTAGGGCGGGCAGGGACACGGCGGGTACCTCCAGTGCGTCTGCCTCCGGTGGGGGCGGTCAAGGTCGTCGAGGTCACGGAAAGGTCACCGGACGGCAGGAGCACCACACTAACGGGGCATCGTGTGGGGATCATGACGATGTCCCGTGGAGAGACCGTGTCACCTGGGAGTTCACCAGGTGAAGCAGGGGGGCGCGCGCCCGGTGGCGCCCCGGGTGTGGTCGAAAACACTCCCAGCCCGTTACCGGGACATGGTGGCGCTTCCACCAGGCATGAGGGGAGACTGGCTCTCAGATCGTCCCGGCGCGAGCCACGCGCCGCCGGCGTACAAGGAGGGCATCCGTGCCGCACGTCCTGGTCCTCAACGCGTCGTACGAGCCACTCGGCGTCGTACCGCTCCGCCGCGCGCTCGTCCTCGTCCTCGAGAACAAGGCCGTCTGCCTCGAGGAGTCCGGCGCCTACCTGCACAGCGCGACCGTCACTGTCCCCGCACCCAGCGTGGTCCGGCTGAAGCGATTCGTACGGGTTCCCTACCGTGGGCCCGTTCCTCTCACCCGTCGCGCGCTCTTCGCCCGCGACGGCGGCCGGTGCATGTACTGCGGTGGCGTCGCAACCAGCGTCGACCACGTCATCCCGCGCAGCCGCGGTGGTCAGCACGTCTGGGACAACGTGGTGGCCTCCTGCCGCCGCTGCAACCACGTGAAGGCCGACCGCCACCTCGTCGAGCTGGGCTGGCGGCTGCGCCACAAACCCGCCCCGCCCACCGGCCTGGCCTGGCGCATCATCGGCACCGGCCATAGGGACCCGCGCTGGCTGCCATACCTGCAGCCGTACGGCGCGGACGACGCCTTGGCCCGGATCGACGGCATTTCCGCCTGAGGATCCGGGCCTTCGTGTTCGCGGGGGCGACCCGCGGCGGCATGCCGCGGGTCGCCCCCGGGCTGTACTGGCCTACGGCTCCCCGTGGCCCAGGAGAGCGGTGTACGCACCCTCCGCGGCACGTCCCTGGGGGACGTCGGCCGGGGTGTGGGCGAGGAAGGACTCGGTGGTGCCGGAGTGCAGGATCCGGCCGGCCTCCAGAACGGTGACGTGGTCGGCCTCCTCGGCGAGGTCCGCGACATCGTGCGTGGACATGAGCACGCGCACGTCCTCCCTCAGACCGGCCAGGATGTCCCGGAAGACCCGGCGCTGACGCGGGTCCATGCCGGCCGTCGGCTCGTCCAGCAGGAGCACCCTGGCGTCGTGCACCAGGGCCGCCGCCACCCCCACCCTGCGCAGCTGGCCGCCGGAGAGGCGGGTGGTGCGCTCGTCGGCCTTGTCGGACAGCTCGACGCGCTGCAGCGCCCGGCGCGCCTGCGACCAGGCGTCGCCGCGGTTCATCCCCTTGAGCCAGCCGATGTAGGCGACGTACTCCCGGGCAGTCAGGGAGGCGAGCGGGGTGATGGTCTGCGGCATCCAGGCGACGGCCTTGCGGAACTCCTTGCTGCCGGCGCGCAGCCTGCCGAAGGAGACCGAGCCCGACTCCGGAACGACGACGGAGGCGGACATCTTCAGCAGCGTCGACTTCCCCGCGCCGTTGGGGCCCAGCAGGATGGTCAGGCCGCCGGGCAGTGCGTAGCTGAAGTCGCTGAGCACGGGCCTCTTGCGCCGCCCGTAGGAGTAGGTGCAGTCGGCGAGTACCAGGGTCATGGCTGATTCCTAGGGGAGCGTAGCTGGGCGGCGATGCCGGCGGCGAGGGCCAGGACGGCGGCGATCGCGGCGTGCGGAGCGCCGAGCGGTTCCGGGACGATCGCCCAGAAGTACGGGTCCGTGAAGGTGCGGAAGCCCACCAGGACGACGGCCATGACCCAGGCGACCGGCACCATGACGGCGGGCGTGCCGACCAGGGCGTGGAAGCAGAGCATCAGACCGGTGAGGAAGGCGGTGTTGCGGCCCACCGCCCAGGCGGCGGAGGAGCCCGTGAGGGCGCCGACCGCGAAGCCGACGAGCAACGAGGCCGCGACGACCGAGAGGACCAGCAGGGTGTCCAGCCGTCGTACCGGCCGGATCCCCGAGCCCTCCGGCGCCGGGAGCCGGGAGTCCAGGCAGCGTGCCACCGCGGCGACCGGCACGATCGCGACGAAGGTCATCACCTGGGTCTGGGTGCCGCCCGACAGGCTGATCGACGGCAGCAGGGCCGTCGTGTCCTGGAAGACGAGCGTCAGTGCGGCCAGTCCGGCGAGGCTCGCGGGAAGCACCACGTGGGCCTGGCGCGCCTTGAGCCACCAGATCACGCGGCCCCTCCGTTCTCGGCCTTCGCGCAGGCCGCGGTCAGCTGCCGGCGGTACCAGCGGGTCTGCTCCGGCCCGGGCTTGCCGAGCACGGCACGCACCTGCCGCTGGAGTGCCGAGCGCTGCTCGGTGCCGTAGAACGGGTCCTGCGCCAGGAGCTTCTGGAGCGTCTTCGACTCACCGGTCCGCTCGGCCGCCCATCCGACCACGACCCGGGTGGTGGCGAGGTCGGGCCGGCGGCAGGGGAAGGCGATCGCGCTGCGCACGATCTGGTAGCGGACGGTTCCGCGCTCGGCGCCCTTGGTCAGCCCCACCCGCCAGGTGCTCCCGGTGGAGGCCGAGTGGCCGGGTCCGGCGGCGAGCGTGTCGGTGACCAGCTTCGGAGGGGTCCGCGTGATGCCTGCGGCTGCCAGGTCCTTGAGGGCGCTCGCCACGTCGGTGTGCACGGCGTCCAGGTCGTCCGCCGTCACCTCCGGCATGCAGACCTGCGGCGCCGTGCCCGTGCAGGACATGGCGACCTCACCCTTGGCCAAGGGAGGCATGGGGCCCCAGTCCCGGGTGATGGAGAAGGCGCTCACCGCACAGGCGCCCGCGAGACAGACGGCGAGCGCCCCGCGCAGCGCGGGCCGGCGCAGCGCGGACCAGGACGACCACAGGAGCGCGACCGCCAGTGCCAGACCGCAGGTCGGCAGGGACTGGGCGAGCATGGAGGTCCAGGTCGCGGCTTCGCCGAAGCCCAGGGTCGCGGGGTACTGGCCGCTGATCTGGCGCCACCAGAACGTGTCGAGGGTGACCGACGTCGCCACCAGCAGCCAGACCGCCACGGCCAGGACGGGCGCAGCGAAGACGGGCTTCGTCCGCAGTCCCACGGCGAAGCCGATCACCGAGTGCGCGACGCACACGAGCAGGGCCATCAGCAGCGGCCGCAGGCTCACGAGGGTGGGCGTCGCACCTTCCTGGGCGAACGCCATGGACACCGGAAGGAGCAGCAGCAGCCAGGCCACGGCGATCACGGGCCCGAGCGCATCGGCGGCTATCCGGTAGCGGGAGCGGGCCGGGGCGAGCTGCCAGACGGCGCCCTGAGCCAGACGTCCGCTCTCCCAGGCGCCCAGGGCGGCGGCCAGGGCGTAGGCGAACGGGTACATGGACGCCAGCGGGTAGGCGACCAGGGTCGGGGCGTAGCCGTAGCTCGACGCGGAGATCGGGCCGGCGGTGACCTCGTAGTAGTAGAAGAGGGCCAGCGCGATCGCGACGGGGAAGGCCCACAAGGCGCTGCTGGCGCGCAGCCGCGTGCGAAGTCTCACGGATGTCCTTGGGTGGGGGGCGGGGAGGGGCGCTCCCCGGGCGGTGCCCGGTGAACGCCCCTCCCCTCCTCGGGTGATCGGCCGTTCAGTCCGCCTGGGTGGTGTCGACGTAGACGGTGCTGACGTTGAGCAGACAGCAGGAGCCGCCCTGGGCGATCTTGTCCGCCTCGAAGTAGAAGTCACCCGACGGCAGGCCGGTCCACTCGCCGTTGCTGGTGTAGCCCGAGCCCTTGAAGCAGTTGGTGAACGTCTTGCTGCCGTAGCTCGGGTCGGTCGCCAGCGGCTTGTCCTGCCACATCTTGACGACGACCGAGTCCTGGGTGCCGTACTGGGCGAAGCAGTTGGTGAACTGGACCTGCGAGTAGCTCTCGTCCGCCCAGCGGCGGGACTCGTTGCCGTCGGTCCAGCTGCTGATGTAACTGGTCCAGTTGGCGGCGGCCGAGGGCGCGTTGATCAGGCCGAGGGAAGCCACGGCGGCGGCGGCCAGAGCCGCCCGGCGTATGGTGGTCACGGAACGCATGTCTGTTACTCCTCACCAGGTTGCGGATCATGTGCTCCGGAGGCGGATGTGCCTCCTGGCCCCTTCGGACCGGGCAGGGTCCGGAGGGGCCTTTAAAGATCACTTAACTTCTTCACCTTGTCAACAACGTTTGTTTTCTTGCCTTTTACCTTTCTGTGGGGTGTCGGCGACCCGGGGAGGCGGCGCGGCAGTACGTTTTGTGACCAGACCCACGTTGTCCGTCCTCACACGTCTGCGCACGCGCCCACTGGGTAGGGCTGCACTCACCCGCAGAACGTCGCACGACGACAAGGAGGCCCCCGTGGCCGCACCGGCACACCATCCGCTCCCGACCCTGTCCAAACGTCGCGCGGAACCGTCCGCCGCCCCCCGGGCCCCGATCGGCGTCCTCAGCGCGGAGGGCGCCCGCACCCAGGCGCCGCTGACCAGCGAGCCGCCGCTGCCCGACGCCGAGCCCCTCACCAGCGAACCCCCGCTCGCCGACGTCGCCCCCCTGACAAGTGAGCCTCTGGCCGCCGGCCCGGACCCCATGGGGTACTAGATGACACCGGCGGCCCCCGCGCGCGACGACACGCCCCTGTTCCGGCTCGCCGCGCTGCACGGCGTCGCCACCTCCTACCGCCCCTCCCCGGACCGTACGGTCACGGCCTCGGACACCGCGGTCACCGCCGCCCTCGCCGCGCTCGGCGTGGACGCGAGCACCCCGGACGCCGTGGGTGACGCCCTGGCCGCCCGTGAAAGCGAGCTGCGGGCACGGCTGCTGCCCCCGACCGTGGTCGGCTGGGGCGGCGAGCCGCCCGCCGCACTCGCCGCCCTCCCGGACGGCACCCGGGTGCGCGTCGAGACCGAACAGGGCGAGACGCGCGCCTCCGCCGACGACCTCCCGCCCGGCGTGCACACCCTCCACGTCACCGCCCCCGACGGCCGCACGGCCGAGGCCCACCTCATCGCCGCCCCCGCCCGGCTGCCCGCGCCGCCGGGGCGCTCCTACGGACTGCTCGTCCAGCTCTACTCCCTGCTCTCCCGCCGCTCCTGGGGCATGGGCGACCTCGGCGACCTGACCGAGCTCACCGCCTGGGCCGGACGTGCGCTCGGCGCGGGGTTCGTGCAGGTCAACCCCTTGCACGCGGCCGTAGCCGGCGCTCCCACCGACCCGTCCCCCTACCGCCCCTCCTCCCGTCGCCACCCGGACCCCGTGCACCTGCGCGTCGAGGACATCCCCGAGTTCCCCTACGCCGAGGACCGCTCCCGCATCCGGACGCTGCTGGAGCGCGCCGCGCGGCTGCGCGAATCCGTCCTCGACAAGGGCGAGTTGATCGACCGCGACGCCGTGTGGCAGCTCAAACGCGAGGCGCTGGAGCTCGTGCACGCCGTCCCGCTGGGGCCGGGACGGCGCGCCGCCTACGCCGACTTCCTCGCCGAGCAGGGCCAGGAGCTGGAGGACCACGCCACCTGGTGCGCGCTCGCCGAGCTCTACGGCCCGGACTGGCACGGCTGGCCCACCCGGCTGCGCGACCCCCGCTCGGCCGCGACCGGTCGCGCCCGCGCCGAGCTGATGGACCGCGTCGACTTCCACAGCCGGCTCGCCTGGCTCACCGACGCCCAGCTCGCCACCGCCCAGCGCACCGCCCGCGACGCCGGAATGCCGGTCGGGCTGATCCACGACCTCGCGGTCGGCGTGCACCCGGGCGGTGCCGACGCCTGGGCCCAGCAGGAGTACCTGGCGTCCGGGATGTCGGTGGGCGCCCCGCCGGACGCCTTCAACCCGCGCGGCCAGGACTGGGGCCTGCCGCCCTGGCGCCCCGACCGGCTCGCCGCCTCCGGCTACGCCCCCTACCGCCGGCTGCTGCGCGCCCTGCTGCGGCACGCGGGCGCCCTGCGCATCGACCACGTCATGGGCCTGTTCCGGCTGTGGTGGGTGCCCCAGGGGCAGCCGCCCACCGAGGGCACCTACGTCCGCTACGACGCCGAGGCCATGCTCGCCGTCCTGGTACTGGAGGCCTCTCGCGCCGGGGCGCTGGTCATCGGCGAGGACCTCGGGACGGTGGAGCCCGGGGTGCGCGAGACGCTGCACGAGCGCGGGGTGCTCGGCACGTCCGTCCTGTGGTTCGAACGGGACTGGGAGGGCAACGGGCAGCCGCTGCCGCCGGAACGCTGGCGCGCCGACTGCCTGGCCACCGCCACCACCCACGACCTGCCGCCCACCGCCGCCCGGCTCAGCGGAGAGCACGTCGAACTGCGCGACCGGCTCGGCCTGCTCACCCGCCCCCTGGCCGAGGAGCGCGCCGAAGCCGCCGCCGAGACCGGCCAGTGGCTCGCCCTGCTGTCGCGGCTCGGCCTGCTCGAAGGGGGCAGCGGCGGGAACTCGGCGGTGTCGGAGGAGAGGGAGATCCAGGCCGTCCACCGCTTCCTGCTGCGCACCCCCGCCCGGCTGGTCGGCGTCTGGCTGCCCGATGCGGTCGGCGACCGCCGCCCGCAGAACCTGCCGGGCACCTGGGACCAGTACCCGAACTGGCGCCTGCCGATCGCGGACGCGCAGGGACGCCCGGTGACGCTGGAGGACCTGGCGGCCTCGCCGCGGCTGTATGCGCTGATGGATGTGGTACGGGGCCGGTAGGCGCGGTACGGCACCTCGGCGGCCCCGGTACGGCGCCCCTGTGACCGGAACGGGACCTCGGCGGCCCCGGTACGGCGCCCCGGCGGCCCCGGTACGGCGCCCCGGCGGCCCCGGTACGGCGCCCGGGGCGCCCGGTACGGCACCCCGGGCGCGCGGGCCGTTCGGGCGTTCGCTACTTTTGCACCGTGGACAAGAAGAACGCCCTGCGCGCCGGCGCCCTGGCCGCCGGTACGACGCTGATGATGCTGCTCATGTCGTCCCCCGCGCTCGCGCTGACCCGCGACGACGGCGACGACCCCGGCAAGGGCCTGAGCGTGGCCGACACGCTGGGGCTGTTCGTGGCGGCGCCCATCGTGCTGTTCCTGGTCATCGCGGGCCTGGTCATGGTGACCGACAAGACCCGCAAGGAGACCAAGCAGGGCTGACGCCCACACGGTCGTACTCTCCGCCGAGGGAGTCCGCGCACCGGACGGGGGCGTGGGCTCCCTCGGCGTGTTCGTAGGCCCGCGGCTCCGCGGGCCTACCGTCGTTCTCCACACCTTCGGGTCTACGGATGCGGTGCGGTGAGGTAGCGCCGCAGCGTGGGGGCCAGCCAGGCCACCACCTCCTCGCGGGCCAGAGTGACGGCCGGCGGGATCTTCAGGACGTACCGGGCGAACGCCATCCCGACGACCTGCGAGGCGGCGAGCCCGGCCCGGGTGGGCGCCTGCTCGGGATCGGGGCAGGTCTGCCGCGCGACCGGCAGCAACTGGTCCCGGAAGATCTCCTGGAGCCGCCGGGCCCCCGCCGGATTGGTGACGCCCACGCGCAGCAGTGCGGTGAGCGCGTCGTGGTTCTCCTCCCAGAGCGTCAGGAAGTGGTTCACCAGGACCACGCCCACATCGTGGACGGGCACTCCCCTCAGGTCGGGCAGGCGCAGATCGACGTCGAGCACCGCGTCGAAGAGACCCTCCTTCGAGCCGTAGTAGCGCATCACCATGGACGGGTCGATCCGCGCGTCCCTGGCGATCGCGCGGATGGTGGTGCGCTCATAGCCGTCGGAGGCGAAGCGTTCCCGGGCGGCGGCGAGGATCGCGCCGCGGGTGGCGTCGGAGCGGCGGGGTGGGGGCTTCTCGGGCATGCCAACAACCGTAGGCCAACAGGTGTTGACCGTCCACTGTTGGCCAACGTATGTTGGCAAACGAGCGTTGGCCCACACGCGTTGGCATCAGGAGGCAGCCATGGCACAGCCCCGCACCACCGTCACCACCGCTCACAGCGACGGCGAAGCCGCCCCCACCGGCGTCCTCGTCGTCGGCTCCGGCCCCACGGGTCTCCTCCTCGCCGGTGACCTCGCCACCGCCGGCGTCCCCGTCACCCTCGTCGAGAAGCGCCCCCACAGGATCAGCAATCTCTCCCGCGCCTTCGTCCTGCACGCCCGCACCCTGGAGCAACTCGACGCCCGCGATCTCGCCGACGACCTCGAGGCCAAGGGACAGCCGCTCTCCGACATCCGGCTCTTCGGCGGGCTCTCCATCCGGCTCGACACGCTCCCCTCCCGCTTCCGCCACCTGCTCGTCCTGCCCCAGTACGAGGTCGAGAAGGCGCTGGAGCGGCGCGCGGCCGACGCCGGGGTGCGGTTCCTGTACGAGACCGAGGTCACCGGCGTCGGCCAGGACGCCGACGGTGTGACGCTGCACGTCCGTCGCCCCGACGGCGAGCCCGGCGAACTGCGCGCCGCCTATGCCGTGGGTGCCGACGGCATCCACAGCGCCGTACGCACCTCGATCGGCCTGCCCTTCCCGGGCAAGTCCGTCATCCGTTCCGTCGTCCTCGCCGACGTCCTCCTCGACGAGCAGCCCGAGCGGACGCTGACCGCCAACGCGGTCGGTGACGCCTTCGCCTTCATCGCGCCCTTCGGCGACGGCTACCACCGCGTCATCGCCTGGCACCGCGGCCGCAACGTCCCCGACAGCGCGCCGCTCGACCTCGACGAGGTCCGCGACACCGTCCGCCTCGCGCTCGGCCGCGACTACGGCATGCGCGACGCGCGCTGGATGTCGCGCTTCCACAGCGACGAGCGCCAGGCGCCCGCCTACCAGGTCGGCCGTGTCTTCCTCGCGGGGGACGCCGCGCATGTGCACACCCCGGCCGGCGGGCAGGGCATGAACACCGGTCTGCAGGACGCCGCGAACCTCTCCTGGAAGCTCGCCGCCGTCCTGCGCGGCCACGCCGACCCCGCCCTCCTGGACACCTACCAGTCCGAGCGGCACCCCGTCGGCAGGTCGGTGCTGCGCAGCAGCGGCGGCATCGTGCGCCTCGCCATGGCCAAGCGCCCCTGGACCCTCGCGCTGCGCACCGTGCTCGCCGCCGCCGTCACCCACGTCGGCCCCCTCCGGCGGCGCGTGACGGGCCAGGTCACCGGCATCGGCTACGCCTACGCCGCTCCCCGCGGGGCTCACCCCTTGACCGGCAGGCGCATCCCGGACGTGGCCCTCACCGGCGGCCGGCTCCACGAGGCCCTGCGGGGCGGCCGGTTCGTGCTGATCACGCCGGGTCCGTACGACGAGGCCGGCCGCAAGGACCGGCTGGCCGTGGAGCACTGGGCGGGCGAACGGCGTACGACCGTGCTGGTACGGCCAGACGGCTATGTCGCCTGGGCCGCCGAGGCGCCCGACGCCGCCCGGATCGAGGCCGCGCTGCTCAGCTGGACGGGCCGGGGATGACGGTACCGGCGAGCGAACCGGCCGGCCACCGCGGCCACCGAAAACCCGGCCACCGAAAACCCGGCCACAGAAAAAGGGGCGCCCCGCATGAGCCGGGCGCCCCTTCCGCTTGCGATCAGGCCGCGGCCGCGTCCGCCGCCTGGGCCTTCAGCGCCCGTTCGATGCCCGCGCGGGCCTCCGAGACCAGGCGTCGCAGCGCCGGGGGCGGTTCGGCGGAGGCCAGCCAGGTGTCGGTCTTCGCCAGCGTGTCCTCGGACACCTGGATCGACGGGTAGAGACCGACCACGATCTGCTGGGCCATCTCGTGCGAGCGGGAGTCCCAGACGTCCCTGACCACCTCGAAGTACTTCTCCGCGTACGGAGCGAGCAGCTCCCGCTGGTCGGTCTCGACGAAGCCGGCGATCACCGCCTCCTGCACGGCGTTCGGCAGCTTGTCGGACTCCACGACCGACGCCCACGCCTCCGCCTTGGCCTCCGCGGTCGGGCGGGCGGCCCGGGCGGTGGCCGCGTGCCGCTCACCGGCCGCCGTCTTGTCGCGCTCCAGCTCGCCCGCGATCTCCGCCTCGTCGAAGCGGCCCACCGCGGCGAGCCGCTCCACGAACGCCCAGCGCAGCTCGGTGTCCACGACCAGGCCCTCCACCGACTGCGAACCGTCGAGCAGAGCCTCCAGCAGGTCCAGCTGCTCCGGGGTGCGGGCGGTCGCCGCGAAGGCGCGCGCCCAGGCGAGCTGGTGGTCGCTGCCCGGCTCGGCGGCGCGCAGATGGGCGAGGGTCGCGTCCGTCCACCGGGTCAGCAGCGCCTCGCGCGCGGACGGGTCGGCGTACAGGTCGATCGCCAGCTTCACCTGGCGGTGCAGCGACTGCACGACACCGATGTCGGACTCCTTGGCGATGCCGGACAGGACGAGCGAGAGGTAGTCCCGGGTCGCCAGCTCCGCGTCCCGGGTCATGTCCCAGGCCGAGGCCCAGCACAGGGCGCGCGGCAGCGACGACTCGAAGTCGCCCAGGTGCTCGGTGACGAAGGCCAGCGACTTCTCGTCCAGGCGGACCTTGGCGTACGACAGGTCGTCGTCGTTGAGCAGGACCACGTCCGGGCGGCGCCGGCCGGTCAGCTGCGGCACGGCGGTCAGCTCGCCGTCGATGTCCACCTCGATCCGGCCGTCCTCGTCGCGCAGCAGCTTGCCGCTGTCCTCGTCGAGGCCGTACAGGCCGATCGCGATGCGGTGCGGGCGCAGGATCGGCTCGCCCTTGGCGCCGGCGGGCAGGGCGGGGGCCTCCTGGCGGATCGCGAAGGACGTGATGACGCCGTGCTCGTCCGTCTCGATCTCGGGCCGCAGGATGTTGATGCCCGCGGTCTCCAGCCACTTCTTGGACCACGTCTTCAGGTCCCGGCCGGAGGTCTCCTCCAGGGCGCCCAGCAGGTCCGACAGGCGCGTGTTGCCGTACGCGTGCCGCTTGAAGTACGCCTGCACGCCGCGGAAGAACTCGTCCATGCCGACGTACGCGACGAGCTGCTTGAGGACGCTGGCGCCCTTGGCGTACGTGATGCCGTCGAAGTTGACCAGGACGTCGTCCAGGTCGTTGATCTCGGCCATGATCGGGTGCGTGGAGGGCAGCTGGTCCTGCCGGTACGCCCACGTCTTCATCTGGTTGGCGAACGTGGTCCAGGAGTGCGGCCACCGGGAATTCGGGTGGAGTGCCTGGCAGGCGGCCTCGGCGTAGGTGGCGAACGACTCGTTCAGCCACAGGTCGTTCCACCACTCCATGGTCACCAGGTCGCCGAACCACATGTGGGCCAGCTCGTGCAGGATCGTGGCGGCCCGGGCCTCGTATGCCGCGTCCGTCACCTTGGAGCGGAACACGTACTGGTCGCGCAGGGTGACCGCGCCCGCGTTCTCCATCGCCCCCGCGTTGAACTCCGGCACGAAGAGCTGGTCGTACTTCTTGAACGGGTACGCGAAGTCGAACTTCTCCTGGAACCACTCGAAGCCCTGCCGGGTCACCTCGAAGATCGCGTCCGAGTCGAGGTACTCGGCGAGCGAGGGCCGGCAGTAGATGCCGAGCGGGACGCTCTGGCCGTCCTTCTCGTACACGCTGTGCACGGAGTGGTACGGGCCGACGATCAGCGCGGTGACATACGTCGAGATCCGCGGCGTCGGCTCGAAGACCCAGACGTCGTCCTTGGGCTCGGGGGTGGGCGAGTTGGAAATGACGGTCCAGCCGCTGGGCGCCTTCACCGTGAACTGGAAGGTGGCCTTCAGATCCGGCTGCTCGAAGGAGGCGAACACCCGCCGGGCGTCGGGCACCTCGAACTGGGTGTAGAGGTAGGCCTGGTCGTCGACGGGGTCGACGAAGCGGTGCAGGCCCTCGCCGGTGTTGGTGTAGGCGCAGTCGGCGACGACGCGGAGGATGTTGCGGCCCTCCAGGAGCCCGGGCAGGGCGATCCGCGAGTCCTTGAAGACGTCGGCGGGGTCGAGGGAGTCGCCGTTGAGAGTGACCTCGTGGACGGTCGGGGCCACCAGGTCGATGAAGGACTCCGCGTCGTTCTCCGCGGAGTCGAAGCGCACCGTGGTCACGGACCGGTAGGTGCCGCCCTCCTGCGCGCCGGAGAGGTCGAGATCGATCTCGTACGAGTCAACGGTGAGCAGCTTCGCCCGCTGCTGCGCCTCTTCGCGAGTCAGGTTTGTGCCAGGCACGCGGTCATCTCCTCGTGGTGTGTCGGTTCCGTCATCCTTCCACGTCACCGCCGTGCCAAGCGATGACCGGACGCACAGCAAGGGGCGCGCACCGGCAGCGGTGCGCGCCCCATCTCGGCGTGAGGGTTTTCCCTACTTCTTCAGCTCCGCCGCCACCAGCTCGGCGATCTGTACCGCGTTCAGGGCAGCGCCCTTGCGGAGGTTGTCGTTGGAGAGGAACAGGGCCAGGCCGCTCTCGACCGTCTCGTCGCGGCGGATGCGGCCCACGTACGACGGGTCCTTGCCGGCCGCCTGCAGCGGGGTCGGGATGTCGGAGAGGGCCACGCCCGGCGCGCCGGCCAGCAGCTCCGTCGCACGCTCCACCGACAGGGGACGCGTGAAGCGGGCGTTGACCTGGAGGGAGTGGCCGGAGAACACCGGGACGCGCACGCAGGTGCCGGAGACCTTCAGACCGGGGATCTCGAGGATCTTGCGGGACTCGTTGCGGAGCTTCTGCTCCTCGTCGGTCTCGTTCAGGCCGTCGTCGACGAGGTTGCCCGCGAAGGGGATGACGTTGAAGGCGATGGGGCGCTTGTAGACCTGCGGCTCGGGGAAGTCGACCGCCTCGCCGTCGTGGGTCAGCTTGTCGGCCTCCGCGACCACCTTCTGCGCCTGTCCGTGCAGCTCCGCCACGCCCGCGAGGCCCGAGCCGGACACCGCCTGGTAGGTGGCGACGACCAGCGCCTCGAGCCCCGCCTCCTCGTGCAGCGGCTTGAGCACCGGCATCGCGGCCATCGTCGTGCAGTTCGGGTTGGCGATGATGCCCTTCGGCCGGTTCACCACCGCGTGCGGGTTCACCTCGGAGACCACCAGCGGCACGTCCGGGTCCTTGCGCCATGCGGAGGAGTTGTCGATCACGACGGCGCCCTGCGAGGCGACCTTCTCGGCCAGCGCCTTGGAGGTCGCGCCGCCCGCCGAGAACAGCACGATGTCCAGGCCGGTGTAGTCGGCCGTCGCCGCGTCCTCCACCGTCACGCCGTCGAGGATGGTCCCCGCCGAACGGGCCGAGGCGAACAGGCGCAGCTCGGTGACCGGGAAGTCGCGCTCCGCGAGGATCCTGCGCATGACCGTGCCGACCTGACCGGTCGCTCCGACGATTCCGACCCTCACGGCGACTCCCTCTCGTGATCTTTGCGTGCGTGTTGCCTGACCGAGGCTTTTCCATCATGCGGCCGACCCCGGCCCGCCTGTCCAATTCTTTGCACCCAGTGCCCGAGGAATGGGACGCGACGGCCCGGCCGGCGGTTGCGGAACTGCGGCGTCCATCCCGCTGAGCTGCAGAAATTCAGCCGACGGGGGTCCCGCACCGCAAGCTGTGCTGCCCCGTGCCTGCCCCCGCCCCGTCCGGCGCACACGACGGTGTGACGTACGCCCCATCGGCCGGGCGGACGAGAGAAGGGCGGGCGCCCCACGGACGCCCGCCCCCACAGCCGTAGGAAGCCCTACGGCGTGACCTTCTCGATCTTCACGCTGCCGGTGCCCGCGACCGTGCCGCGCGCGTTCACCAGCTGGACCTGGCCGAAGAACTCCCGCCCCTCGGGTGCCGGAGCGGCCGCGGTGACCGTGCCGGACACCGTCGCGGAGTCGCCCGTGCCGAGCTTGACCGGGGCCGAGCCGTCGACCGTGACGGAACCGAGCGCGGGGGAGAAGAACACGTCCCGGTAGTCGTAGGCGGTCGAGCCGGACGGGACCGAGTACCCCGCCACCTGGATCGTGTACGTTCCGGCGGCCGGCGAGCCGATGTGCACCGACTCCTCCGAGTCGCCGTCGGCGGACTTGCCGACCTCCTTGCCGGAGGCGTCGTACACCACCAGGTCGAGGTCGGCGGCCGTGTCGGACACGTTGCCGATCGCGACGTCCAGCGAGGCGGCACCTGCGGGCACCTCGACGGTGGTGGTCTGCGTCTCGCCGTTCTTGATCGTCGGCCGGGCCGTCTTGGACGAGCCGAGCGGGCCGCCGACCAGCTTGCCGTCGAGCGCGGCGAACTTGTTGGTCACCTTCCAGGAGGCAGCGGCCGGGGAGCCGACCTTGGCCTCGGGCACGGTCACGGTCTCAGGGTCGAACGCCGCGCCGAGGACGGTGACGTCCAGCGTGTAGGGGTTGTCGAGCAGCGGCGAGGTGCGGCGCGACTCGACCTCGATCTCCCAGACACCGGCCTGCGGGTCCGCGTACGAGCGCACGTCGGGCTTGCAGCCGTTGCCGTCGAGGTAGTTGTTGTAGCAGTACGGCGTCGAGGTGTTGTCGACCGGAGTTCCGTACGGGTGGATCGCGATGAACCGGGTCTGGCTCTTGTCCTTCAGCCCGCCGATCGCCACCTCGAGCGACTTCGCGCCCTCGGGCACGGTCAGGAAGTACGACCGGGTGCTGTTGCGCTGCACCGAACCCGATGCCGAGTAGGTGTACTTGACGGGGGCCGACACCACGACGGTGGTGAGGATCTGCTTGTCGACACCCTCGGTGAACGGGTCGTCGACCTCGAGGATCGCGCTCTTGATGCCCGCCGAGCGCGGCGCGGCCTGGACCTTCACGGTCACCGGCTGGTTCAGCGGCAGCTTCACCAGGGGCGAGCCGAGGAGGCGGAAGGTGTCACCCGCGTTGTTCTCGAAGCGCAGCGTGTGCCAGACCGGCCTGTCGGGGCCGGAGGTGCGGGTGACGGTGATGTCGTACGTCTTCTTCTCGCCCGCCTTGAGGCCGCCCTCGCGGTCGTACAGGCCGGTGCCGAAGCCGGGGGTCTTCAGCGCGTAGTCGATCGCGGTGTCGACCGGGGCCTTCACGGTGTAGTCGTGGGAGGTCACGTCGTCGCGGATCGCGTCCCAGGCGTCGACGATGTTGATGCGGCCCGCGCCCTCCTCGTACGCCTGCACACCCTTGATGTGGTCGGCGGTCGAGGTCAGCGCGGTGCGCAGCTTCGCGGGCGTGAGGTCGATGCCCTTCTGCTTGGCGGCGGACAACAGCAGCGCGCTCGCGCCCGCGGCCTGCGGGGAAGCCATCGAGGTGCCCTGCAGCATGGAGTAACCGGCCGGCAGCGAGTAGCCCGCCTCGGCGACCGGGGAGCCCGGCAGCCAGGTCTGGGTGGTGTTGATCGCGGCCCCGGGCGCGACGAGCGTCGGTGTGAAGCCGCCGTCCTCGCGCGGGCCGCGCGAGGAGAAGGGCATCATCTGGTACTCCTTCTCCACGACCGAGCCGTAGTCGGCGGCCCAGGTGTCCTTGGAGATGGCCGCGCCGACCGAGATCACCTTGTCGGCGAGACCGGGGTCGCCGATGGTGTTGGCGCCGGGGCCGGAGTTGCCCGCGGAGATCACCAGCTGGACGCCGTAGGTGTCGATCAGGCGCGTGTACAGCTCGGCGCGCGCGTTGTTGCCGTCGTTGAGCGCCGGCAGGCCGCCGATGGACATGTTGACGATGTCGACGCCGCGGTTGACGACGAGGTCGATCATGCCCTCGGTGAGCGCGACGTTGGTGCAGCCGCCGGTCCAGGTGCAGGCGCGGGAGGAGACGATCCTCGCGCCCGGGGCGGCGCCGTTCATCTTGCCGCCGAACAGGCCGTTGGCGGCGGTGATGCCGGCGACGTGGGTGCCGTGCTCGGACTCGATGACGCCGATGTTGACGAAGTCGGCCTTCTTGCCGACCCAGGACCCGCCGTAGGGGTCCATCGGGACGTCCTTGCGGATCTGCACGACGAACGGCACCCGCTCGACGACGTCCGTCTTCGGGTCGTCGGTGCCGAAGTAGCCGACCTGGAAGCCGTCCTTGTACGGCTTCATCGGCGTGTCGTCGGTGAAGTCGTTGTTGTTGTTCAGGTCGACGGTGACCGTGCCGGCCGCCGGGTCGTACAGGACGCCCCAGCTGTCGGTGGTGTCGCCGTCGCGGTTGAGGTCGCCCTTCTCGTCGCCGCCGGTGGTCGCGGACTCCTTGAAGGAGCTGATCCCGTACGAGCCCGCCGGGGCCTTCCAGCTCTGGCCGCCGTAGGTGAAGGCGGGGCCGGAGACCGTCGTCACCATCGGGCGCCAGGTCGCGTCGCTGTCGACGATCGGGTCGGTCGAGGTCACCCAGTCGACGATCTTCCGCTCGCCGGTGGTGGTCTTCTGCAGCGCCGGGTGGCCGAGGTCCACACCCGAGTCGAGGATGCCGATGGTGATGCCGCGGCCGTCCGCCTTGGGGTGTTCCTGCACGAAGTCGACGGCACCCGTCTCGAAGGACGGGTTGTACGGGTTCCTGGCCGGGGTGTTCTCGCCCGGGGCCGGATAAGTGGCGCTCCTGGCACCGGACTTGGCGCCGTCCGCGCTCGGCGACGGGTCGTCGAGCGGGATCTCCCGCTTCAGGTCGATGGCGTGCACGGAGGACAGCTTCTCGGCGGCGGCGATCGCCGAGTCCGCCTCGGCCGTCGGGACGGTGGCGCGGACGTAGCCGAGCTTGTCGTAGGCGCGGCCCACGGAGCCGCCCTTGACCGCGTCCAGCTCCTTGGCGACCTGCTCGGTCTGCCCGGGCGCGGTCGCGACCATCATGGTGACGTTCTTGGCTCCGTCGGCCTTGGCCTCGGCGAGCAGGTCCGCGTCGTCCGAACCGAGCTTGGCGCTCGCGGACTTCACGGTGGGGTCGGCGTCGGCCGGGGGGTGGTCCGCGGAGAAGGCCAGGGGTATGGGCCCGGCCGCGGAGAGCGCGGCCACGAGACCGGCGGTCACGGCGGCGCGGGCCACGCGTCTCGCGCCCGATGTCGGGGCGCGGTGAGGGTCGGTGGTCATCGGCATCCCTTGTAGGTAAAGGAACGTGGGCGGTGCGGCCGGAATCCGACAGTGGATCGGTCCTGACCGCAGTCGTCCGGATGTCGGGTCCGGGTGACCGCTCAGCTTTACCCAAGCGACAGATGTTTGGGGAGAGTTGACCGAGACGGGGTGGACTCATGGCGTAATCCCGCCATGCGTCATCGGGGACGTACGGGAGCAGGACGGGACATATCTGGGAGCCGACCGTGCCCCTACGCGCGTAGCGGAGCGGTCGGCCCACGCGTGTGCGCGCCGAGTGACGGGCCGCCTTCGTGCGGTCGCCGCGGGCGGCCGCGGTGCCGACCCCGCCCGGACACGCACCGGCCGGCCCCGCCTCGGCGCGCTAACGTCCCCATATGCGACGGAACTTGAGGGTGGCGGCCTACGCCGTGTGCGTCCGCGACGGACAACTCCTGCTCGCCCGCTCGCCGGGTCCCGACGGCACCCCCGAGTGGGTGCTGCCCGGCGGCGGCATGGAGCACGGCGAGGACCCCTACGACACCGTCCGCCGCGAGGTGACCGAGGAGACCGGCTACCGGATCCGGGTGACCGGCCTCCTCGGAGTCGACTCCCGCCGCCACCTCTTCCAGCGCCGCGGCCTGGAGCCCGCCACCGACCACCAGGCACTGCGGCTGATCTACGAGGGAGAGATCGTCGGCGGCGAACTCCGGTACGAGGTGGGTGGCTCCACGGACTTCGCCGCCTGGCAGGACCTGGACGCGGTGCCCGGACTGACCCGGGTACGGCTCGTCGACGTGGCACTGCGGCTGTGGCGCGAACGGCCGGCCGACGGACACCTCGCAGTTCTTGAGACTCCTCCCCTTCCCCAGGAGGCGCACGAAGAGTGACCGCGTCTCTCGGGGGCGGGCCTCCGTCACCCGTCCTTCGGTGCCGTCACCCGGCCTTCGGTGCGAGCACCAGCTCCGCTCCCTCCACCGCCGGCTCCCGTGGCCCCGTCGAGCGGTTCGCGGTCGTCGGGCCCTGTGGTGCCGGGCCCGTGAAGCGGAAGGAGAGCGCGGCGAGGAAGCGGCGACCCCGGTCCCAGTCCGTCGGCACAGTCGCGGTCACCCGGGCCGTGCCCGAGGCGGCCGTGCGGTCCAGCAGCGCGGTGGCCAGGGGCCTGGCCGCTCCGGTGCCCCACAAGGAGGGGTGCAGCAGGAACAGGCCCACCGCGCAGGCGTCCGGGTCCGGGTGGCGCAGCACCGCGTCGACGATCCCCACCACCGGGCCGTCGGCGCCCTCGGTCACGACCAGGATCCGTTTGTCCTGCCAGTCGGCGCCCGGCGGCAGGCTGTAGTACAGGCTCTGCAGATCGGCGGGGCCCGAGGGCAGGCCGGTGGCCGCCTCGAAGTACTCCGTGCTCGCCTCGAACAGGGACGTCACGCCCGGCTCGTCGTCCGGCGTGGCCTCGCGGACGGTGTACCGGCGCCCGTCCTCCGTGGTCACGGTGATCGGCTCGGTCATCGGATCATCGTCACACCGGCCGCCAGCCCCTGGCCACCGAAAATGCGTGTGCCACTGGATCACGGTGTACAAGACCGACGAATTGCGGCGTAACCCAGTCGACCCGGACATGAGACGCGGTGTTCATCCGCTCGAAACGTTCGTGCCGCCTCATAGCGACCAACCCGCTGTTCACGGGGATGGTTCGACACTTGTGCAAGGCGGGTGGTCACGTGCGCGTAAGGCACGAGCTGCGCGTGCTGTCGGTCTACGACGGCTTCTTCTCCGGGGGCGCCCGGATCCTCCACAGCGACGTCGTCCTGGGGCTGCGCGAAGGCGGCCAGCACCACCGGGTGCTCAGCGTCCACGGGGAAGTGCTCCGTGAGGCGACCCGGCAGACCATGCGGGACGACGCCTGCTACCGGTCGCTGACCGCGGCCGGGGTGGAGGTCACGTCCCTGGGCCGCACCTTCGGGCTGAGCGGGGTCCCGGCCGTCGATCCGGGCGTCTTCAGCGGGCCGGAGCTGGCGGAGACGGCACGGGCGATGGCCGGGGCCGACGTCGTCCTGTCGCTCAAGGAGCAGCCGCTCGGCCTGCTCAACCAGGGGGGCCTGCCGCGCCGCCCCGTGATCGTCTGCCTGCACCGCTCCGACCCGGAGAACCAGGGCGGGGCGCTCGCCGAGCTGAAGGCCGCCATCGCCGACGGCACCGTGGTCGCCTGCGTCTGCTGCGCCGAGTCCACCCGGGAGGCCTACCGGGCCGCCGGGATCCCGGCCGAGCTGCTGCACGTCATCCCCAACGGGGTCGACCTGCTCCGGTTCCGGCCCGACCCGGCCCGGCGCCTTCGCACGCGGGACGCGCTGGGCATCCCCGAGACCGCCCCGGTCGTCGTCTTCGCGGCCCGCTACGACGCCATGAAGAACGTCCCGCTGTTCCTGCGCGCCGCGCACGCCTGGCTGCGCCGTGAGCCCGCCGGGCACGTGCTGATGTGCGGCGCCGGCATGACCGGGGACCAGCCGGGGCTCGCCGCCGACATCCGGGAGGCCTTCGGCGACGACACGCGGCTCACCGAGCGGCTGCACGCGCTGGGTGTCCGGCGCGACATGGAGACCGTCTACGCCGCCTCCGACGTGGTGGCGCTGACCTCGTCCTGGGGGGAGGCGGCCCCGCTGTGCCTGATCGAGGGCATGATGTGCGGAGCGGTCCCGGTCGCCACGGACGTGGGGGACAGCGCGCTGATCGTGTCCGGGCACGGCCACCTCACCCCGCCGGACCCCGACGTGATCGCCCGGGCCTGGACCGAGGCCGTCGCCGCCCGCACCGACCTCGCGCCCGTCCTCGCCCGCAGCCGCGAGCGTTTCAGCCGTACCCGCATGATCGCCTCGTACGCCGACCTCATCGACCGCGTCCACGCGCAGGCGATGAGGCCCACCGCGCCGGAGCGGGAGCCCGCGCTCCCCGAACCGCCCCTCCCCGACCCTCTCTGACGGTCACCGGCGTCCCCGGGCCGAACCGGACCCGCACACGAGGAGGGGCCGCCGGCACCTGTCGGCGGCCCCTCCTCTCCCCTCCTCGTGTCACCCCGGTCCGTCACCGGGGCAGCACCTCCACCGGCGCGGCCGGCTCCCGGTCCAGGGACGCCATCAGCGCCGTACGGACCACCGTCGCCTGCTGCTCCGGACAGTCGCGCAGCTTCTTCGGCGTCAGGTACACGACCGTGATCCCGAGCCGCTCCAGCTGCTCGCGCTTGCGGGCGTACTCCGACCACAGCGCGTCCTCGTCGTGGCGCGGGGCGCGGGTGTCCAGTTCCAGCGCCACCGCCTGCTCGGGCCAGTACGCGTCCAGGCCGCCGAGGTAGGGGCCGCCCGGCAGCCTCAGGTCCACGTTCCAGACCGGGTCCGGCAGGCCGTGCTCGCGCACCATCCGGTACAGACGGTCCTCCGCGACCGCCCGGCTCTCCGCCAGCAGCGCGTCCACGGCGTCCACCACGTGCGGGCGGCTCAGCAGCCGCGCCTGGTTCAACTCCCGTACGAGCACGGCCGGTTCGCAGTGCCCGTCGCGGACCGCCTCGGTCAGCAGGCGGCGCACCACAGCCGCGTCCGGCACCTCGGCCACCGCGTCGGCCAGGGCGCGCACGACCGGGGCGACGGGCACACCGGTCATCAGCCGCGGGTCGGGCAGCGAGGGGGTGCGGACCAGCCGGGCGCAGCCGGTGCTGCGCAGCCGGCGCGTCCGCGGCACCAGGACGTCGATCTTCTCGAGTGACGACAGTCCGGGCGCGGAGGTGAAGCCGTACAGAGCGAGGGCGGCCAGACCGGTGACCATCGCGTCCGTGTACGGCAGCGGGCCGTGCGGGGCGCCCGCGCCGGGCTGGGCCGGGACCGCGGGCACCGGGTCGGCGAGCGAGGAACGGGCCGCGTAGAGCAGCACCCCGTGCAGGCGTTCCTCGGAGGTCGGCGGGCCGGGGTGCAGCAGGTACACGCCGGGCAGGAACTGCTGCCAGGGGCCTCCGGGCCGGCACTTGCCGGTGGTCTCGGCGGCGCTCACTCCGTGGGCGCGCAGCTGGGCGGTGGTCAGCACCCGGCGCTGCACATCGGACAGATGGCGGAGGGGGCGGGGGGAGAGCGGGGTGTTGTGGTTCATGATCCCGGGTTTCCCGCCCCCGGTGCACCCTCTAACCGCTGTTACACGCCTGTCGACAAATGCGGACAACACGGCGCTAAAGTACGTGCGTTCGACTGCCGAAAGAGGCTGGTCCGGACGGGGGACGCGGCAGGTTACGGGTTCCGATACTCGTATTTCGTCACCGTCGTCCCGCCGCGCCTGTCAACCACAGTCCCCGGCCCGGCGAGCCGCCTGTTCGTCAACCACAGTCCCCGGCCCGGCGAGCCGCCTGTTCGTCAACCACAGTCCCCGGCCCGGCGAGCCGCCCGTTCGTCCACCACCGTCCCCGGTGCCGGCGGGCCGCCCGCCAACCGCCGTCCCCCGGCGTCAGCCGGCCGCCGCCGCGTCGCAGGCCTGCCCCCGCAGGACGCGCGCCAGGTCGTCGCGCGCCTCCAGCACCAGCCGTCGCAGCGCCGGCGGGGCGTCCTCGTGCGCGGCGAGCCACGCGTCCGTCGCCTCCAGCGTCCCCGGCGAGTCCTGCAACGCCGGGAACAGGCCCCTGACCACATGCATCCCGATCTGGATGGACCGCTCCGCCCACACCCGTCCGATCGCCGCGAAGTACTTCTCCGCGTACGGCGCGAGCAGCTCCCGCTGGGAGGGCTGCACAAAACCCGCGATGGTCGCCTCGACGAGCGCGTTCGACAGCGTGTCGGACTCGACGACCTGCGCCCACGCCTGCGCCTTGACCGCGGCCGAGGGGCGCGAGGCCAGGCAGCGGACCTGGTGGCGCTTGCCGGAGGCCGTGTCGTCGCGGGCCAGCTCGGCGGCGAGCACCGACTCGTCGGCGGCCCCGTGCGCCGCCAGCGGCCGCAGGAACGCCCAGCGCAGCTCCTGGTCCACGTCCAGCCCGTCGATCTTGTCCGTGCCGTCCAGCAGCCCCCGCAGCAGCCGCAGATCGGCCTCCTGGGACGCCACCGCCGCGAAGAAGCGCGCCCAGGTCAGCTGGTGCTGGCTGCCCGGCTCGGCCTGCCGCAGCTCGCGCAGCGCGCCCTCGGAGAGCAGCCGCCCGCCCGTCTCCCGCCACGCGGGCGCCGCGTAGTGCGTCAGCGCCGAGTCGGCCCAGGTGTGCAGCATCTGCAGCACGCCGATGTCGGACTCCCGGCCGGCGAACCGCAGCACCAGGTCGACGAAGTCCCGCGCCGGCAGCAGAGCGTCCCGGGTCAGGTTCCACAGCGCCGACCAGCACAGGGCGCGGGCCAGCGGGTCGGTGATGTCGCCGAGACGGTCCTTCAGGGTCTCCAGCGAGGTGTCGTCGAAGCGGATCTTGCAGTAGGTGAGGTCGTCGTCGTTGACCAGGACCAGCTCCGGCGCCCCGGCCCCCGCCAGTTCACCGACGACCGTCCGCGGACCGTGCACGTCCACCTCGGCGCGCGCGTACCGCACGAGCGCACCGCCCTCGGTGCGGTACAGGCCGACCGCCACCCGGTGCGGCCGCAGCTCATGGATGCCCGTCGGCGGAGCCGGCTGATGGGCAGGGCCCGCGGCCTCCTGGAGCACCGACAGCTCCGCGATCCGCCCGTCCTCACCCAGCAGCACCTGCGGAGTCAGGGAGTTGACGCCCGCCGTCTGGAGCCAGGAGCGCGCCCAGGACGCCATGTCCCGGCCGCTCGTCTCCTCCAGCACCGACAGCAGGTCGGTCAGGCGCGTGTTGCCGTACGCGTTCCGCTTGAAGTAGCGGCGCGCGCCCTCCAGGAACGCCTCCCGCCCGACGTACGCAACCAGCTGCTTCAGTACGGACGCGCCCTTGGCGTAGGTGATGCCGTCGAAGTTGAGCTTCGCGTCCTGGAGGTCGCGGATGTCCGCCGTGATCGGGTGTGTGGAGGGCAGCTGGTCGGCGCGGTACGCCCACGCCTTGCGGTTGTTGGCGAAGGTGATCCAGCCGCTCGTGAACCGGGTCGCCTCCACCAGTGAGAACGAGCCCATGAAGTCCGCGAAGGACTCCTTCAGCCACAGGTCGTCCCACCAGGCCATGGTCACCAGGTCGCCGAACCACATGTGGGCCATCTCGTGCAGGATCACATTGGCCCGGCGCTCGTAGGACGCCTGGGTGACCTTGCCGCGGAAGACGAACTCCTCGGTGAAGGTCACGAGCCCCGGGTTCTCCATGGCGCCGAGGTTGTACTCGGGCACGAACGCCTGGTCGTACTTGCCGAACGGGTACGGATAGTCGAAGTGGTCGTGGAAGAAGTCCAGGCCCTGCTTGGTGATCAGGAAGACGTCGTCCGCGTCGAAGTGCCGGGCCAGACCCTTGCGGCACATCGCGCCGAGCGGGATCTCGAGGGTCGTGCCGTCGTCGAGGGTGCGGGTGTAGGTGTCGGTGACGTAGTGGTACGGGCCCGCCACGACGCAGGTGATGTACGTCGAGATCGGCTTGGTCTCCGCGAACCGCCACACCCCGTCGTGCTTCTCGCCGACGCCGTTGCTCCACACCGTCCAGCCCTCGGGGGCGCGGACCTCGAAGCGGAAGGGGGCCTTGAGGTCGGGCTGCTCGAAGTTCGCGAAGACGCGGCGGGCGTCGGCGGGCTCGTACTGGGTGTACAGGTAGACCTCGCCGTCCTCCGGGTCGACGAAGCGGTGCAGGCCCTCACCGGTGCGGGAGTAGGCGCACTGGGCGTCGACCACCAGCTCGTTCTCGACGGCCAGGTCCTCCAGCAGGACGCGGGTGCCGTCGAAGACCTCGCCGGGGTCGAGGTCCTTGCCGTTGAGGGACACCGCGGTGACGCTCGGGGCGATCAGGTCGGCGAAGCCGGCCGCGCCCGGCTCGGCGCAGCGGAAGCGGATCGTGGTGACCGAGCGGAAGGTACGCTGCTCGTCCGCGCCGCCGGGTGCCTCGCCCACGGCGGAGCGCAGGTCGAGCGACACGTCGTACCCGTCGACGGACAGCAGGGCGGCCCTCTCCTGGGCCTCGTCGCGGGACAGGTTCTCACCGGGCACGGGCGGCACTCCTTGGCGGCTGCTGGGTGGCACGGACAGGACCGATCCTGCCATGCGCCCCTGACCTGGGGCAGCAGGGAGTACGACAGGCACGCGTGAGGGAATGACGCGGGCGGTGCGCCGGTTGTCGCCGGTTGAACGTCCACGTTTCCGAGGAGAGCCATGTCCGAGACCGAGACCGAGACCGCGACCGCTTCCGGCAAGACCCCCGTCGACTTCTGGTTCGACCCGCTGTGCCCCTGGGCCTGGATGACCTCCCGCTGGGTGCTGGAGGTGGAGAAGGTCCGGGACATCGAGGTGCGCTGGCACATCATGAGCCTGGCCGTGCTGAACGAGGACAAGCTTGACCAGCTGCCCGAGGAGTACCGGGAGATGCTGGCGACCAAGGCGTGGAAGCCGGTGCGGGTGGTGACGGCGGCGTGGCAGAAGCACGGTGCGGACGTCCTCGGACCGCTGTACACCGCGCTCGGCACGCGCTTCCACAACCAGGGCGAGGGGCCGACGCTCGAGGCGATCGCGGCGGCGCTTCAGGAGGTCGGTCTGCCCGCCGACCTGATCGACTACGCCGAGCAGGAGGACTTCGAGTTCGAGGCGGAGCTGCGGGCCTCGCACAAGGAGGGCATCGAGAAGGTGGGCCAGGAGGTGGGCACGCCGGTGATCGCGGTGCCGGGCCCGGACGGGGAGCAGATCGCCTTCTTCGGACCGGTGGTGACTCCGGCGCCGAAGGGCGAGGAGGCGGCGAGGCTCTGGGACGGGACGCTGGCGGTCGCGTCGGTGCCGGGCTTCTACGAGATCAAGCGGACGCGGACGAAGGGGCCGGACTTCAGCAACCTGTAGTCCTCACCGCCGGGTGCCGCTGAGGCAGCGTGGACCAGGGCGCCGCAGCCATGGCCGGTGCGGCGCCCTTTCCCGTGTCCCGTGCCTGTCGGGGCACTAGGACTCCTCCGGCAACGTCGCCCCCGTCCTCCAGTGGTCCTTGCGCTGGATGCGCCGGCAGCCGGGGCGGGCGCAGCGGTGGTAGTCCTTCGCGACGAAGGGATGGCCCTCCAGGACCGGCCGGAGGACCTCCTCGGCCGCCGCCTTCTCCGCGTCCCCCTCCAGCTCCCGGAAGTCCTGCATGGTGTCCCCGCAGTTGGGACACCGCCGGTATGCCCGGTAGGTCATGGCTGTCTCCTCGTAGTGCCCGATCACGCCAGGGAGTGCGCCGGGGGCTCCCCGCGCACCCAGCGGCCCACCTCCTCCGCCGCGATCCCGGCCGCCTTCTCGGCCGCCGCACGGCTCGACCCGCCGAGGCGCGGGGTCAGCACCAGCCGTGGTGCCAGAGCGAGGAGCCGGGAGTCCGGCGGCAGCGGCTCGTGCGCGTACGTGTCGAGGGCCGCTGCCGACAGCTGCCCGCTCTCCAGGGCGTCGCACAGCGCGTCCTCGTCCAGCAGCTCCCCGTCCGCCGCGTTCACCACCACCGCGCCGCGCGGCAGCACGGCCAGCTCCCGGGCCCCGATCAGGCCCCGGGTGCCGGAGGTGAGCGGGGCGTGCAGGGTGATCACCCGGGAGCGGCGCAGGAGGTCGTCGAGCGAGCCGATCCGCAGCCCGTGCACCTCGCCGCGCACATACGGGTCGTAGACCATCACCCGTGCCCCGAACGCGCACAGCGCCCGCGCGACCCGGCTGCCCACCGCGCCGTGACCGATCAGGCCCACCGGCAGGTCCTCCAGCTCCGGGCCGGCGTGCTCGTACGTAGGGGACGCGGGGCCCTGCCACCCCCCTTGCCGGGTCAGGAAGGCGTGGGCCTCCGGGATGCGGCGCAGCGCGGCCAGCATCAGGCCGAGCGTGAACTCGGCGGTGGCCGCCGCCTCGCCGCCGGGCGCACGGCAGACGCGGACGCCATGTGCCTTGGCCGCATCGAGGTCGACGTTCACCGGGCCGCCCCGGCACACCACCACCAGCCGCAGCTCCGGTGCGGCGGCCAGCACCCGCTCGGTGACCGGACCGCCGCGGGTGACGAGGACCTCGGCGTCCGCCAGCGCCTTGATCAGCTCCTCCTCGGCGTCGCCCGCGCCCTCCGCGAGCGCCAACTCCCGTACTTCGCAGGGATGTTCGTCCATCTCGTGGTGTATGGCCGCCGTGATCAGCGACGGCACGACGAAGCGGTCACCCGCGGCCGCCACACGTACCGGGTCGGTCGACTCCATCGGCTCCCCTTCCCGTCCCCGTCCCCTCGTGGGAACGGCTTGTCGACCGAGGGTGATCCCGAGGTGGCGGACCGTCAATCCCACGTGCGACGGAAAGAGGAGCGCGCGGGACCGCCACGCGGCGGTCCCGGCGTCAGCGTTCGGCGCGCGCCCGCTGCCAGGCGTAGCCGACGGCCGCCAGGAACAGGGTCATCCCGCCCGTCGAGTACAGCTGAACACGGGTGTCGGGCTGTCGCGCCATCAGCACGAAGATCGCCGCCATGCCGGCCAGCGCGAGCCACGTCAGCACGGGGAACGCCCACATCCGCACGACCAGCTTGCCGGGCGTCTCCCGCTCCAGGCGACGGCGCAGGCGCAGCTGCGAGACCGCGATGAAGACCCAGACGACCAGGATCACCGCGCCGATCATGTTCAGCAGCCAGGGGAAGACGTCGTCCGGCCGCCAGTAGCTCAGCACCACGCACACGAACCCGAAGACCGAGGACGCCAGCACCGCGATCCGCGGGACGCCGCCGAAGACCCTGCCCAGCGCCTTCGGGCCCTGGCCGCGCTCCACCAGCGAGTACGCGATGCGCGAGGAGCCGTAGATGTTGGCGTTCATCGCGGACAGCAGCGCGACCAGCACCACCACGTTCATCAGCTGCCCGGCGCCCGGAATGCCCAGGTGGTCGAGGGCGGCCACGTACGGGCCCTTCTCGACGACCTCCTTCGCGTTCCACGGGACCAGCGTGACGATGACCGCCATCGAGCCGACGTAGAACACCGCGATGCGCCACATCGCCGTACGCACCGCGCTCGCCACACCCCTGACCGGGTCCTGCGACTCGGCCGCCGCGATGGTGACGGTCTCCAGGCCGCCGTACGCGAACACCGACGCGAGCAGGCCGATGACCAGGCCCTCGCTGCCGTGCGGCAGGAAGTCGGTCAGGTGCGAGGCGCCGGGTGAGTCGGTGCCGGGCAGTACGCCCGCGATCGCCAGCACGCCGAGCACCAGGAACAGGGTGATCGCGCCGACCTTCAGCGCGGCGAACCAGAACTCGAACTCGCCGAAGTTCTTCACGGCGGCCAGGTTGGCCCCGCAGAAGACCACCATGAACAGCGCCACCCACGCCCATTCCGGGGTGCCGGGCAGCCAGCCGGTGACGATCTTCGCGGCGCCGATGCCCTCCAGGCCCACCGCCGTGCACAGCAGCACCCAGAACGACCAGCCCGCGGTGAAGCCCGCCCAGGGGCCGATGGCCCGCTCGGCGTGCGCGGAGAAGGAGCCCGACGACGGATGTGCGGCCGACATCTCGCCGAGCATCCGCATCACCAGCATGACGAGGAGACCGGAGACGGCGTACGCGATCACGATCGACGGCCCGGCGGCGGCGATGCCCGCGCCGGACCCGACGAACAGGCCGGCGCCGATCACCCCGCCGAGGGCGATCATCGACAGATGGCGTTGCTTGAGGCCGTGGGAGAGGGAGACGTCGTCGGTCGGCGGCGTCTCGACGGTGGTGCTGGGCATGGGCGCGGCTCGTCCCGTACGTGAGAGGGGCAAAACGCCCACAGTGTGGGCAGCCTCTCCGGTGGGACGGAGAGGCTGCCCACTATCCGGACGCCGGATGTACGCCGGGTGACCTGCCGATTACGCGGCGACCGGCGTGTAGTGCGAGGCGTCGCCCTCGATCGAGTAGCTCTCCTTGCCCTCGATGCCGACCGGGACGTCACCGGCGACGGTCACCCGGTGCAGCCGGCGCGGCTGCCCGTCGTAGTTGTCGACGGCGTAGTGCTGGGTGATCCGGTTGTCGAAGAGCACCAGCTCGTTCCGGGCCCAGCGGTGGCGCAGGATGTTCTCCGGGCGGGTGACGTACGCCTGGAGCAGCTCCAGGATCTTGCGGGACTCGCCGGCCGACAGGCCCACGATCCGCTGCGCGAAGCCGCCGATGAACAGCCCGCGCTCCCCGGTCAGCGGATGGACGCGGACGACGGGGTGGGCGGTGCGGTACTTGATCGAGGTGAACTGGGCGCGCTGGGCGGCCTTCTCCTCGTCGATCTCCTCCTCCGGCACCGCGTAGTCGTAGTCGTTGGTGTGCTCGGCCCACAGGGTGTCGGCCAGGCGGCGCAGCGGCTCCGGCAGGTCGCGGTAGGCCGCCGCCGCGTTGGCGATCAGGGTCTCGCCGCCGTAGGGCGGGATCGTGATCGAGCGCAGGGTGCTGGCCTGCGGCGGGTTGAGGACGAAGGTGACGTCGGTGTGCCAGTGGTTGGCGCGGCCCCGCTCGCTGTCCACGGGCAGCACGTTCGGGGCGCCCTCGACGGCGCCGACCGTCGGGTGGGCGGTGGTGAGGTCGCCCAGCCGGCGGGCGAAGGCCTGCTGGCCCTCGTCGTCCAGGTCCCCGGCGTCGAAGACGAGTGCCTTGTGGGCGTTCAGGGCCTCGCGGATCGCGGTGACCTGCTCCTGGTCGAGCGGCTTGGTGACGTCGACTCCGGAGACCCGGGCGCCGATGCGTGCGGTGACCTTGGTGATCTCGATGGACATGGCGGGTCCTTTCAGGCGGTGGCGAGTGCGGGGGTCAGATACTGGTTGGCGGGGCGGGGGAGGCCGTAGCGCTCCCGCAGGGTCTGGCGGGGGCCGTACTCCGTGCGCAGCAGGCCGCGGGCGCGCAGGATCGGCACGACGTGCTCGACGAACGCCTCCAGGCCGGAGGGCAGCACCGCGGGCATGATGTTGAAGCCGTCGGCGGCTCCCTGTGTGAACCATGTCTCGATCTGGTCGGCGACCTGCTCGGGCGTCCCCGCGAAGGTCAGGTGCCCGCGCCCGCCGCCGAGCCGCCCGATCAGCTGCCGTACGGTCAGCCGTTCGCGCCTGGCCAGCTCCACGACGAGCGTGTAGCGGCTCTTGGCGCCCTCGATGGCGGACTCGGGCGGCAGATCGGCGGGGAGCAGGGCGTCCAGCTCGAGGGTCCCGGGCTCCAGGTGCAGCAGGCTCTCCAGGCGGCCCACCCCGTGGTCGTACACGATGTGGTCCTCGAGGAGCTGCTCGGCGGCTCCGGCCTCGGCCTCGGTCGAGCCGAGCACGGGGACGATGCCGGGCAGCACCTTGATGTGGTCGGGGTCGCGTCCGGCCCGCTCGGTGCGGGACTTGAGGTCGGCGTAGAAGGCCTGCGCGTCCTCGATGGTCTGCTGGGCGGTGAACACCGCCTCCGCGTACCGTGCCGCGAACCGCTTCCCGTCCTCCGAGGAGCCCGCCTGCACCAGCAGCGGGTAACCCTGCGGGGTGCGCGGCACGTTGAGGGCGCCGGCGACGCTGAAGTACCTACCCTTGTGCCGGGGCGGGTGGATCTTGCTGTCGTCGCCCCAGACTCCGGTCGCCTCGTCGGCGACGATGGCGTCGTCCTCCCAGCTGTCCCAGAGCTTGAGGGCCACGTCGAGGAACTCGGCGGCGCGCGCGTAGCGCTCGGCGTGTGCGGGCTCGGCGTCCAGGCCGAAGTTGCGCGCGGCCTCGGCGCCCGCGGTGGTGACGATGTTCCAGCCCGCCCGGCCCCCGCTGATGATGTCCAGCGAGGCGAACTTGCGGGCCAGGTTGTACGGGGAGTTGTAGGACGTGGAGGCGGTGGCGATCAGGCCGATGTGCTCGGTGGCCGTCGCCAGCGCGGTCAGCAGGGTGAGCGGTTCCAGGGCACCGGCCGGCCGCTGGGCGAGGTTGTTCCACAGCTGGGGGCCGTCGGCGAGGAAGAGGGAGTCGAAGGTGCCGCGCTCGGCGGTCCGCGCCAGGTCGACGTAGTGCGCGAGGGCGACGTGCGCGTAGGGGTCGCTCTCCGGGAGCCGCCACGAGGCCTCGTGGTGACCGGTGTTCATCAGGAACGCGTTGAGGTGGAGCCTTCTCTGTGTCACTGATGGTCCTCCGTGACGCCCAGGGCGGCCAGCAGCCGCTCGCGGTATTCGCCCAGGACCGGCTCGCGGTAGGAGCGCGGATGCGGGCGGTCGATGGTCAGGTCGAGGCCGATACGGCCCTGGTCCAGGACGAGGACGCGGTCGGCGAGCACGATCGCCTCGTCCACGTCGTGGGTCACGAGCAGCACGGAGGGCCGATGGCGCTTCCACAGCTCGCGCAGCAGGTTGTGCATCCTGATCCGGGTGAGTGCGTCCAGTGCCCCGAACGGCTCGTCGGCCAGCAGGAGCTCGGGCTCGCGGACCAGGGAGCGGGCCAGCGCGGCCCGCTGGGCCTCACCGCCGGACAGCTCACCCGGCCAGGCCCGCTCGCGGCCCTTCAGGCCCACCTCCGCGAGGGCGGCCCGGCCGCGCTCCTCGGCCTCCTTGCCGTTCAGGCCCAGCAGGACGTTGTCCAGAACGCGGCGCCAGGGCAGCAGCCGGGAGTCCTGGAAGACCACCGAGACCCGCTCGGGTGCGGTGAGCCGCCCTCTGCCGACGACCCCGTGGTCGAGTCCGGCGACGGCCCGCAGCAGGGTGGACTTGCCCGAGCCGCTGTGCCCGAGCAGGGCGGTGAACTGTCCGGCGGGCAGGTCGAGGTCGATGCCGTCGAGGACCGTACGGCCGTCGAACGACCGGGTCAGGCTCCGCAGTCGGACGGCGGGCCGGGTCAGCTGCTCAGTGTGCGTCGCCACGACAGCACCCTCCGTTCGATGAGACGGACCACGCTGTCGGAGACCAGGCCGAAGACGCCGTAGATCAGCAGGCCGACCAGGATGACGTCGGTCTGGCCGTAGTTCTGCGCCTGGAACATCATGTAGCCGAGGCCGCTGGTTGCGTTGATCTGCTCCAGGACCACCAGGCCCAGCCAGGAGCCGGTCACGCCGAGCCGGAGTCCCACGAAGAATCCGGGGAGCGCGCCGGGGATCACCACCTGCCGGACGAAGGTGAACCTCGACAGGCCCTGCACTTCGGCGAGTTCGACGTACCGGCTGTCGATGCCGGACAACGCGGAGTGCGTGTTCAGGTAGATGGGGATGTAGACGACGATCGCGATGGTGGCGATCTTGAAGGTCTCGCCGATGCCCAGCCAGAGGATGAACAGCGGGATAAGACCGAGGGTCGGGATCGCCCGGTTGAGCTGCACGGTCCCGTCGATCAGCGCTTCCCCCACCCGGCTGAGCCCCGAGGCGAGCGCCAGCAGCACGCCCGCGGTCAGGCCGATCGCGAAGCCGTACGCGGCCCGCTTCAGCGAGGTCAGCACATCCGTGGACAGCGTGCCGTCCGTCCACAGGTGGCCGGCCGTCCTCAGCACCGTCCAGGGCGCCGGGACGGCACCCTGGTCGAGCGCTCCCGCGGCCGAGGCGGCGGACCACAGGGCGAGGACCACCAGCGGGCCGATGAGCCGGGCGGCGGGCAGGTGACGCCCGGGGGAGAGCCGGCGGCGCCGACGGACCTGGGGGAGTTCCTCGACGGCCGTCGCCGCCACGGCTGCCGTCGTCGCGGTCACGGCGCTCACCTCCGGTACTCCGCCGGTACGGCCGTGGCGGCGATGGACTCGAAGCGGTGGTCGAAGAGCGAGGAGACGTCGAACTTCTTCACGAAGCCGCCCTCGGCGAGCAGATCGGCGGTCTCCTGCTCCCACTTGATCGCCTCGTCCCAGCCGGCCGGGAACAGCGGCTTGTTGGCGAGCGCGGTGATGGACTTGGCCTGCTCGAGGGTCAGGTTCTGCGTCTTGACGTAGAACTCCTCGTCCCAGACGTCCGGGTGCTCGTACGTCCACACCTGGGCCTGGGCCCACTGGGGGATGTACGCGGCGATCGCGGCGGCCTTGGCCGGGTCGTTGAGCACGGACTGCGGCGCCCACAGCAGGTTCAGCAGGTCGACCACGTCGGTGGTGACGGTGTGGGCGCCCTTGGACCCGTACTGCTTCAGATAGGCGGGTGCCTGGTTGTTGCCGAGCGGGGCCACGTCCACCTGCCCGGACTGCAGGGCGGTGAGGAACTGGTTGCTGGTCAGCGGGACCAACTTCACGTCGGAGTACTTCAGGCCCGCCTTCTTCAGCGCCCGCAGCAGTACGACGCCCTGCGCCTGGCCCTGGGAGAAGGCCAGCCTCTTGCCCTTGAAGTCCTCGACGGTGCGGATGTCGCTGCCGGGTTTGGTGGCGAAGAGGTAGTTGGGCTTGCGGGTGATGTCGATCGCCACGATCTTCGCGGCGAAGCCCTGGTAGTGCGCCTGGATGGGCGGGATGCCCGCGTTGTTGGCGAGGTCCAGCGACTTGGCGCGGAACGCGTTGATCACGTCGGGGCCGGCCCCGATGTTCACCCAGCTCGACACCGTGAACGGCAGCTCGGGCAGCCTCGCCAGCTTGAACTGCAACTGCTGCTGGTTCTGGTACGAGGCGATCTTCAGGCTGGTGCCGGCCGGGACCTTGTCGGCGAGCGGCTCGGTGGCGGCGCCCTCGGTGTCGGCGGCGGCACTGCCGCCCGCGCAGCCGCTGAGCCCGGCCACGGCGGCGGACGCCCCGAGCAGGGAGGTGAGAAACAGGCGGCGGTCGAGACCGGAAACAGATGGAGAAGGCATGGGAGGACTCCCTGGATGCACGGAGCGGGACAGAGCACAAAAGCAGGAGGAATTCCGGGCGGGCCGCATGCCGGAAGTGGGGAATCCCGGACGGGAAGGGTGCCGGAAGAAGTGAACTCACGCAGACGGAAACACGCGCTTCATGCGCGGCAATGTGTCAGCAACAGAGGGTGCGACAGCTCGTGAGCGGGTTCATGAGCAGGATGTTCCCGGCCATGGACGACCCCTGTCAACATTCCGAGTTTCTGAATTAAATAGCCTCAGGTGACGCGCCCAGTGGGTCCCGGAACAGCACGTCGAGAACCACGGAGCCGCCCGCGACCGCAAGCACGGAATCCGGGAAACTGGTCGGCACGACGGCCGCCGCCCGGCGTATTCCGGCCGCTTCCCGCAGTGCGTGCAAGCAGTCCTCGAAGTGCATGACACCCACCTCGGTCACCACGACCGTCTCCGGGTTCAGGACGTCCAGCAGCAGCCCGGCCGCCCACCCGGTCGTCCGGGCCCGTTCCCTCAGCAGCCGCCGCGCCACCGCGTCCCCGGCCGCCGCCGCGGTCACCACGTGCATCGGGTTCACCCCGTCGATCACCCCGGCTGCCCGGGCCCGTCGGCACAACGTCCGCTCGCTCAGCTCCACTTGGAGGCAGCCGATACGGCCGCACGCGCACGGCTCGGTGCCGCCCGGCACCGGAAGGTGGGCGATCGACCCCGCCTGGGAGCGGGGCCCGTGGTGCACCTCGTCATTGGTGGCGAAGGCCGCGTCGACCACGTTGCCCACGAACAGGTGCAGCACGCTGCGGCTGCCCCGGGCCCGCCCGAACAGCCGCTCCCCGTTGACCAACGCGCGCGCGTGCCCGTCCACATGGACCGGCAGCCCGGTACGGGCCTCGAGCAGCTCCCGCACCGGCACCTCGCGCCAGCCCAGCAGCTCGTGCTCGACCACGGTGCCCGTCTCCCGGTCCACCCAGCCGCCGACCGCGACCCCGACCCCCAGCGGCCCGCGGCCGGGCGCCTCACCGAGAAGTCCCGCGAGTCCCTCCGCGGCCCGGGCCAGCACCCAGCCGGGGTCCGTCCGCTCGTGCTTCACCTCCCGTTGCGCCACGACGCGGCCGCGCAGATCGAGCAGCGCGACCGTGGTGTACGGCACGGCCACATGCACCCCGCAGACCAGGAACCGCCCGGTGTCGAGATCGACGGGCACATGCGGCCGGCCCACCCCGTTCGAGCGGCGCGGGGCCGCCTCCTCACGGATCAGCCCGAGCCCGGTCAGCCGGGCACAGTGCTCGGTCACGGACGCGGGCGACAGCCCGGTCAGCCGGGCGACGGTGCTGCGCGCCACCGGTCCGTGCTCCAGCACGGACCGCAGCACGACGCTGGCGCTGGTACGCCGCCGGTCGCTGTCGGCGGCACGGGGAACGGGGGAGACAAGAGTGGATGCCGCGGTACGGGGCATGGAGAACCGTCCTCGGGAACGGGGCCGACACGTCTCGGAAGGCTCGAGGCGCGCCGGAGCCCGCCCCTACACCGGGCGGCGACAGGTGGCCGTGCCCTGGCGTCGCAGGTCGACATAGCGACGCGACGTGAAGTTCCGGGCCTGGGCAACCATGTGCTCGAAGCTAGCAAAACGGCCCACCGCTGCCCAGACGGCGACCGACGGGCGAGACGAGCCCCTCGGGGCTTTGGCGGGACCCTACAGTTCCCGGTCGTTACCGGAGCGTGAGGGGAACGTCTTCATCTCAGTGACCGGTCTCACGCCTGACCATGTGTAAGGACCACCCTTTGTGCGAAGTGCATGAACGCGCCGTTCCACCCTTTGTCGATCGCCGATGGTGATCCGCTCGAGGGCGCTGGGATAGCGTCACGCTGTCCCGACGTGTCCACACCACCCCGCGGAGTCCCCATGAGCACCGCCACCACCCTCGCCCGCCCCGGCACGGTCCTCGCCGACCTGCTGCCGACGTCCCGCGTCCGCGACGCGGCCCTCGTCCTCGGCGGCGCCGTGCTCACCGGCCTCGCGGCCCAGCTGTCGGTCCCGGTGCCCGGGTCCCCGGTGCCGGTGACCGGCCAGACCTTCGCCGCGCTGCTCGTCGGCACCGCGCTCGGGGCCCGCCGCGGCTTCCTCTCCTCGCCCTGTACGCGCTCGCCGGTGTGGCCGGCGTGCCGTGGTTCGCGGGCGGCGCCTCCGGCGCGGGGGCCGTCTCCTTCGGCTACGTGATCGGCATGCTGCTCGCCTCGGCGGCCGTGGGCGCCCTGGCCCGCCGCGGCGCCGACCGCTCCCCGCTGCGCATGGCGGGCACGATGATCCTCGGCGAGGCGATCATCTACGCGGTCGGCGTCCCCTACCTGGCGCTGGCGGCCCACCTCTCCTTCTCCCAGGCGGTCGCGGCCGGCCTCACCCCGTTCCTGATCGGTGACGCCCTCAAGGCCGCCCTGGCGATGGGCGCGCTGCCCACCGCCTGGAAGTTCGTCAGCAAGCGCTGACGCCGTAGTTCCTGCGGAAGAGGTTCGCCGGGTCGTAAGTCTCCTTCAGCCCGGCGAGCCTCTTCCGCGTCTCCGGGTCGTACAGTCCGGCACCCCGGTCCCCGGACCCGAAGGCGAAGTTCAGCGAGCGGCCCAGTCGATCGTCCGCCAGCAGGGCGAACGCCGGGTCCAGTACGGCCCGCGCCCGCTCACGGTCCCCCACGGTCAACAGCCGCACCAGGAACCGCCCCTCGCGGTACGGCACCGCGTTCGGCGCGGGCCGGGCCAGCGCCCCGCCCAGGTGGTTGACCTGCACCACACACATCTGGCCCGCCTCGGGCCCGGTCCGCTTCAGCAGTTCCCCGGCCCGTTCGACGTCCAGCTCCCGCAGCACCGCGCTGTCGCCGTAGTAGGCGTGCGGGAAGTCCGGGTCGCTGTGGATGGTGTGGCTCTCGGCGTACGGCATCTCGCGCAGCGAGTCCGACAGCACCGGCCCGATCTCCCGCAGCGGGGCCGTGAGCCGTTCGCCGTCGGCGCCCGTGTGGGCGATCCTGATCGAGACGAGGTACCGGCCGCGCAGGTGGGGCGGCAGCGCGGGCAGGTCCGGGTACGGTACGGCGGCGAAGGAAGAGGTCAGCGAGTCCGGCACGGTCCGCGTCCACGCCTCGTACGCGCGCAGCACGGCCGCGGGGTCCACCTCGCGCCCGTCGAAGGCGAGCGAGCCGCCGTACAGCGTCCGCACCGGAACCAGGCCGATCTCCAGCTCGGTCACGATGCCGAAGTTCTGCCCCGCGCCCAGCAACGCCCAGTACAGGTCGGGGTCGGACTCCGGGGTGACACGGCGGAGTTCGCCGTCGGCGGTGACGACCTCCAGCCACCGCACATGGTCTGCCGCGTACCCGAACTCCCGCGCGAGGATGCCGAGTCCGCCGCCCAGGGTGTACGACACCGCGCCCACGCCCGGTGCCGAGCCGTTGAGCGGTGCCAGCCCGTACGGCTCGGCCGCCGCGACCACCTGCCCCCAGCGCACCCCCGCCTGCACGCGGACCGTACGCGCCTCGGGATCGACGGCGAGCCCGTCCAGCCGCCGGGTCGTGATGAGCAGCCCGCCCTCGTAGCCCCCGGGCAGCCCGTGTCCGGTGGCCTGCACGCCCACCGGCAGCTCTTCGGCGGCCGCGTACCGTACGGCGGCCACCACGTCCGCGGTCGACCGGACGGCTGCGATCACCGAGGGCCGTTGGGTGAACCCGGTCTGGAACCCGGCGAGTTCGTCGTCGTAGCCGGCGTCGCCGGGGCGGAGCAGGGTCAGGTCTGCGGGGTTGTCCGTGTAGGTCATGCCACGCATGATGGCCGCATAACCTGACAGGTTCCGTCAAGTTATGCGGCCATGTTCCGAGGGGCGCGGATCAGCCGACGGATACCTTGTCGGCCGGTGCCTCGGTGGGGGCGGCCGTGCGGTTGCCCGCGATCCGCTCCTTCACCACGGCGATCACCAGCACCACGGCGGCGACGAGCAGCGACAGCAGCACCGTCTCACGTCCGTCGTGCTCGGTGTCGGTCAGCATGTAGCCGAGGACGAACACGATCAGCGCGGCCGTCGCCCAGGTCAGGTACGGGTACAGCCACATCTTGACGAGCAGCTTCTCCGGCGCCTCGCGCTGGATGATCTTCCGCATCCGCAGCTGCGAGAAGCAGATGACCAGCCACACGAACAGGGCCACCGCGCCACTGGAGTTGACCAGGAAGAGGAAGACCGAGTCCGGGAACTTGTAGTTGAAGAAGACGGCGACGAAGCCGAAGACGACGGACGCGACGATCGCGGCCATCGGCACACCCCGGGACGTGGTCCGCGCGAACGCCTTGGGAGCGTCACCCCGCTGGCCCAGCGAGAAGGCCATGCGGGAGGCCGTGTAGAGCCCGGAGTTCAGACAGGACAGCACCGACGTCAGCACGATGACGTTCATGATCTGGCCGGCGTGCGCGATGCCGAGGGAGTCCAGGGCGGCGACGTAGGAGCCCTTGTCCTTGATCGACGGGTCGTTCCACGGCAGCAGCGAGACGACCACGAAGATCGAGCCCAGGTAGAAGACGGCGATTCGCCAGATGATGCTGTTCGTGGACTTGGTGACCGCCCGCTGCGGGTCCTCCGACTCGCCGGCCGCCAGCGTGGCGATCTCGCTGCCCATGAAGGAGAACACGACCAGCAGCACACCGGTGAGGATGGCGCCGGGTCCGTGGGGCAGGAAGCCGCCCTGACCGGTCAGGTTGCCCAGGCTCGCCTTGTCGCTGTGGACGCCCGGCAGCACCCCGAAGACGGCGAGGGCGCCGACGACGATGAACGCGCCGATCGCCACGACCTTGATCCCGGCGAACCAGAACTCGAACTCACCGTAGGAGCCGACGGAGACCAGGTTGGTCGCGGTCAGCACGATCATGACGATGAGCGCCCAGCCCCACTGCGGCACGGCCGGGACCCATCCGGAGAGGATCTTGGCGCCCGCGGTGGCCTCCACGGCCAGCACGACCACCCAGAAGAACCAGTACAGCCAGCCGATCGAGAAACCGGCCCAGCGGCCGAG
Source organism: Streptomyces cynarae (assembly GCF_025642135.1). Taxonomy (NCBI): domain Bacteria; kingdom Bacillati; phylum Actinomycetota; class Actinomycetes; order Kitasatosporales; family Streptomycetaceae; genus Streptomyces; species Streptomyces cynarae. The sequence goes on along the minus strand of NZ_CP106793.1, from coordinate 3,083,534 downwards.
CGCCCGGTCCGCGTGCGCGGAGAAGGAGCCCGAGGTGGGGTTCGCGGCGGACATCTCGCCCAGCATCCGCATCACCAGCACCACGAGCGTGCCGACGAGAGCGTACGAGAGCAGGATGCCGGGGCCGGCGGTGGCGATGCCGGAGCTGGATCCGACGAACAGGCCGGCGCCGATGACGCCACCGATGGCGATCATCGACAGATGACGGTTCTTGAGTCCTGCCTGAAGGCCGCCGCCGGGTTCTCCGGGGCGGCCGGATGCGTTTCCGGCCTGGGTGGGGGTCGGCTGCGAAGTCATAAAGGGTGATTCCTTTGCGCCGGGTGTACGGGAAACAAGAGGGGACACACGTACGGACGGACACCTTCTGCCCCGCACGAGCGGAAGTACGGGGGCTCGTACGAGCGGTGTACGAGCCGGTCCAGTGAATCTGAGGCGAACAATTTCGGGAACCTTTGAATCCGGATTGTTACTTGAGGTTTTCTTGAGGTTCTATGGTGCAGCTCACACGTTTTCCTGGCTGTCACCCCGCGAGGCCGAGCCGCGACGGACGTGACACACTCGGACCATGCGCGTGTACCTCGGCTCCGACCATGCCGGTTTCGAACTGAAGAACCACCTCGTCGAGTGGCTCAAGGCCGCCGGGCACGAGCCCGTCGACTGCGGGCCCCACATCTACGACGCCCAGGACGACTACCCGCCGTTCTGCCTCCGCGCCGCGGAGCGCACCGCCGCGGACCCCGACGCCCTCGGCATCGTCATCGGCGGCTCCGGCAACGGGGAGCAGATCGCCGCGAACAAGGTGAAGGGCGTGCGTGCGGCCCTCGCCTGGAGCGAGGAGACGGCCTCACTGGGCCGGCAGCACAACAACGCGAACGTCGTCGCCGTGGGCGCCCGGATGCACACGGTGGAAGAGGCGACGAAGTTCGTCGAGACGTTCCTGAACACGCCGTTCTCGGGCGACGAGCGGCATGCGCGGCGCATCGACATGCTGTCCTCGTACGAGACCACGGGCACGCTGCCGCCGATCCCCCCGCACCACCCGCAGGGCTGAGAACCGGCAGGTCAGATGCAGGGCGGAGCCAGGGGGCGGTGGTGCCCCCCCGGCGCGCTCCGCTGTTGTGGAAGGTTGAGGGAAGCCGTGCCAGAGGGGCACACCATCCACCGGCTGGCCCGGGACTACGCGGCGCGGTTCGCCGGCGGCGCGGTCGCCGTCACCAGCCCCCAGGGCAAGTTCGCCGACGCCGCCGCCCTCCTCGACGGGGCCGAGCTGCACACAGCCGACGCCCACGGCAAGCACCTCTTCCTCGGCTTCCGCGGCGCCGACTGGGTGCACATCCACCTAGGCCTGTTCGGCAAGGTCGCCTTCGGCGACGCCCCCGCGCCCCCGCCCACCGACACGGTCCGCCTGCGTCTGGCGAACCCCACCGCGTACGTCGACCTGCGCGGCCCCACCACCTGCGCGCTGGTCACCGGCGAGGAGAAGACCGCGGTCCACGGCCGCCTCGGCCCCGACCCGCTGCGCGTCGACGCCGACCCGGAGGCCGCCCACCGGCGGGTCCGCCGCAGCCGGACGAGCATCGCCGCCCTGCTCATGGACCAGAAGGTCATCGCGGGGGTCGGCAACGTCTACCGCGCCGAGGTCCTCTTCCGGCACGGCATAGACCCCTACCGGCCCGGCAAGGACATCACGCCCGCCGAGTGGGACGCGATCTGGGCCGACCTCGTCGCCCTGATGCGCGAGGGCGTCCGCACCAACCGCATCGACACCGTGCGGCCCGAACACACCCCCGAGGCCATGGGCCGCCCGCCGCGCGTCGACGACCACGGCGGCGAGGTGTACGTGTACCGCAGGGCCGGCCTGCCCTGCCACCTCTGTGGCGGCGAGATCCGCACCGCCTCGCTCGCCGCCCGCAACCTGTTCTGGTGCCCCGGCTGCCAGAGGTCATAGGCGCCCTCGTAGGGCTCACACAGCCTCTCGCACCCCGCGGCCTGGAACCGGCCTAGAACCCGTGCGACAGCCACGGCGCCACCACCGAGCCGAACGCCAGGGACGCCTCGGCCAGCGCCCCCTGCCGCAGCTCCCGTACCCGGCCGGCCGCGGCCAGGGACGTGAGCGACACCCCGCCCAGATAGGCGGCCCCCAACTCCCGTACCGACAGGGCGAGATCGGCCGCGTCCGCCGTACGCGCACACGAGGCTCCCTTCGCGTCGCCGGTCAGCCGCCAACGCCCTTCGTTCCAGGCACAGAAGGCGTCCTCGACCTCGAACACCACGTCCACGGGCGCCTGGTACGTCCGTGCCTCCAGGGCCGCACCGACATCGACGAGACGCAGATGGAGGGCATCCCTCAGCCGGGGCCGGCACCGCCGGACGTCGGACACCAGGTGCTGCCAGGCGTCGTCGACCGGCCGCGCGCGTACGACCAGCGTCGTCGTCAGGTCGATGCCGAACAGGAAGCGCCACAGCGCCGCATCCGTCGCCGGGTCGAGCGCGGCCCGGTTCACCAGGGTCACCGTCCCGTCGTGCCCGGCGGCCCCCCAGCCGAGCTTGGTGCGGAAGCGGGCGTACCCCGTGATCTCGCCCCCGCGCTCGGCGACCACGCACTGCAACGCGGACGCGCCGTCCCGCTCGCTCGCCGGGTCCAGCAGCCCCGCCCACTCCCAGCCCGGCCGCCGCTCCAGCATGCCGGGACGGCCGGGCACCAGCCGTGCGTACACCGCCTCACAGGCGTCGAGCACGTCGGCGGGGGCCGCGTACCGCAGTCGTACGTCATCCGTGCCGGCCGGAACGGACAGCTCGACGCGGCTCGTGTCGATCTCGGCGCCCAGCTGGAACGTCGCCGCGCCGTACCCGAACCGGCCGTAGATCGCGGGCTCTGAGGCGGTCAGCACCGCCAGCGGCTCCCCCCAGGAGCGGACGTCGTCCAGCTGCCGGCGCATCATCGAGGTCAGCACCCCGCGCCGGCGGTGCGTGGCCGCCACACTCACCATGGTGACGCCCGCCGCGGGGACGGAGGCGCCGCCGGGGACGGTGAGACGGAAGCTGAAGGCGCCCGCAGTGCCCACACATGTGGTTCCGTCCCACACGCCCAGGGATCGATCGAATTCGGTGAGTTCGCGATCCAACGCGCGTTCTTCGGGTGCTTGGTCCGCGCCGCCGAAGGCCCGGACCAGGTTGTCGTACCACGTGTCCCACTCGTCCTGCCGCAGCACCCGCACGTCCGTCGTCATGTGCCATGCCTATCAGGGCAATGCGGGGCGAGCGAGGGAATTTCCCCCGCGTTACGGGGCGCCGCTTCCTGTGAAGTTCAGCGCTCGGACGGGGGACAAGTGGGACCTCCCGTGCCAAGGGGCTGGTCCGATGGATAGGGTCCCGGACAATGGCAGCAGGACGAGAGCGGCGCGCGGAAGCCGAGACGTTCACGGCCCGGTTGAGGAAGCAGTGGCACCGGGCCCGCACCGGCGTGCGCCGATCCGCCGTGGACTACTTCCGCGGGGACGGTTCGGACTGGGTCGCGCTGGCCGGCCTGCTGCTGACGATCCCGCTGATCGCGGCGGTCACCCTGGCCGACCCCGTCTGGTGCTCACCGGCCGTCCTGGTCCTCCCCATCGTCGCCGGCGGCCTGCTGCTGCGCCCCTCCAGCCTGCTCGGCCTGTACGCCGCGGCCGCGACCGCGCTGATCGTCGAGTCCGTCAGACTCGGCCCCTACACCGAGGGGCCGTCCCGGGTCACTCCGGGCACCGTGCTCGTGGTCGCGGCCTGCGGCCTCTTCGGCCTGCTGATCGCGCAGTTCCGCAGCCGGGTCGGGGTGCCGTGGCGGCGCGGCGGGACCATGCTCTTCGACCTGCGGGAACGCATCCGGGTCCAGAGCAAGCTGCCGAAGCTGCCGCTGGGCTGGCACCGTGAGATGGCGCTCAGACCGGCAGGCGGGCAGTCCTTCTCCGGCGACTTCGTGGTGGCGGCCCGCACCAACGGCGGCCGCACACTGGAGGTCGTCCTCACCGACGTCTCCGGCAAGGGCATGGACGCCGGTTCGCGGGCACTGCTGCTGTCCGGGGCGTTCGGCGGACTGCTGGGATCGCTCCCACCGCACGCGTTCCTGCCCGCAGCGAACGGCTACCTCCTCCGTCAGGACTGGGACGAGGGGTTCGCGACCTCCATCCACCTGGTCCTGGACCTGGAGTCCGGCGACTACGAGCTCTACTCCGCCGGACACCCGCCGGGCCTGCAGCTCAGCGCGGGCACCGGCCGCTGGGAGGAGAAGGCGGCCGAGGGACCGCTCCTCGGCGTCTACGACGGCGCCCAGTTCGACTCCGTGAAGGGGACGTTGCGCCCCGGCGACGTGCTGATGCTGTTCACGGACGGCCTGGTGGAGACGTCCGACCGCGACATCGTGGAAGGCATGGACCGCCTCATGGGCGAGGCCGACCGCTATGTCACGGGCGGCTTCCGCGGCGCGGCCTGGCACCTCATCGAGGCGGTCGCGAAGGACGTGAACGACGACCGGGCGCTGCTCCTGATCTGCCGGGAGGCGGCGACGGCGCAGGCGGTGCGCTGAGGAGGCGCGTCCGAGGGCGCGCCCGCGGTGGCCGGCGCGGGTGTACTCCCTGCTCGGTCATGCCATATGTTGCGGAAGAAGAGTCAGGGGGAGGCTGTCATGTCGCTCATGACACCGGCCGAGGTCGAGGCCGTCGCCCGCGCCGCGCACTCCGCGCAGAAGGACAAGGCCGGACGGCCCTACGCCGAGCACCTCGCGGCCGTCGCCGAGGGTGTGCGCGCCCGCGGCGGGGGAGACGAACTCGTCGCCGCCGCCTGGCTGCACGACTCCGTGGAGGACGGCGTCCTCAGCGAGGAGTGGCTCGACACCGCCCCCTTGTCCCCCACGACGAAGGCCGTCGTACGGGCCGTCACCAAGCGGCCCGGGGAGGACCCGCAGGCGTACGCGCGGCGCATCCTCGCCACCCCCGGGGCCCGTCTGGTGAAGGCCGCCGACCTCGCCCACAACGCGGATCCGCAGCGGCTCGCCGCCCTCGACGCCCCCACCGCGGAGCGGCTCACCCGCAAGTACGCCACCATGCGGCAGTACCTCGGCCTCACCGCCGATGACTGACGGTCCGCCGGCAACGACGAGTACACAGGACGAACTCCATGGCACGGGACTACGACAGTCAGCTGCTGGAGTCGGTGGCGGTGCGCCGCCGGCGGATACGGGACGCGCTGCTGTTCGGCGCCCAGCGCGGCCGGCGCACGACGGACGAGCGGCTCGGCAAGATGTTCGCCGGCATCGCCATCGCCGCCGTTCTGTGCGCCGGATGCGTCGGCTGGTCCTTCCTCCAGGCAACACTGGCCAAGCAGAAGGCCGAACAGAAGAGACAGGAGCAGCGGCAACAGCAGTCGTACCACTCGGCGCCCGCGCGAAAGTCCCCTGTGGAAGGCCCGATTCGAACGTCGTCGCGATGATAGGTTCCCGTAAGTGGTGAGCACAGCAACGACTTCCCGGGGCCGGCTGAGCCGGGTCACCCTGGCCGGCGAGCGACGGCGAGCCGACATCGTCCTGCCGTCGGACGCCCCGATCGGCCAACTGCTCCCCGACATCCTGCGGTTGCTCGACGACCGGGCCGCCTCCCGCCCCATGACCCGGCAACTGATCGCCTCCGACGGCTCGGTGCTGCCGCACGACGCCACCCTCGCCTCCGCGGAGGTCCCCGACGGTGCCGTGCTCCAGCTCGTACGGGCGCACGCGGCGCCCCCCGCGCCGGTCGTGCACGACGTCACCGACCAGGTCGCCGACGACCTCGATCTGCGCGCCTGGCGCTGGCGCCCCGCCGCCCGCCGGATCAGCGCCGGCACGGCGACCGTCGCCTTCACCGTGATCACCGCCCTGCTCGCCCGCCGTGAGGTCGCCCTGGCGTCCCTCACCACCGGGCTCGTGGCCGCCTGCGTGCTCCTCCTCGTCGCCGGGGCGGCCGTGGCGAAGATCGGGGACGGCAACCGCGGCCTGGCCACCGCCCTGTTGATCGCCTCCGGCGGCCTCGGCCTGCTCGCCGCCTGGACCGCCGCCGACGCCTACGGCTGGCCGGCCGCCGCCCGGCTCGCCGGGGTCGTCGCCGCGCTGGTCCTCATGCTGGTGCTGCTGGCGTTCTTCTCGCCGCTCGGCCGTGGCGGACTCGTCGGCGCGGGAGCGGCGGTCGTCCTCGCCGTCGTCTGGGAGGCGGTCGCCGCCGTCCAGGACCGGCCCGACCGCCTCGGCGCCGTCATGGCCGTGCTGTCCGTGCTGCTGCTCGGCCTGCTGCCCCGTTTCGCGCTCACGGCCTCCGGGCTCACCGGGCTCGACGACAAGCGCGCCGGCGGGGTCTCGGTCAGCCGGCACCAGGTCGGCAACGCCCTGGCCGCCACCCATCGCGGGCTCGCCCTCGCCACCATCGCCACCGCGGCCTCGGCCGCCGCCGGAGGCTGGCTGCTGACCACCGCGCACCGGCCGACCGTCTGGACCGTGACCCTGGCATCGCTGGTCGCCGTCGTCCTGCTGTCCAGGGCCCGGGCCTTCCCGCTGGTCGCCGAGGTGGTCGCGCTGTTCGTCGCCGCCGCGCTGCTCGTCGTACGCCTGGTGGTGCTGTGGATGGACCACGTGGGGGGCGCGGGGCCGCTCGTCGTGCTGTGCGCGGCCGCTGTGCTGCCGCTGCTCGTCCTCGCCGTGGAGCCGCCGGAGCACGTGCGGGTACGGCTGCGGCGCATCGCCGATCTGATCGAGTCCATCGGCGTCATCGGACTGTTCCCGCTCGCCGTCGGCGTCTTCGGGATCTACGGGCAGCTGCTCGACACGTTCTGACACACGGCGGCCGCTCCGGGCGGGGCGGTGAGGAGAGAAGGGCGACATGCCGAACGGCGACAACTGGCAGAGCGACGTGCTGCGCGACCTGAGGGGCACCCCGGCCTCCGGGCGGCCGGGGCCCCGGCCGCACACGCCGCAGCCGACCCCCGCCCCCGCCACCGGTCCGCAGCCGACCTCCGCCACCGGTCCGCAGCCCCAGCCGCCCCCGCCCCCGCCGCCGGCCCGCAGCCCCAGCCGCCCCCGCCCCCGCCACCGGTCCGCAGCCGGCCTCCGCCGCCGGTCCGCAGCCGGCCTCCGCCGCCGGTCCGCAGCCCCAGTCGGCCCCTGCCCCCGCCACCGGTCCGCAGCCGGCCTCCGCCGCCGGTCCGCAGCCCCAGTCGGCCCCTGCCCCCGCCACCGGTCCGCAGCCGGCCTCCGCCGCCGGTCCGCAGCCCCAGTCGGCCCCTGCCCCCGCCACCGGTCCGCAGCCGGCCTCCGCCGCCGGTCCGCAGCCCCAGTCGGCCCCTGCCCCCGCCACCGGTCCGCAGCCGGCCTCCGCCGCCGGTCCGCAGCCCCAGCCGACCCCCGCCCCCGCCACCGGTCCGCAGCCCCAGCCGCCCCCGCCCCCGCCGCTGATGCCGTCCCGCCGGGCGTACCCGCGCAGGGGCAGCCGTACGGCCACCCCCAGCAGCCTTCACAGCCGTACGGTCACCCCGGACAGCCCCCGCAGGCATACACCCCCCAGCAGTCCCCGCAGGCGTACGTACCCCCTCAGCCTCCGCAGCCTCCCGCCACCCCCGGCCCGCGCCCCCGCACCCCGACTCCCGCCCGGTCGTGGACGAGCAGCTCGCCGCCGCCGGCCGTGGGCCCCGCCACGGGGAACCCGTCACCACCCGCGCCCTGCGCGCCCTGCGCCGCACCGTTTCCTCCTCCGCCGCCCGCGAGGTCGCCGAGTCCACCGCGACCGCCGAAGCGCTCCAGCAGGCCGTGACCACCGGTCGGCAGATCGCCGTCACCTCCATCCGCGGCGGCGCCGGGAAGACGACCGTCGCCGCGCTGCTCGGCATGACGTACGCCCATTACCGGCACGACCCGACTCTCATCGTGGAGGCCGACCCGGCGCTCGGATCGCTGCCGTTGCGGCTCGGCGCTCAGAGCCTGCGCTGGAGCACCACCGACGTCGCGGGCATCGTCGAGCCGCAGATGTCGCTGCTCGACGTCACCGGCTACCTGGTGCAGCTCCCGGACAACGCCTGGCTGCTGCCCGGCAGTCAGGGCCAGATCGGCGCGATGCTCGACGTCACGGCGTACGAACGGGTCATGGTGTCGCTGCGCCGCTACTTCGGCGTCACCGTCGTCGACTGCGAGACCCTGCCCGCCGAGGTCGCCCGGGCCGCGCTGTCCGCCGCCCAGGCCCGCGTGGTGACCGTGCCCGCGACCCTGGAGGGAATCCAGACCACCTACGCGGTCCTCGAGTGGATACGCGGGCTGCCGAGGCATGTCATCGACGGGACCGTCGTCGCGCTGACCGAGCTGGTCCCGCACACGGGGCTGGACGTGGAGAAGGCCGCCGAGCGGCTGAAAATGACCGGCGCGCGCGTCCAGGTCCTGCCCTACGACCGGCACCTCGCGGCCGGCGGCTCGATCCGCACCGAACTCCTCGCGAGCGCCACCCGGCAGGCGGCCGTTCGCCTGGCCGCCGACGTCTTGCGGCTCTCCCAGAAGCGCCGCTGAAGCAGGGGGAGGAACGCGGCCCATGACCACCCGACTGATCCACCGCCCGGCCCGCACCACCCGGCCCCCGGCGGCCCCCGAGCCGCGCACCATCGAGGCGCCGCCCAACCTGCCGGAGGGCAAGGCCGGTTCGGTCGCGACCTCGCTGCTGCCCGTGGCCGGTGTGATGTCGTCCGTCGTGATGATGACCGTCGTGCGCAACAGCCAGTTCGCCGGGCTCGGCGCGATCATCCTGGTCGTCACCGTCGCCGGTTCGCTGGCCCTGCTGTTCTCCCAGCGCGGCAAGGCCCAGCGCACCCGCCGTGCGCAGCGCGAGGCGTACCTCGCCTACCTGGAGGACCTGCGCGAGGAGCTGTCGAAGGAGGAACGGGAGCGGCGCGAGACGGCGCAGGTGCTCAATCCGCCGCCGGACGCCCTGTACGACATCGTCCGCGACCCGGCCCGGCTGTGGGAGCGGCGCCGCCTCGACGGGGACTTCCTGCGGGTGCGCGTCGGCACCGGAGAGATGCCGGTCCGGGACCTGAAGGTGGCCCAGCAGGGGTCGTCCGTGCTGACCCCGCCCGACGAGTTCATGCTGAACGAGGCCTCCGCGCTGATGTCCCGTTTCGGCACCGGCACCGCACTCCCGCTCACCGTCCCGCTGGACCGCGTCGGCGACATCAGCGTCATCGGCCCCCGCGAGGACACTCTGCGGGTCGCCCGCGCCCTGATGGTCCAGGCCGCCGCCACCCACGCCCCCGACGACGTGGCGATGGCGCTCGCCGTGCCCGGCGACCGGCTGCAGGACTGGGAGTGGGCCAAGTGGCTGCCGCACCTGCTGGACCCCGAGCAGTCCGACGGCCCGGTCGCCGCCCGCCGTATCGCGCCCTCGCTGCCCCAGCTGGCCCGCCGGATCGGCCCCGAGCTGCGCCGCCGCGCGTCCTTCGCGGCCGAGGTGCGCCGGGGCTGTCCGGCAGGGAGGCCCTCGCCATGACCTCGCGGCTGCTCGTCGTCACGGACGGGCACGGCGAGGACGCCGTCGACCTGCCGCGCCCCGACGACGCGGTCGGCCTGCGCGACATGGCGGTCACCGTGCTGCACCTGCTCGACGAGCGGGTGCGGGAACCGGGCCACGTCGGCGTGCGGATCACCGTGGACGGGACCCGGGTCGTCGTCGAGGACCTGCGCGAGGCCGAGCCGGTCGGCGCGCACGGCACGGTCGACGAGGTGAGCGTCCCCTTCGCGGAGGGCCTCGCCCGCATGCTCGCCCCGCTGCGCCTGTCCACCGAGTCGATGGTCGACGCGCCGCTGACCGGCCCCGTCGACTTCGCCGGGCTGCTGGGCATCGAGGACGTGGCCCGCCTGGACCTGGACCGGCTCTGGGCGCCGCGCGGCGAACGCGCGTTCCTGCGCGTCCCCATCGGCGTCAACGACCGCCGCGAGCCGGTGCTGCTCGACCTGAAGGAGTCCTCCGAGCTGGGCATGGGCCCGCACGGCCTGTGCGTCGGCGCCACCGGTTCCGGCAAGTCGGAGCTGCTGCGCACCCTGGTGCTCGCGCTGTCCGCCACCCACCCGCCGGAGGACCTCGCGCTGGTCCTCGTCGACTACAAGGGCGGCGCCACCTTCGCGCCCTTCGCGGACCTGCCGCACGTGGCCGGCGTGATCACCAACCTGGAGAACCAGGCTGGCCTGGTCGAGCGCGTCCACGCCTCCCTCGCGGGCGAGGTCAAGCGCCGCCAGCAGGTCCTCAAGGACGCCGGCAACGTCGCCGACATCGGCCACTACGCCGCCCTGCGCGCCGAGAAGCGGCCCGACCTGGAGCCGCTGCCGCACCTATTTGTCGTCATCGACGAGTTCGGTGAACTGCTCACCGCCAAGCCGGACTTCATCGACCTGTTCCTGTCCATCGGCCGCATCGGCCGCTCCATCGGCGTGCACCTGCTGCTGTCCAGCCAGCGCATCGAGGCCGGCAAGCTCAAGGGCCTGGAGACCTACCTGTCCTACCGGCTCGGCCTGCGCACCTTCTCCGCCGACGAGTCCCGTACGGTCCTGGACACCACGGACGCCTTCCACCTGCCCCCGCTGCCCGGCTTCGGCTACCTCAAGGTCGACACCAGCCACTACGAACGGTTCAAGGCGAGCTACGTCTCCGGCGCCTACCGCGGCCCCGTCCGGCGCGACGAGGAGGACACCGGGCCGCTGGCGCTCACGTACGAGGCGTACAACACCCTCGGCCAGGAGGGAGGTTCGGCCGCCCAGGAGCCGCAGATGCGGCGGCGCGAGACCGGCCCCACCGAGTTGGGCGTCATGGTCCGGCAGATCGAGCACGCCGGCACCCGCCCCGTACGCCGGATCTGGCTGCCCCCGCTGCCCGACGCCATCGCCCTGGACAAGGTCGCCGGGCCGGTCGAGGTCGGAGCGCGCGGCATGCAGCTGGCCAGGCGGCGGGGCCCGCTCCAGGCACCGATGGGCGTCCTCGACGACCCGACCAGGCAGTGGCAGGGCCAGTGGTACCTGGACCTGACGGTCGCGGGCGGGCACGCGGCCGTCATCGGCGGCCCGCAGTCCGGCAAGACGACCCTCCTGCGCACCCTCGCCCTCTCCCTGGCGCTCACCCACACCCCGCAGGAGGTCGGCATCTACGGCCTCGACCTGGTCGGCGGCGGCCTCCAGGCCCTGGCCGGGCTCCCGCACGTCGGCGGGGTCGCCGGCCGCGCCGACCGCGAGCGCGCCGCCCGCACCATCGACTCCGTGCGCGGCATGCTCGACCGGCGCGAGGAACTGTTCCGCCGCCACACCATCGACTCGATCGAACAGCTGCGTGACCTGCGCGCGGCCGGCCGCCTGCCGGAACTGGCCTCCACCGAGATCGTGCTGCTCATCGACGGCTTCGGCGCCCTGCGCGACGACTTCGAGGAACTGGACGACGCGGTCGTCGACATCCTCAAGCGCGGCGGCGGCTACGGCATCCACGTCGTCGCGGGCATGCTGCGCTGGAACGACGTGCGCATCGCGACCCAGTCCCAGTTCGGCACCCGCGTCGAGCTGCGCCTGAACGACCCGGGCGAGTCCAGCATCGACCGCAAGCTCGCCGAGACCCTCTCCCCGCAGGAGAAGGGCCGCGTCCTCACCGACGGCAGGCTCTTCGCCCAGGCCGCCCTCCCGCGCACGGACGGCCTCGCCGACGCCGCCGACCTCGGCGCCGTCCTGGAGCGCACGGCCCGTACGGTCCGCGCCACCTGGACCGGCGACGTGGCCCAGCCCGTCCGCGTCCTGCCGCACCTCCTCGAACCCCGGCAGCTCCCGGGCCCGGTGGCCGAACCGCGCCGGGTGCCCATCGGCCTGGACCAGACCCACCTGGCACCCGTCCTGCTCGACCTGTTCGAACACGACCAGCACCTGCTGATCCTGGGCGACAGCGAGTGCGGCAAGACCAACCTGCTGAAGGTCATCGCGAACGGCCTCATCGAGCGCTACGGCGAGAGCGAGTTGGTCTTCGGCATCATGGACCCGCGCCGCGGGCTGCGCGGCGCGATCCCCGAGGAGTACCGCGGCGGCTACGCCTACAACTCCAAGCTGGCCGGCGCGCTGTCCGCAGGCATCGCCGCGGAACTGGAGAAGCGGCTGCCCGACGAGAGCGCGAACGGCGAGGACCTGGAACCGGGCAGCTGGGGCTCGGGCCCGCGGATCGTGATCCTCGTCGACGACTACGACGTCCTGACCACGGCCGGCCGGCAGCCGCTCGCCCCCTTCGAGCCGTACATCCCCTCCGCCGTCGACATCGGCCTCCACTTCGTCGTCACCCGCCGCGTCGCGGGCGCCTCACGCGGCCTGTACGAGCCGCTGATCCAGGGTCTGCGCGAGTCCGGCGCCTCGGCACTGGTGATGGCGGGCGACCGGAGCGAGGGCCAGCTCTTCCCCGGCGTGTACGCGACGCAGCAGCCGTCCGGGCGGGGGGTGCTGGTGCGCAGGGGCGAGCCGAACCGGCTGATCCAGACGGTGCACGCCGGGGGCGGGTGAACCGGGGGCCGTCGAACCGAGGACGGTGAACCAGGGCACCCCATGAGGCGTCCGGAACAGCGGAGCCGCACGAACCGAACCGACCACGACACCGACCGCGACGTCGATCAGGACATCGACCGCGACGTCGATCAGGACATCGACCACGATGAAGGACCGGCCGACCCCATGACCAAGGACGTCATCGCCCTCACCCAGAAGATGCCCGACCCGCTGAGCGTGATCGCGGGTCTGCTCTCCGGCGGCCAGGACAAGCTGGTGGGCGCGGAGGGCGGCGGGGCGGTCGTGCAGTTGTGTGACGAACAGGGGCGCCCACTGGTGTCCGTGGAGGCGCCGCTGCTGGTCCAGGTGCGGGGCGAGGCGCAGCGGCTGCTCGGCGCGAGCGAGCCGCAGGTGCCGTACTGGTGGACGGAGGCCCGCGCCACGACCGGTGTACGGGAGGCGGAACGACTCGCGGGCACCTTCGCCGCGCGCCTGGCCACGCTGACCGGCGGGACCGCGTGGCCGCCGGAGGCGGCCCGGTCGCTGGCCGTGGTGACGACGGACGGGGTGAGCGCCGTGCCCACGCCGGCGGCCGCGCAGCCCGCCGTCGACGTGCTCACCGACAAGGTCGCCGTCGTCATCCAGGACCGCCCGGTGGTGGCGATGACGGCCTGGCTCTCGGACGCCCTCCGGGCGGCGGCGAACGCCGAACTGGGCCTGCAGATCGTCACCCCCGCGGGCACCCGCCTGTCGCCCGCGGTCCGCAACAGCCTGCCGGGCTGGCCCTCCCGCTGGGTGGTCCGCGACGAAGAGGTCGGCTACTACGACGGACTGTCGGGTGCCGTACTGGAATGGAAGAACGGTCTGTTCGCGACGGTCGATCCCCCGGACGCGACCCCGGACGGCCCGCGCACACCGGTCGCCGACGCGTTCGGGACGGACATCCAGGACACGGGGGAGCGCCAACTGGCCATCTCCTTCCGGGCGGTCCACCCGGCGGACGACCGTCTGGTGCTGGGCGGCGCCCTGGAGACCCTCTGGCGGGAGATCACCGGCGAGCCGCCGGTCGGCTGGGGCACCGAGGAGCCCGCCAACCTGCCCTGGTCGCTGCGGCAGCTGACGGACGTGGCCCGCGAGCGGGCGCCCGAACCGACATGGCTGGTGGTGGTCGGCACCCCCGAGCGTCCCGGGCACGCGACGGTCCGGATCAGCCGTACGAAGGCCGGGGTGGAGGAGGACGTCACGCTGGCGTTCGGGTACGGGCCCGGGGAGGAGGTGCCGTCGGAGGCGGTGCGCGCGGCGGCGGAGGCGCTGGCGACCCGGCACGACCTCCAGTCGATGCTGGTCCAGATCCGCAAGGCCCGCCGCGACCTGTCGGTCCCGCCCCGCTTCGAGGGCCCGGGCGTCCCGTACGCGTTCGTGCTGGGCGCGGAGGAGGTACGGGCCATGCCGGGCGACAGGGCCCGCCGCACACCCCTGCGGGAGTCCCCGATCCCCCTGGGCCCGAGGACGAGACCGGCGCTGTACTACCCGTTGCCGGGGGACCCGGGGGACCTGTCGGGATGGCAGGACTTCGAGCGGCTCATGCGGCACCTGAAGGGAGCCCCGACCCGATAGGGTCCGCCGCGGCGCCATCACCGTCCCGGACCACCACGGGCGCGCCCAACTCCCGCACGGCGTCGCGGCGGATGGTGAGATGTCGGTGTGGAATCACCTGCGAGCACGATGTGTGGGCATGGAAACGATCACCGCCCATCTGCCCCACGGGTACCGTGCGATTTCCTTGCGCAGCAGCCCCGTTGGCCATGGCTGACCGCTCCTCGCTGTGACGAGTTGCCGCCAAGGTGGTCGACGATGCCTCAGCGGCCGCATAGGGCGGGCCGGTTGGTGGCACGATGGTTCTGGCGGGGTGTGCAGGGGACGGCGCCCCGGGCCGGGAGAGCGGACCGACCGAGGGTGTGATCAGTTGTGGCGATTTCGCTGTCAGTGGTGCTGCTGTTGGCGATCATCCTGGTGGTGATGATCAGAGGGGGCTCGATCAAGGCCGGACCGGCGATCGTGGCGATGCTCTTCGGCTTCTTCCTGGCCTCCACCGGCATGGCTCCGTCCATCAACCGCTTCCTGAACTCGATAGCGGACACGATCAACTCGATCCGCTTCTGAGCGGACGGGACCACGCCCGGCACCGGTCGGCTCGGCTTTGTACGGAGTCGGGCCGGCCCGTTCCGGGCGACTTCGGCGACGGCCGCACCGGCAGTGGGCCACCGATCGCCGACCGGCCCGCGCCCCTGGGCTCGACGTGCCCGGACACGCCGTTCCGCTCCGAGGGGACCATCGTCACGGCCGACGGCTGCCCGGCGTCGCAGTACCTCACCACATGGGTGCTCGGGAAGCGGCGCTCGGGGTTGAGGTCGGCGCTGGCGGCCGGGCCCAGGCTGCCGGCGAGCGCGCTGCCGAGGTCCGCGTCGACGACCTCGAGCGCGAGGCGGGTGCGGCTTCGCCGCCCGGGTGGGGGCGGAGACGTCCCTGCGCAGGGGGCACGGACCTACACGCGCTTCGCTCGGCGGTTCTGACGGCGTCGGTGAGAAAGATCGCAAGCCGAAGGGGCACGCGGGGACACGCCGGACTTCGGCAGACCCGAAAACGCTCAGGGCCAGGTCGGAGGAATGATCCTCCGACCTGGCCCTGAGCCGTTCAGAGCGGGCGACGGGAATCGAACCCGCGTAGCTAGTTTGGAAGACTAGGGCTCTACCATTGAGCTACGCCCGCAACACGATGCGCCGCAGGTCACCGACCGCGGCACAGAAGGCATCGTAGCGGGTCGCCCGCCTCGTAGGCCAACGCGTCGGGGCTCACACGCGCCCGCGAACAAACCGGCCGACTCGGCCGGTCCGGGCATGTACCCTACGTGTCGCACCAGACGGGGTGTGGCGCAGCTTGGTAGCGCGTCCGCTTTGGGAGCGGAAGGCCGTGGGTTCAAATCCCGCCACCCCGACCACCGGCCCGGCTCGGCCCGGCGCCGATCCGCGTGATCGCCTTTGGGGGCGCTCAGTGCCTGCGGTTACTATGCAAGCTGCGCGCCCGTGTGTCTGCACTGCCATGTCTCTCAGGCAGGGGCCCGCGAATCCGCCGAAGGCATGCCCGCCCCTCCGGGTGGCGCAGGCTCGGCAGAACCCCAAGAAGTCAGCCACAAGGAGACCGAACCGTGAAGAGCGCCGTGGAGACCCTGAACCCGACCCGGGTTCGGCTCACTGTTGAGGTGCCCTTCGAGGAGCTCAAGGACAGCCTCGACGCGGCGTACAAGAAGATCAACCAGCAGGTCACGGTGAAGGGCTTCCGCAAGGGCAAGATCCCCGCCCGGGTCATCGACCAGCGGTTCGGCCGTGGCGCCGTGCTGGAGGAGGCCGTCAACGACGCGCTTCCCAAGCTCTACACCGAGGCGGTCAACGAGGCCGAGCTGAACCCGCTGGGCCAGCCCGAGGTCGACATCACGGAGCTGAAGGACAACGAGCTGCTGTCCTTCACCGCCGAGGTCGACGTCCGCCCGACCATCGAGATCCCGGACTACTCCGGCATCGAGGTCGAGGTCGACGCCGTCGAGGTCACCGACGAGGACGTCGAGAAGTCGGTCCAGCAGCTGCGCGACCGCTTCGCGTCCACCTCCCCGGTCGAGCGCGCCGCCGAGGACGGCGACGTGGTCACGATCGACCTGGAGGCCAAGGTCGACGGCGAGGTCCTCGAGGACGGCGTCGCCAAGGACGTCTCGTACACGATCGGCTCCGGTGAGCTGCTGGACGGTATCGACGACGCCGTGAAGGGCCTGTCGGCAGGCGAGGAGGCCACCTTCACCTCCGAGCTGAAGGGCGGCTCGGCGGCCGGCAGGGAGGCCGAGGTGACGGTCAAGGTCACCCAGGTCGCCGCCCGGGAACTGCCGGAGCTCGACGACGAGTTCGCGCAGCTCGCGTCCGAGTTCGACACGCTGGAGGAGCTGAAGGCGGACAGCCGCAAGCGCCTCGAGAACATGAAGCAGTACGACCAGGCCACGCAGGCCCAGGAGCGCGTCCTGGACAAGCTGCTCGAGCTGGTCGAGGTCCCGGTCCCCGAGAAGCTCCTCGAGGACGAGATCAACACGCGTAAGCACAACCTCGAGCACCACCAGCTCGGCCAGATGGGTCTGACCCTCGACCGGTACCTGGAGATCCAGGGCAAGACCGCCGAGGAGTTCGAGACCGAGACGCGCGAGGCCGCGATCAAGGGCATCAAGACCCAGTTCGTCCTGGACGAGCTGGTCAACAAGGAGAAGCTCAACGTCAACCAGGAGGAGCTCACCGAGCACCTCATGCGGCGCGCGGCCTCCTCCGGCATGTCCCCCGACCAGTTCGCCCAGGCGGTCGTCGAGGGCGGCCAGGTCCCGATGCTGGTCGGCGAGGTCGCCCGCGGCAAGGCCCTGGCGCTGGTCGTCGAGGCCGCGACGGTCAAGGACACCAACGGCGAGGTCGTCGACCTGGACGACGAGGAGGAGTCGGAGGAGGAGTCCGCCGAGGCCACCACGGACGCCTCCGCCGAGGCCACCGAGGAGAAGCCGGAGGCGTAACCTCCCTCGCTACGGCAGTACGGGCCCCGGGGCGCACAGCGTGCTCCGGGGCCCGTCGCCATATGCGCATGCCGGCAACCGCCCGGCGCCCGCCGGGAACCGGTCGGCCCCGGCGAGGGGTGCACCCGAAAGGGGCGCGGGAACTGCGGGAGCAACCCACCACAAGCCCACACCGACGCGACGACGGCACCCTCCACGGCGACAATGGACCCGGGGCCCGGGGCGGAGCCCCGCGACGGCACATCCGGCACCGGGCCCCGCACAACCAAGCCCCAGCACCACCCCCGGCCGGCCCAAGCGGAGCGCATGCGCTCACAGCGAACAGCCCCTTAAGCGGGATTCCCCGAAGGGACCCGCGCGTTAGGGTCCATGAATACGAGGGCAGGGGAGTCCCCGAAGCCGCCCCGCAGGGGGTCGGACGGGGTCCCACGCCCCAGCAGGACACGTGAGACGGCCCCGTGCCGTCGTAAGACGAGCAGGTGGATACGTGACGAATCTGATGCCCTCCGCCGCCGGCGAGCCTTCCATCGGTGGCGGCCTCGGCGACCAGGTCTACAACCGGCTGCTCAACGAGCGGATCATCTTCCTCGGCCAGCCGGTGGACGACGACATCGCCAACAAGATCACCGCACAGCTGCTGCTCCTTGCCTCCGACCCGGACAAGGACATTTACCTGTACATCAACAGCCCGGGCGGCTCGATCACGGCCGGCATGGCGATCTACGACACCATGCAGTACATCAAGAACGACGTGGTGACGATCGCCATGGGCATGGCGGCCTCGATGGGGCAGTTCCTGCTCAGCGCGGGCACCCCGGGCAAGCGCTTCGCCCTGCCCAACGCCGAGATCCTGATCCACCAGCCCTCGGCCGGCCTCGCCGGCTCCGCGTCGGACATCAAGATCCACGCCGAGCGGCTTCTGCACACCAAGAAGCGCATGGCCGAGCTGACCGCCTTCCACACCGGCCAGTCGGTCGAGCAGATCACCCGGGACTCGGACCGCGACCGCTGGTTCGACGCCCAGGAGGCCAAGGAGTACGGCCTGATCGACGAGGTCATCACCACCGCTGTCGGCATGCCGGGCGGCGGAGGCACCGGGGCGGGCTCGTAAGGGCTCACCGGGTCCGCTCGAGGCCCGACGGCCGCCCAGGCGGACCGTGAGCCTCCGACGAGGCCCCGAAGGCCTGCGCGACCGGGCAGCCGGTCCCGTCGGGCTTCCGGATCGGTCGAGCACGAGCCGGCCGGCCCGCCCGGGCACGTGAGGGCTCCCCGGCCCCGGCACGGCCGCAGGGCCCTCCAGAGGCCCGGCAGGCGCCCATGGGCCCCGGGAGCCGGTCCCGGGCCCGGCAGCAGCCGCAGCGGCCGTACAGGACCCACAAGGACCCGAACAGCCCCCAGTGCCCCTCAAGCCCCCCAGCCACCGCCCCAGCCCCCTTCAGGAGACACCGTGAACGACTTCCCCGGCAGCGGCATCTACGACCGTATGCGCGCCGAGTACACCGGCCCCGCGGCCGAGTCCCGCTACGTCATCCCGCGCTTCGTCGAGCGCACCTCGCAGGGCATCCGCGAGTACGACCCGTACGCGAAGCTCTTCGAGGAGCGCGTGATCTTCCTCGGCGTCCAGATCGACGACGCCTCCGCCAACGACGTCATGGCGCAGCTGCTGTGCCTGGAGTCGATGGACCCCGACCGTGACATCTCGGTCTACATCAACAGCCCCGGCGGCTCCTTCACCGCGCTCACGGCCATCTACGACACGATGCAGTTCGTGAAGCCGGACATCCAGACGGTCTGCATGGGGCAGGCCGCCTCCGCCGCCGCCGTGCTGCTGGCCGCGGGCACCCCGGGCAAGCGCATGGCGCTGCCGAACGCCCGTGTGCTGATCCACCAGCCCTACAGCGAGACCGGCCGCGGCCAGGTCTCGGACCTGGAGATCGCCGCCAACGAGATCCTCCGGATGCGGAGCCAGCTGGAGGAGATGCTGGCCAAGCACTCCACCCAGCCGATCGAGAAGATCCGCGAGGACATCGAGCGCGACAAGATCCTCACGGCCGAGGACGCGCTGCAGTACGGCCTGATCGACCAGATCATCTCCACCCGGAAGATGAACAACACCGAGATCCGCTGACGCGAATCCAGGCGATTCGTCACCGGCCCTGTATCGTCTGCCGCCCCTTGGCACGGTTTGCCCCGGCTCACGTCGAGCGAACCACGCCAAGGGGGGCCCGAACGGGGGGCCCGGCAAGGTACCGTCGACATAAGGCAGCACCAGGAGCCGCTGGATGTAAGGCGTCTCCCAGGCGAAGGGGAAGCACACCGTGGCACGCATCGGTGACGGCGGCGATCTGCTCAAGTGCTCGTTCTGCGGCAAGAGCCAGAAGCAGGTCAAGAAGCTCATCGCAGGCCCCGGTGTGTACATCTGCGACGAGTGCATCGATCTCTGCAACGAGATCATCGAGGAGGAGCTCGCCGAGACGAGCGAGGTGCGCTGGGAGGAGCTCCCCAAGCCCCGCGAGATCTACGAGTTCCTCGAGGGGTACGTGGTCGGCCAGGAGGCGGCCAAGAAGGCCCTGTCCGTCGCGGTGTACAACCACTACAAGCGGGTCCAGGCCGGTGAGAACGGCGGCGCCCAAGGCCGCGACGACGCCATCGAGTTGGCCAAGTCGAACATCCTGCTGCTGGGCCCCACGGGCTCCGGCAAGACGCTGCTCGCCCAGACCCTGGCCCGCATGCTGAACGTCCCGTTCGCGATCGCCGACGCGACCGCGCTGACGGAGGCGGGGTATGTCGGCGAGGACGTCGAGAACATCCTGCTGAAGCTCATCCAGGCGGCCGACTACGACGTCAAGAAGGCCGAGACGGGCATCATCTACATCGACGAGATCGACAAGGTGGCCCGCAAGAGCGAGAACCCGTCGATCACCCGGGACGTGAGCGGCGAGGGCGTCCAGCAGGCCCTGCTGAAGATCCTGGAGGGCACGACGGCCTCGGTCCCGCCGCAGGGCGGCCGCAAGCACCCGCACCAGGAGTTCATCCAGATCGACACGACGAACGTGCTGTTCATCGTGGGCGGCGCGTTCGCGGGCCTGGAGAAGATCATCGAGTCCCGGGCGGGGGCGAAGGGCATCGGCTTCGGCGCCACCATCCGCTCGAAGCGCGAACTGGAGGCCAAGGACCAGTTCGAGGACGTCATGCCGGAGGACCTGGTTAAGTTCGGGATGATCCCCGAGTTCATCGGCCGTCTCCCGGTCATCACCTCGGTCCACAACCTCGACCGCAAGGCCCTGCTGCAGATCCTCGTCGAACCGCGTAACGCGCTGGTGAAGCAGTACCAACGGCTCTTCGAACTCGACGGGGTGGAACTGGACTTCGAGCGCGAGGCCCTCGAAGCGATCGCCGACCAGGCGATCCTGCGCCAGACGGGCGCCCGGGGTCTGCGCGCCATCATGGAGGAGGTCCTCCAGGCGGTGATGTACGAGGTCCCGTCCCGCAAGGACGTGGCCCGCGTCGTCATCACGGCCGACGTGGTGCTCCGCAACGTCAACCCGACCCTGATCCCGCGGGACGCGCGCGGGCGAGGCCCGGGCGAGCAGAAGACGGCGTAGCCACCGCTCGGCACACGAGCCGACCCCCGGACGAGGAAGGGGCCCCGGTCGACCGACCGGGGCCCCTTCACCGTTGCGGCGCAGGGCGTCAGGCCTTGACGCGCACGTCGTTGCGGAGCTTGCGGGTCATGTCGGCCGCGGTGTCCTTCGACACGTCGGCCGCGTTGTTGCCGGGGGAGACCATGGCCATCGTGCTGTAGTCGGCCCAGGCGCAGAACCAGTCGGTCTGCTGCTGCTTGGTGAGCTGGTTGGTCCCCTTGGCCGCTTGGCACTTCATGACCGCGCCGTCGATGCCGACCGACTCGGGCTCGCCGACCAGTTCGCTCTTGCTCGCGGCACCGCTGCCGGACGAGTTCTTCTGGAAGTCCTTCTTGATCTGGGCGAAGTACGCGTCCAGGGCCGCCTTCGGATCGGCGATCTTGCCGTAGGCCCCGATGAGCGTGACGCCCTTGGCCGTGAGCAGCTTCGACTTGTCGGGCAGGGTCGAGGGATCGCTCGGGTCGTACTTGCTGAGGTCGGCCGTCGAGTACGCGCTGTAGACGGCGGTGCCGTTCTTGACGCCGCTCTTCTCCAGGTCCTTGACGGTACTGGAGCTGGTGTCGCTGGTGTCGCTCTCCTTGGTCGCCCGGTTGTACTCGCCGAGCACCTTCTGCGGCGTCGTCAGCTTGTGAGGACCGTCGTCCGCGAGACCGGACGACCCGCCACCGCCGATGACGAAGTACGCCCCCACCGCGATCACCGCCACCACCGCCACCGCGCCGATGATCAGCCCCGTCTTCTTCTTGCCGCCCCCTGGAACCGGCGGCTGCGGGACGCCGTAGGGCTGCTGCTGGCCGTAGGGCGGCTGCTGCTGGCCGTACGGGTTCTGCTGGGGCGGGGCGGCCTGCGGAGGCTGCTGGGGGTAGCCGTAGCCGGGCGCCGGCGGCGTCTGCTCGGGGTAGCCGTAGCCGGGCTGGGGCTGGGGGGCCTGCGACGGCCCGCCGTAGGGGCCCGGCTGACCGTACGGCCCCGGCCGCCCCTGTCCCTGCCCCGGCTGACCGTACGGTCCGGGCTGCTGCGGCTGCCCGCCGTACGGGCCCGGCTGGTTGTAGCTCATGTTCTGGGTTCCCCTCCAGACGCTTATGTGGCCCTGACATCCTGGCGCAGGCCGGGGAACGCCGGGTCGCCAGGGGGCCGGCCGTTACGAAAGAATCGTGTTTCGGGACGGGGCCGTGACACCTCTAAACTGACCCCCGTGACCGAGAACGCTCAGCAGCAGCCATCAGCGCCCCACACCGAACTGCCGACCCAGTACGCGCCGGCCGATGTAGAGGGGCCGCTGTACGAGCGCTGGGTAGAGCGCGGTTACTTCGAGGCCGACGAGAAGAGCGACAAGCCTCCGTACACCATCGTCATCCCGCCGCCGAACGTCACCGGCTCCCTCCACCTGGGGCACGCCTTCGAGCACACGCTCATCGACGCCCTGACCCGCCGCAAGCGCATGCAGGGCCACGAGACGCTGTGGCAGCCCGGCATGGACCACGCCGGTATCGCCACGCAGAACGTGGTCGAGCGCGAGCTCGCGAAGGAGGGCAAGTCCCGGCACGACCTGGGGCGGGAAGCCTTCGTCGAGCGCGTCTGGCAGTGGAAGGCCGAGTCCGGCGGGCAGATCTCTGGCCAGATGCGGCGCCTCGGCGACGGCGTCGCCTGGTCCCGCGAGCGGTTCACCATGGACGAGGGTCTCTCCCAGGCCGTTCAGACCATCTTCAAGCGTCTCTACGACGACGAGCTGATCTACCGCGCCGAGCGCATCATCAACTGGTGTCCGCGCTGCCTGACCGCCATCTCGGACATCGAGGTGGAGTACCAGGACGACGACGGCGAGCTCGTCTCGATGAAGTACGGCGAGGGGGACGACACCATCGTCGTCGCCACCACCCGCGCCGAGACGATGCTCGGTGACACCGCCGTCGCCGTCCACCCCGACGACGAGCGCTACAAGCACCTGGTCGGCAAGCTGGTCAAGCTGCCGCTCACCGACCGCTCCATCCCGGTCGTCGCGGACGAGCACGTCGACCCCGAGTTCGGCACCGGCGCCGTCAAGGTCACCCCGGCCCACGACCCGAACGACTTCGAGATCGGCCAGCGCCACGGCCTGCCCGCCATCACCGTGATGGACGAGCACGCCGTCATCACGGCGCACGGCCCCTTCCAGGGCCTGGACCGCTTCGAGGCCCGCTCGGCGATCGTCGCCGCCCTGCGCGCCGACGGCCGGATCGTCGCCGAGAAGCGGCCGTACGTCCACTCCGTCGGCCACTGCTCGCGCTGCAAGACCACCATCGAGCCGCGCCTGTCCATGCAGTGGTGGGTCAAGGTCGGGCCGCTCGCGAAGGCCGCCGGTGACGCGGTCCGCGAGGGCAAGGTCAAGATCCACCCGCAGGAGATGGAGAAGCGGTACTTCGACTGGGTCGACAACCTCCACGACTGGTGCATCTCGCGCCAGTTGTGGTGGGGCCACCGCATCCCGGTCTGGTACGGGCCGGACGGCGAGGTCGTCTGCGTCGGCCCGGACGAGGAGCCGCCGAGCGGCGAGGGCTGGCGTCAGGACACCGACGTCCTCGACACCTGGTTCTCCTCCGGCCTGTGGCCCTTCTCCACGCTGGGCTGGCCCGAGCAGACCGAGAGCCTGAAGAAGTTCTATCCGAACTCCGTCCTGGTCACCGGCTACGACATCCTCTTCTTCTGGGTCGCCCGGATGATGATGTTCGGCCTGTACGCGATGGACGGCACCCCGCCGTTCCACACCATCGCCCTGCACGGCATGGTCCGCGACCAGTTCGGCAAGAAGATGTCGAAGTCCTTCGGCAACGCGGTCAACCCGCTGGACTGGATGGACAAGTACGGCTCGGACGCGCTCCGGTTCACCCTGGCCCGTGGCGCCAACCCGGGTGTCGACGTCCCGATCGGCGAGGACTGGGTCCAGGGATCGCGCAACTTCGCCAACAAGATCTGGAACGCGACCCGCTTCGCGCTGATGAACGGCGCCACGGTCGAGGGCCCGCTGCCCTCGCCCGAGAAGATGTCGGCCACCGACCGCTGGATCCTGTCCCGGCTGAACTCGGTCGTCGCCGAAGTCGACGCCTTCTACGACGACTTCCAGTTCGCCAAGCTGTCCGACGCCCTCTTCCACTTCGCGTGGGACGAGGTCTTCGACTGGTACGTCGAGCTGTCGAAGACCACGTTCCAGGCGGGCGGCGAGGCGGCCGAGGTCAGCAAGCGAGTCCTCGGCGAGGTCCTGGACGTCACGCTGAAGCTGCTGCACCCGATCGTGCCGTTCGTCACCGAGACGCTGTGGACCACCCTCACGGGCGGTGAGTCGGTCGTCATCGCGGACTGGCCCGAGGACAGGGGGTTCCGTGACGCCGCGGCCGAGAAGGAGATCGAGACCCTCCAGTCGGTGATCACCGAGGTCCGCCGTTTCCGCGCCGACCAGGGCCTCCAGCCCGGTCAGCGGGTCCCGGCTCGGCTGAGCCTCGAGGGCACCGCGCTCGCCCCGCACGAGGCGGCCATCCGGCAGCTGCTGCGACTGCAGCCGGAGGGTGAGGGCTTCACGGCCACGGCGACCCTGCCGGTCGCGGGCGCCACGGTCGCGCTGGACCTGTCGGGCACGATCGACGTGGCGGCGGAGCGGAAGCGGCTCGCGAAGGATCTGGCCGCCGCGGAGAAAGAGAAGGCGCAGGCCACGGCGAAGCTCGGGAACGAGGCGTTCCTGGCGAAGGCGCCGGAGCCGGTGGTGGAGAAGATCCGCGGGCGGCTCGCCAAGGCGGAGGAGGACATCGCCCGGATCCAGGCCCAGCTGGAGCGGTTGCCGCAGGCCTAGGGCCTCTCGTTTGGATCATGCCGGGTTCGCGGGGCCTGGCACCGCGCCTCGCCGCGTTGTCGTCGGTTGCCATGGCTCCGCCATGGCGCCCTCCTCCGCCTTGCGATGCACGGCACCAGGCCCCGCTCCCTGATCCGGCCTGATCCAAACGAAAGACCCCAGCGGTACGTTGCTGAAGCCCCCGGAGCTTTTGGAGTTCCGGGGGCTTCGGCCGGCCCGGGGCAGGTCGCGCGACCCGGCGGTGACGGGGTGCCTCCCCCAAGCTCTTCGAGCAGGGGGTACCCCGGCGCCCACCCTCCCTCAAGCTCTCGGCTTCGCTCGAGCAGGGGAGGCCCCCATCGCCCCAACGGCACGATCGCCCGCAGGCCACGCGGACGACTGCCCGCAGGCCGGGGTACGTAGACTGGCCCCGTGAGTGACCTGCCCCCGCGCGACCCCAACGAGAGCGATCCCTTCGAGCAGATCGTCGAGGCCGAGACCGACCTTCCCCAAGCTCTCGACTCCGCTCGAGCAGGGGAGACCCCGATCCCCGACCTCGCGGTGATCGAGGCCGGCAGCCGTACCCTGCGCACGCAGGGCGGCCCATCGCAGGCCGACGTGCCCACGCGGCCCGAGGACCCCGAGGTCGACAAGGCGCTGCGCGAGGTCGAGGCCGAGCTGGCGACCCGCTGGGGCGAGACCAAGCTGGAGCCGTCCGTCACCCGTATCTCCGCGCTGATGGACGTACTGGGGGAGCCGCAGCGCTCGTACCCCTCCATCCACATCACCGGCACCAACGGCAAGACCTCCACCGCACGCATGATCGAGGCCCTCCTCGGCTCCTTCGAGCTGCGCACCGGCCGGTACACGAGCCCGCACGTCCAGTCGATCACCGAGCGCATCAGTCTGGACGGCGCCCCGATCAGCGCCGAGCGGTTCGTCGAGACGTACCAGGACATCAAGGCGTACATGGAGATGGTCGACGCCTCGCAGGAATACCGGCTGTCCTTCTTCGAGGTGCTCACCGGCATGGCGTACGCCGCCTTCGCGGACGCGCCCGTGGACGTCGCGGTCGTCGAGGTCGGCATGGGCGGCAGCTGGGACGCCACCAACGTGATCGACGGGGACGTCGCCGTCGTCACCCCCATCGACCTGGACCACACCGACCGGCTCGGCTCCACGCCCGGCGAGATCGCGGGTGAGAAGGCCGGGATCATCAAGTCCGACTCCACCGTCATCCTCGCCCAGCAGCCGGTCGACGCGGCCCAGGTGCTGCTGAAGAAGGCCGTGGAGGTGGACGCGACCGTGGCCCGCGAGGGGCTGGAGTTCGGGGTCGTGTCGCGGCAGGTCGCGGTCGGCGGGCAGCTCCTCACGCTGCGCGGCCTCGGCGGCGAGTACAACGAGGTGTACCTGCCGCTGCACGGCGCCTACCAGGCGCACAACGCCGCCGTGGCGCTCGCCGCGGTGGAGGCGTTCTTCGGCGTCGGCTCCCAGCGCCCCGAGCCACTGGACATCGACACGGTCCGCAAGGCCTTCGCGTCGGTGTCGTCCCCGGGCCGTCTGGAGGTCGTACGGCGCTCCCCGACGATCGTCCTGGACGCCGCCCACAACCCGGCGGGCGCCCGGGCCACCGCGGAGGCGGTGAGCGAGGCGTTCGACTTCAGCCGGCTGATCGGGGTCGTGGGGGCGAGCGGCGACAAGAACGTACGGGGGCTGCTCGAGGCCTTCGAGCCGATCTTCGCCGAGGTCGTGGTCACCCAGAACTCCAGCCACCGCGCATTGGACGCGGACGAGCTGGCCGCGATCGCCGTGGATGTCTTCGGCGAGGAGCGCGTCCAGGTCGAGCCGAGGCTGCCGGACGCGCTGGAGGCCGCGATCACGCTGGCCGAGGAGGAGGGGGAGTACGCGGGCGCCGGCGTGCTCGTCACCGGTTCCGTCATCACCGTCGGCGAGGCCCGACTGCTGCTGGGGAAGGGCTGAGCTGTCGTGCGTACGCTGTGTGCTTCGACGCTGATCGGCGAGTTCTTCGTCATCGGTTTCGCCGCGCTGGTCGCCATGAAGGACCCGGGCCTGTCCACGGGCACGGTCTGGACGGTCAGCGGGATCGCGATGCTGCTCAGCATCCTGCTCTGCGGCATGATCACCCGGCCCGGCGGGGTCCAGCTGGGCTGGGCGCTGCAGATCGCGCTGATCGCCTCCGGGTTCTTCGTGCCGACGATGTTCTTCATGGGCGCGGTCTTCGCCGCGCTGTGGTGGGCGTCGGTCCACTACGGGCGGAAGATCGACGAGGCCAAGGCGAGATTCGCGGCCGAGGGCAGCCGGTAGTCGCCCGGCGGTCCCCCTTCTCGAAGAGCTCGGGGGATTCGAGCACGAGGCCGTTCAAGCCGAAGCGGTGGTCCGGGGGCGCGGCCCCCAGTCGGCCACCGCACCAGAGGGCACCTGACGCTGCGTAACGTCCACCCAGACCCGCCCTGTAACCTCTACGCACCGAAAACCTTGGTAAAGGAGCCCTCTCGTGACCTCGCGCACCCTCGTCCTCCTCAAGCCCGACGCCGTTCGTCGCGGGCTGATCGGCGAGATCATCGGCCGTATCGAGCGCAAGGCCGGCTGGAGCATCAGCGCGCTGGACATGCGCACCCTGGACCAGGACACGCTGGAGCAGCACTACGGCGAGCACAAGGGCAAGCCGTTCTACGAGCCGCTGGTGGAGTTCATGGCCTCCGGTCCGGTCGTCGCGCTCGTCGTCGAGGGCGAGCGGGTCATCGAGGGCGTGCGCGCGCTGGCCGGCGCCACCGACCCCCTCGCCGCCAATCCGGGCTCCGTCCGCGGCGATTTCGGTGTGATCGTCCGCGAGAACCTCATCCACGCCTCCGACTCCGAGGAGTCCGCCGAGCGCGAGCTGAAGATCTTCTTTCCCGGGCGCTTCTGAGTCCAAGAATGATGAACTTCCGAACCCGTCTTGTGGATGATTTCTGAGGGTTTGTCACGTCACCCGGACGCCGTAACGGCCGCGCCGGGATTCCCGGCCCCGGAAACCCCGTCGACCCTTGGCATATGCGGCGCGTTCGGGGGAACGGCTACCCCCGAACGCCCGTCTCCAGGAGCGAGGCGACGCGTCATCTGCTGACAATGGCGGAGACCCTCGCGCAGTGTTTCGTGCAGGCGAGACTACGATGTAAGCCTTCACGTCACAGCACCCACTTCGCCGCCCCAACGAAAGCTGTCCAACGCTCCACTTGGGAAGGCCAGACGAATCCTGATGGGGAACTCAATGTCGTTCATCGGCCGTGACATGGCTGTCGACCTCGGGACCGCCAACACGCTGGTGTACGTCAGGGGTCGCGGGATCGTACTCAACGAGCCGTCCGTAGTCGCGATCAACACCAACACCGGTGGCATCCTCGCGGTCGGCGCGGAAGCGAAGAAGATGATCGGCCGGACGCCGGGCAACATCGTGGCCGTGCGCCCGCTGAAGGACGGCGTGATCGCCGACTTCGAGATCACCGAGCGGATGCTCCGCTACTTCATCCTGAAGATCCACAAGCGGCGGTATCTGGCTCGTCCGCGGGTCGTCGTCTGTGTGCCGTCGGGCATCACGGGCGTTGAGCGCCGGGCCGTCATCGAGGCGTCCTCCCAGGCCGGCGCCCGCCAGGTGCACATCATCGAGGAGCCCATGGCCGCCGCCATCGGCTCCGGCCTGCCGGTCCACGAGGCCACGGGCAACATGGTGGTGGACATCGGCGGCGGCACCACGGAGGTCGCGGTCATCTCGCTCGGCGGCATCGTCACCGCCCAGTCCATCCGCGTCGCGGGCGACGAACTGGACAACGCGATCATCCAGTACGTCAAGAAGGAGTACTCGCTCCTCCTCGGTGAGCGGACGGCCGAGCAGATCAAGATCACGATCGGTTCGGCGTACGACCTCGACACTGACGAGCACACCGAAATCCGTGGCCGGGACCTGGTCTCCGGGCTGCCCAAGACCGTGGTCATCTCCGCGGCCGAGGTCCGCAAGGCCATCGAGGAACCCGTCAACGCGATCGTGGACGCGGTCAAGACGACCCTCGACAAGTGCCCGCCGGAGCTGTCCGGCGACGTCATGGACCGCGGGATCGTCCTCACCGGCGGCGGCGCCCTGCTGCGCGGCCTCGACGAGCGGCTGCGCCGGGAGACCGGCATGCCGATCCACATCGCCGAGGACCCGCTGGACAGCGTGGCGCTCGGCTCCGGCAAGTGCGTCGAGGAGTTCGAGGCGCTCCAGCAGGTGCTGGACGCCCAGCCCCGCAGATGACGCGACGCGCCGACTCCGCCGTACGAGACCATCTGTGCTCGTGCGGCGGATCGTTGATATAGAGGCATAAGCCCCGTATCGCCACCAACCGAACCTCCCATCCCCAACCTCCCATACGACGAGGAAGGCACGGCCGCCGCACGTGAGGGACACACGAGAGAGCCGGCTGCTCCTGGTGCTGCTGATCGCCATCGCGTTCGCTCTGATCACGGTGGACATCCGCGGTGGCCAGGACTCACCGGTCGAAGGTGCCCGACAGGCCGCCGCCACGGTCTTCGGCCCGATCGAGAACGGGGTGTCGTCCGCCGTCGACCCCGTCGGCAACGCGATCGCGGCCGTACGCGACTCCGGCAGCCGGCACGACCGCATCGCCCAACTGGAGCGCGACAACGCGGCCTTGAAGGCGAAGCTGGGCAGCGACGACCGCAACCGCAGCCGGCTCAAGCAGCTGGACAAGATGATCCGGGTGGCGGGCGAGGGCCAGTACGGCATCAAGGGCGCGGAGGTCATCGGGATAGGAGCGGCCCAGGGCTTCTCCTGGACCGTCACCATCGACGTGGGCGCGAACGACGGCATCAAGCGCGACATGACCGTCCTCAACGGCGACGGGCTGGTCGGCCGTGTCACCACCGTCGGCCCCGGCACCTCGACGGTGCTGCTGGCCAACGACCCGGACTTCACCGTCGGCACCCGAATGGAGGGCAGCGACGAACTCGGTTTCGCCTCCGGGCAGGGTGACCGCCCGCTGCGCGTGCAGCTCCTCAACGCCAAGGCGGACGTGAAGAAGGGCGACCGTCTGGTCACCTTCGGTTCCGAGGCCGACAAGCCGTTCGTGCCGGGCGTCCCGGTCGGCGTGGTCTCCCGGGTCGATCCCTCCGGCGGCGACCTGACCCGCACGATCTACGTGACCCCGTTCGTGTCCTTCACCAAGCTCGATGTCGTCGGCGTCGTCGTCCAGGCGCCCAAGAAGGACCCGCGCGACACCGTCCTGCCACCGAAGCCCCAGCCGACGCCCACGCCGACCGTGACCGTCACCGTCACCCCCTCGGCCTCCGCCGACGGCGGGCAGCAGACGCCCTAGGAGCCGAACCCGATGCGCCTCAACCGGATGCTGCTCGCCACCCCCCTGGTCCTCGTCGCCCTGGTGATCCAGGTGAGCGTCCTCGCCCGTCTGCACCTGCCCGGCGCCGTCCCGGACCTGGTGCTGCTGACCGTCGTCGGCCTGGCCCTGGTCTACGGCCACGTCGGCGGGTGCCTCGTCGGCTTCGGCGCGGGCCTGCTGTCCGACCTGGCCCCGCCCGCCGACCACGCCGCCGGCCGCTACGCCCTCGTGCTGTGCGTCATCGGCTACCTGGCCGGACTCGCCAAGCCGGAGAACGGCCGCCTGAAGTCCGCCAGCGGCCCCATGGTCGTGGTGGTCGCCGCCGCGATCGGCTCCACCCTGCTGTACGCGGGCGTGGGCGCCCTCGTCGGTGACACCGCCGCCCGCCATGTGGGCCTGCCGAGCCTGCTGTTCACCGCCGCGCTGTACGACCTGCTGCTCGCGCCCTTCGTGGTTCCCGGGATCATGGCCCTGGCCCGCCGCGCCGACAACGACCCGCTCGCCGAGACCAACTCCGCCAAGGCGGCCGACGTCTCCTCCGGCTGGCTGTCCTCCGGCACCGGCCTGCGCATCGGCAGCCAGCGCAGCGGCCTGAGGGTCAGAGCCGCCAAGGCCCGGGTGGCCCGCGCGGGACGCATCAAGGGGGTCAAGCGGCTGTGACGACAGGACCTGGGCCGCACAGGTCGACCGTGTACTCGTATGACCCGTACGTGCGCTGAGAGGGGGCGGCAGCAGTGACCAACATTCCCGAGACCGGGCGGACTCCACGGGTCCAGATCCGGCTCGTCGTCATCCAGATCCTCGTCTTCTCCCTCCTCGGCACCCTCGGCAGCCGCCTGTGGTACCTGCAGATCCGCGAGGGCGCCCAGTACCAGAAGGAGGCGTCCGGCAACCACGTCCAGCAGGTCGTCCAGCCCGCCGTACGCGGTGACATCCTGGACGCGCGCGGAGTCCCGCTCGCCGACAACGAGACCAAGCTCGTCGTCTCCGCCTCCCGCACCGACCTGCTGAAGATGAAGGACGGCGGCAAGGCCGTCCTGACCAAGCTGGCCGGTGTGCTGGGCATGAAGCCCCAGGACGTGATGGACAAGGTCCGGCTGTGCGACGCCAAGACGCCCCAGCCCTGCTGGAACGGCTCCCCGTACCAGCCCATCCCCATCACCGACGAGGCCACGCCCCGGCAGGCCCTGCAGATCCGTGAGCGCTCCGAGGACTTCCCCGGCATCACCGCCGAGCCGGAGGCCGTGCGCCGCTACCCGAGCCCCGGCGACTCCAACACCGCCCAGGTGCTCGGCTACCTCTCGCCCGTCACGGACCAGGAGATCCAGCAGGCGAAGAACACCGACTCCCCATATCTGCGCTCCGACATGGTGGGCCGCTCCGGGCTCGAGCGCCAGTACGACGCGGTGCTGCGCGGCAAGGCCGGCGTCACCCGCTATGAAGTCGACAACCTCGGCCGGGTCATCGGCAAGGCCAAGTCGGACGCCGCCGAACCCGGATCCAAACTGGTCACCAGCATCGACGCCCGGGTACAGCGGGTCGCCGAGTACGAGCTGGACCGGGCGATGAAGGTCGCCCGCACCCAGTTCGACAAGAACACCGGGGAGAACTACAAGGCCGACTCCGGCGCCGTCGTCGTGATGGAGGCCAAGACCGGCCGCGTCGTCGCCATGGCGTCCGCCCCTACGTACGACCCGAACGTGTGGGTCGGCGGGATCTCCGCCAAGGACTACAAGAAGCTCACCGGCAAGGACTCCGACTACCCGCTGCTCAACCGGGCCATCCAGGGCCAGTCCGCGCCCGGCTCCACCTTCAAGGTGGTCTCCACGGCCGCCGCGATCCAGGCCGGCTACGACTTCGACGGCCACTACCCGTGCACCAGCTCCTACTCGGTCGGCGGCCAGGTCTTCAAGAACTTCGAGGGGGAGAACTTCGGCCCGATCTCGCTCGGCCGCGCCCTGGAGGTCTCCTGCGACACCGTCTTCTACGGCCTCGCGGACAACGAGTGGAAGAAGGACGGCGGCATCAACCCCAAGAAGGGGCAGCCCAAGGACTGGTTCTTCAAGACCGCCCACCAGTTCGGCCTCGGCAAGCCCACCGGCATCGACCTGCCCAACGAGGTCTCCGGCCGCGTCCCCGACCGCGAGTGGAAGCAGAAGTACTGGGAGGCCAACAAGGACGCCTGGTGCAAGACCGGCAAGAAGGACGGCA
Source organism: Streptomyces cynarae (assembly GCF_025642135.1). Taxonomy (NCBI): domain Bacteria; kingdom Bacillati; phylum Actinomycetota; class Actinomycetes; order Kitasatosporales; family Streptomycetaceae; genus Streptomyces; species Streptomyces cynarae. Next base: position 3,051,367 of record NZ_CP106793.1, on the reverse strand, counting down.
GTTACGTCGAGAAGATCGCGTACGAGAACTGCCTCGAGGGCAACAAGATGCGCGAGGGCGACGAGATCAACTACTCGATCGGCCAGGGCGACACTCTTCTGACCCCGATCCAGGAGGCCGTCATGTACTCGGCGATCTCCAACGGCGGCACGCTGTGGGACCCGACCATCGGCAAGGCGATCGTCAGCCCCGACGGCAAGAAGGTCACCGAGATCAAGCCCAAGTCGCACGGCAGGCTGCCGATCGACGCCAAGACGCGGGACGTCATGGAGGAGGCCCTCGCGGGCGTCGTCACCCGCGGTACCGCCGCCTGGAAGTTCGGCGGCTGGCCGCAGGACAAGATCCCGCTGCACGCCAAGACCGGTACCGCCGAGGTCTACGGCAAGCAGACCACGTCGTGGCTGGCCACGTTCTCCAAGGACTACGCGGTCGTGATGACGATTGCCCAGGCCGGTACCGGTTCCGGTGCCTCCGGTGAGGCCGTCCACAACATCTACAACGCCCTGTACGGCGTCCAGTCCGACGGCTCGATCGACAAGAAGAAGGCTCTGCTCTACACCCCGCAGCAGGGCCTGCCCAAGATCCAGCCCGACGGCTCGATCGTCGCCCCGAAGATCGAGAAGTTCGACCCGAACGCCAACCAGGCCAGTCCGTCGCCCGGGCAGACGGCGCCCACCGACAACCCGCCGGCCACCGCGCCGTCGCCGACCGCGAGCAACCGCGACACCCGACGGCGCACGGGCCGCCCGAAGAAGAGGCGGAGGATCCTCACGTGACCGGAGCGAACAACTTCTCCGTCTCCGGGTACGGGCCCGAGCGGGCCGGCTGGACGCGGATCTTCGCCCGCGACGGCCTCGCCCGCCGCCTCGACTGGCCGATACTGCTGTCTGCCCTGGCCCTGTCCCTGATCGGCACGGCCCTCGTCTACTCGGCCACCCGCAACCGCACAGAGATCAACCAGGGCGACCCGTACTACTTCCTGATCCGGCACCTGATGAACACCGGCATCGGGATCGCCCTGATGATCGGCACGATCTGGCTCGGCCACCGCACCCTGCGCACCGCCGTGCCGATCCTTTACGGCCTCTCGCTGTTCATGGTGCTGCTGGTGCTCACCCCGCTCGGCGCCACCATCAACGGCAACCGCAACTGGATCGTCTTCGGCGGCGGCTTCTCCCTCCAGCCCTCCGAGTTCGTGAAGATCACGATCATCCTGGGCATGGCGATGCTGCTCGCGGCCAGGGTCGACGCCGGCGACAAGCCGTATCCCGACCACCGGACCGTGGCGCAGTCCCTGGGCCTGGCCGCCGTCCCCATGATGATCGTCATGCTCATGCCGGACCTCGGTTCGACGATGGTCATGGCGGTCATCGTGCTGGGCGTGCTGCTCGCCTCCGGCGCCCCCAACCGCTGGATCTTCGGCCTGCTCACCGCGGCCGCCGTCGGCGCGATCGCCGTCTGGCAGCTCCACATCCTGGACGAGTACCAGATCAACCGCTTCGCCGCCTTCGCCAACCCCGACCTGGACCCCTCAGGCGTCGGCTACAACACCAATCAGGCACGCATCGCCATCGGCTCCGGCGGACTGACCGGCGCGGGACTGTTCCACGGCTCCCAGACCACGGGCCAGTTCGTGCCCGAACAGCAGACCGACTTCGTCTTCACGGTCGCGGGGGAGGAGCTGGGCTTCCTCGGCGCCGGCCTGATCCTCGTCCTGCTCGGCGTCGTCCTGTGGCGGGCCTGCCGGATCGCCCGCGAGACGACGGAGCTGTACGGCACGATCGTCGCCGCCGGCATCATCGCCTGGTTCGCCTTCCAGTCCTTCGAGAACGTCGGCATGACCCTCGGCATCATGCCGGTCGCGGGCCTGCCGCTGCCGTTCGTCTCCTACGGCGGCTCTTCGATGTTCGCCGTGTGGATGGCGGTGGGACTGCTGCAGTCGATCCGGGTGGAGCGGCCGATGTCGGCGTAGGCCTTTGGCGGTCGGGCCCGGTCGGCCCGGTCGGGCCCGGTCGGGCCGACCGGGCCGGTCGTCCGGCGCGGGTCGGTTGTCCGGTACGGGTCGGTCGTCCGGTGCGGGCCCGTCCCGGTGGCCGTTTCTGGGGCTCCGCCCCCAGAGCCCCGCCCGGCCTGAACGGCACCTCGTCCTCGAACCCCCGTGGCACCCCCTGCCGTCCCGCACCGATTCCCACTAGATTCGCGTCATGGCGGACACCAAGCGCGAAATCGAGCGCAAGTACGAGGCCGCAGCCGATGACCAACTGCCCGACCTGACCGGCGTCGCAGGCGTCTCGGCCGTCATCGACAAGGGCGTCGCCGAACTCGACGCCACCTACTACGACACGGCCGACGAACGCCTGGCCCGCACCCGTCTGACCCTGCGCCGCCGCACCGGAGGCGGCGACGCCGGCTGGCACCTCAAGCTGCCGGTCGCCGACGGGGTCCGCGACGAGATCCGCGCCCCGCTCTCCGACACCGTCCCCGCCTCCCTGTCCGCCCTCGTCCGCTCCCGCGTCCGCGACACCCCCCTCGTCCCCCTCGTACGCCTGCGCTCCGCCCGCCACGTCCGCCACCTCGTCGATGCCGACGGCGCCCTGCTCGCCGAGGTCAGCCTCGACCACGTCCGCGCCGAGCGGCTCAGCGGCGGCACCGGCACCGCCGCCTGGACCGAGATCGAGGTCGAACTCGCGGACGCCGGCGACCCCCGCTTCCTCGACAAGGTCGAGAAGAGACTCCGCAAGGCCGGGGTGCACCGCTCACCGTCCCACTCCAAGCTCGCCAGGGCACTGCAGGAGACCGGCGGGCCCGCAGCGACCGGCGAGCAGCCCCCACCGGCCACCGCGGGCGACCACGTCCTCGCCTACGTCCGCGCCCAACGGGACGCGATCCTCGCCCTCGACCCCGCGGTACGCCAGGACGTCTTCGACTCCGTGCACGCCCTGCGCGTGGCCACCCGCCGACTGCGCAGCACACTCCGCTCCTACTCCAAGGTCCTCGACCCCGCCGTCACCGCCCCGATCGCCGACGAGCTGAAGTGGCTGGCCGGCGAGCTGGGCGTGGACCGGGACCAGGAGGTGCTGACCGAACGCCTGACGGCCGCCGTCGCCGCACTGCCCCGCCACCTGGTCGTCGGCCCGGTCCGCGGCCGGCTGCGCACCTGGTCCCGCGCGGGGCGCGGCGGCTCCCGGCGCCGCCTGATCGCGGTCCTGGACGGCGAGCGCTACCTGCGACTGCTGGACGCGCTGGACGCCCTGATCACTGACCCGCCCCTGCTGAAGGCGGCCGCCGGGAAACCGTCCACGGTGATCGCCAAGGCCGTACGGAAGGACGTCCGCAAGGTCGCCGACCTGATCGGCCGCGCCCTGGACCAGCCACCGGGCACCGACCGCGACCTCGCCATCCACGAGGCCCGCAAGAAGGCCAAGCGCACACGGTACGCCGCCGAGGCCGCCGCACCCGCCCTGGGCGCCCCCGCCGAATCCCTGGCCACGGCGATGAAGTCCCTGCAGACCCTGCTCGGCGACCACCAGGACAGCGTGATGGCCCGGATCGCCCTGCGCGAGCTCTCGGCACAGGCGCACACGGCGGGGGAGAACGCGTTCACCTACGGCGTCCTGTACGGCCGCGAGGAACAGCGCGCGGCAGCGGCGGAGGCGGCGCTGCCGGAACTGTGGCAGGCGGTGGAGGCGGAAGCGGACGTCTGAGCGGATGGAGGCCTGCCCGCGGTTCGATGCTGAGGCGGGACGGGCGGACCGGCGCCTGAGCCCCCTGTCCCTGCGGCCCGGCCCGCGGGCGTCCGAGGAGGTGTCCCGGCCGCGTTAGGCTAGATGGTCACCCCTGACAGTTCCGTCCAGCTCACGAAAGTCGCGAGATGTCTGCCGAAGCCGCTGTATCGGTGTTCCCGCAGCTCGAAGCTCTGCTGCCACACGTGCAGAAGCCGATCCAGTACGTGGGCGGCGAGCTGAACTCCACCGTCAAGCCGTGGGACGAGTGCGACGTCCGCTGGGCACTCATGTACCCCGACGCCTACGAGGTCGGGCTGCCCAACCAGGGCGTCATGATCCTCTACGAGGTCCTGAACGAGCAGCAGGGCGTCCTCGCCGAGCGCACCTACAGCGTGTGGCCGGACCTGGAGGCGCTGATGCGGGAGCACGGCGTTCCTCAGTTCACCGTCGACAGCCACCGCCCGGTGAAGGCCTTCGACGTGTTCGGCATCAGCTTCTCCACGGAGCTGGGCTACACGAACATGCTGACGGCCCTGGATCTCGCCGGCATCCCGCTGGAGTCCAAGGACCGGACCGTCGACGACCCGATCGTCATGGCGGGCGGCCACGCGGCCTTCAACCCCGAGCCCATCGCGGACTTCATCGACTGCGCGGTGATCGGCGACGGCGAGCAGGCGGTCCTCGAGGTCAGCAAGATCGTCCGCGCCTGGAAGGCGGAGGGCCGTCCCGGCGGCCGCGAGGAACTCCTCTTCCGCCTGGCGAAGACCGGCGGGGTGTACGTCCCGGCGTTCTACGACGTCGAGTACCTCCCCGACGGCCGTATCGCCCGCGTGGTCCCCAACCGCTCCGGCGTCCCGTGGCGCGTGTCGAAGCACACGGTCATGGACCTCGACGAGTGGCCCTACCCCAAGCAGCCGCTCGTCCCGCTCGCGGAGACGGTCCACGAGCGCATGTCGGTCGAGATCTTCCGGGGCTGCACCCGAGGCTGCCGCTTCTGCCAGGCGGGCATGATCACGCGCCCGGTCCGCGAGCGGTCCATCACGGGCATCGGCGAGATGGTCGACAAGGGCCTGAAGGCCACGGGCTTCGAAGAGGTGGGCCTCCTCTCCCTGTCCTCGGCGGACCACTCGGAGATCGGCGACATCGCCAAGGGCCTGGCGGACCGCTACGAGGACGACAAGATCGGCCTCTCGCTCCCCTCCACCCGCGTGGACGCCTTCAACATCGACCTCGCGAACGAGCTCACCCGCAACGGCCGCCGCTCGGGCCTGACCTTCGCCCCGGAGGGCGGCTCGGAACGCATCCGCAAGGTCATCAACAAGATGGTCTCGGAGGAAGACCTCATCCGCACGGTCGCCACCGCCTACGGCAACGGCTGGCGCCAGGTGAAGCTCTACTTCATGTGCGGCCTGCCGACGGAGACCGACGAGGACGTCCTCCAGATCGCCGACATGGCGACGCGCGTGATCCAGAAGGGCCGCGAGGTCTCGGGCTCCAACGACATCCGCTGCACGGTCTCGATCGGCGGCTTCGTCCCCAAGCCCCACACTCCCTTCCAGTGGGCGCCCCAGCTCTCCGCCGAGGAGACGGACACGCGCCTGGAGAAGCTGAGGGACAAGATCCGCGGCGACAAGAAGTACGGCCGCTCGATCGGCTTCCGCTACCACGACGGCAAGCCGGGCATCGTCGAGGGCCTGCTGTCGCGCGGCGACCGCCGGATCGGCGCGGTGATCCGCGCGGTGTACGACGACGGCGGCCGCTTCGACGGTTGGCGCGAGCACTTCTCCTACGACCGCTGGATGGCGTGCGCGGAGAAGGCGCTGGCCCCCTACGGCGTGGACGTCGACTGGTACACCACCCGTGAGCGCACCTATGAGGAGGTCCTCCCCTGGGACCACCTCGACTCGGGCCTCGACAAGGACTGGCTCTGGGAGGACTGGCAGGACGCCCTCGACGAGACGGAGGTCGAGGACTGCCGGTGGACGCCTTGCTTCGACTGCGGGGTGTGTCCGCAGATGGACACGCACATCCAGGTCGGTCCGACCGGCAAGAAGCTGCTGCCTCTGACGGTCAAGAACGCAGGTCCGACGCCGGCTTCGAGTGGTCACGCGCACTGAGGTGAGCGAGGCACTCGATCGGGCGGTGCAGGCGCTGGCGGGGGCGAGCGAGGAGGAGGTAGCGGCTGCGCTGACTGCTGCCGGCTCTTCTGGTCGTCGACGCTCGGCCCCGAAGCGCAGTCTTCGCACGCCCTTGCCGGAGCCTGCGGGTTTCTCGAATGTCTGCTCAGAGGTGGAATGGGTCTGAGCTCGCCACGGCTGAGTTACGACGTTCTTCGCTGGTTTCAAGACACCCGGCTACGCTCCTGCCTTCGGCCCGCTCCGCCCGCGCTGCGCCGACGCGCGCCCACATGCGGATAGGGCCAGTGGCCATGAGTCGAGCACCGCACAGCGCGGCCTCGCGGTCGAGGCGATGCCTCTGACGGGGGATCGGCCGGCACAGGGATGGTGGGGGCGCCGTTCTCGACTACGGCCCCTCAGTGGCGTGCGCGGGGGGATGGCTGGCCCTCCCCGCCAGGTCGAACGTCACTGGTCACCGGAGCGGCGCGGTGTTGTCATGGGTAGGGAGACGGGCCTGGACGAGCGGCCGCGAAGGCCGGGGCGCCGCGCCGTCGCGAAGCGGAGGAGACTGGATGCCATGCTGCACCGCCGCACGGTCGGCGACGTGATGACCGAAGAAGTCATCACCCTCCGCACCGACACACCGCTCCACCAGATCGCCTCCCTGCTCGACGCGAACGACATCGCCGCGGCCCCGGTCATCGATGACGAGGGCGTCCCCATCGGCGTCGTGTCCGCGTCCGACGTGCTGCGGCACGAGACCGGCATGCCCGATCCGCAGGGGCAGGACGGGAACGACGAGCGCGCGTGGGGCAAGGCTCGGGCCCGGACCGCGGGCGCGCTCATGAGCAGCCCTGTCTTCACCGCCCGTGCCGACTGGACGATCCCCCGGGCCGCGCGGGAACTCCACAGGCGGCACGTCAAGCAACTGCCGGTCGTCGGCGACCACGGGCTTCTGACCGGCATCGTCAGCCGTAGCGACCTACTGACCGCCTTCATCCGCTCCGACGTTGAAATCCGCGGCGAGGTCGAGCGGGACGTCCTGGGGCGCATCCTCAGCCTGGAAGAGGGCACCGTAGCGGTCGAGGTCCGGGACGGTGCCGTCACCCTGCGGGGTCACGTCCCGGAATCGCGTCTTGTGCCGGTGGTCGTGGGCCTGTGCCAGGGCGTCGACGGTGTCGTCGCCGTGGATGCCCACCTCGCGGCCGGCCGGGCAGGCCCTGGTGCAGCGCCGCATTGATCTTGCGGGGGTAGGTGCCCGCCGTCAGCGGCGACGGGGCTGCTGACTCGAGCAGCGCGAGTTCGAGTACCGACGCCACGGCACCGCCCCCATCATCGCGGCCCTGGACGTGCACACCGGTCAGGTCGTGGTCGAAGACATCGTCCGCAACGACTCGGCCACCTTCATCCGCTTCCTGCGGATGCTCGACCAGTCCATCGACCCGAAGCTCACGATCCACCTGGTCCTTGACAACGGGTCGTCCCGTGTCTCGAAGGCGACCCGGGCCTGGCTGGAAGCACACCCGAGGTTCGCCGTCCACCACACACCCGAACACGCTTCGTGGCTCAACCAAGTCGAGATCTTCTTCTCGATCCTGGCCCGCCGACTGCTGCGGCGCGGTGAGTTCACCTCGCGCCAGGACCTCATCGACCAGATCCGCGAGTTCACTCTCGCCCACGACGATGAGGCCCGGCCGTTCCGCTGGACCTACGACGGAGCCGGTTTTGTTTTCGTCTGCCGCGTCGGTCAGTCGGCGGACGGCAGAAAGCTGAAAGTGTCGGGGTCGACCGGGCGGTTCTGTCTGGGAAGGCCCGCGACGACGAGCAGGTACGACTCGGTCACGAGGTCGTCCACCAACGCCTGCCCGATATCCGCACCAGGTCTGACGGTGATCCAGTGCTTCTTATTCATGTGGTAGCCGCGAGAGATGCTCGTGTGCGACGCGCGGAGCGTCTCCGCATCTGAGGGATCGGCCTTGAGGATCACGACCGGCTCCCCAGGCATCGATGTCTGCAGCATGAACACCTTGCCGCCGACCTTCCACGCCTCCCAGTCGCCGGTGAACTGGTGCGTGTGCTCTGAAGCCGGGAGCTCTGCCGCGCGCGCGGCCGCGCGGTTCTGAACTGTCCTGTCTGCGTGCATCTTGGCCTCCTCGAGGTCGGTGGAGGTCAACTGTCCGGCGTCCGTCGGGCAGAGGTGCGGGCGCCGGACAGTCGAGTCCCCCAGAACCGAGCAGGCGCGCCGATCGCGCACCCGCTCAGTTCGTCACATGTGGGTGAAGATCTTCTCGGCGTCGAAGCGAGAGACCGGCTGGCGAGAGACGCGCGTCTCGTCCGGGTACCCGAGCGCCATGATCAGCGTTGTGGTGAAGTCGGTGTCGGTGAGGCCGAACGCTTCGTCGATCGCCGCGCGGTCGAACCCTTCCATCGGGGTGGCGTCTACTCCGAGAGAAGCGGCGGCCATCATGGTCGCGCCGACCACGAGGTAGGTGTTCTTCTCCAGCCAGTGGAGTACGTCGCCGCCATAGTTCTGCGACTGGATCTCCACGAAATTGGTCGCTCCAGCCTCCCATCCCTTCTGGATCTCCGGGTCCGCGAAGCGACCGTCCGCGCGCTCCTTCGCGAAGATCTCCTGCAAGTGCTCGTCGGGAATCGTCTTGCGGGTCGTGAACACGATCGCGTGCGACGCGTTCCGCACCTTCTCCTGGTTGTCCGCGAAGCGGCCGACGAGAGCGTCCGCAAGCTTGTCCTTGCCGGCCTGCGACTCCAGCACATGGAAGTGGTTCGGCTGGATGTTGACCGTCGTCGGCGAGGTGCGTAGGTAGCGCAGCAGGAGCTGGAAGGTCTCCTCCGGGATCTTCTTGTTCGGGTCGAAGTAGCGGGTGAGGTGCTTGGTGATCAGATTGTTGAGATCCATGCTTGGTTTTCGTTTCGTTGTCGGAGAGATGTCGGAGAGATCGGGTCAGCAGGCGGTTTCTGGGCGTTGGAGTCACGTCAGTACGTGGTGAACGTCGCTTTCATTGGGGCGACCTCCGTGCCGGTCGACGCGGTTTCGACGTCGCTGGCTACGCGCCCGCACCGGGGATGTCGACGACGGTGTCGTTGACGTTGTTGAGGTAGTTCGTGAGCAGCGTGACGACCACGACGGTGACGATCGCCTGGATCTCGGGGTCCGTGTACCCGGCCTCGCGGACCGCGGCGATGGCCTCGTCGCCCACCTGACCGCGGGTCTCGATCACCTGCTGGGAGAAGCGAGCGACGGCGGCACGCTTGGGATCGGTGGAGCCGCCGGTGCGGGCCAGCTCGATCTCCTCGGTCGACATGCCTCCGAGGTTCGCGGAGATGTATCCGTGCAGCGCCGAGCAGTAGTCGCAGTCGTTGGAGTGGGACGTGGCCAGCGCGATCGTGTGGCGGGTCTTCGCGTCGAGAAGCTTCGCGATGCTGCCCTGCAGGCCCATCACGATCTCGAGGACGGTCGGGTTGGCGGCGAGCGTGGTGAACATGCCCGGAGCGAAGCCGAACTGCTTGGCGATGGCGTCGAGCGTGCCCTGCGTCTTGGCGTCGATGTCGGTGAGCTCGGGCGTGCTGAGACGAGACATGGTGGCGGTCCTCGGTTCGGTATCAGTCTGGGCTGTTTGGCCCACTCGCAGTAAACGCGACTCAGATTGGGCTGTCAAGCCCAATCCGTGTCCATGTTGGGCCGCTGAGCCCAATCTGCGGGATAGGTTGGTGACATGCAGATGAACGATGGATCCCGTGATCTTCGCGGGCGCACGGGCAAGGGGCTGGCGACGCGAGGTCGCATCCTCGAGCACGCCGCGGACTTGATCTACGCGCGGGGGGTCCACGCGACGAACAACGAGCTGGTACGAAGAGCAGCGGGGGTCAGCGGCTCGCAGCTGAGCCACTACTTCGCGAACAAGGAGAGCCTGGTGCGCGCCGTCATCGACTGGCAGGCCGAGAGCGTGCTCGGCTTCCACCGAAGCGAACGGTTCGCCGGCTTCGACACGATCGAGGCGTACCAGGAGTGGGCGGACTTCTTCGTCGTCTCCGGTCGCCCGTTCGAGAACGGCTGCAGCCTCGGATCCCTCGCGAGCGAGATCGTCAAGACCGATCTGGATGTCCGCGACGACCTCACTCGTGTCTTCGCCGAATGGCGGGACATCTTCCGAGCTGGACTCGAGCGGATGCAATATGACGGACGACTCGACGCGTCGGCGGATCCGGCGCGACTCGCACACATGCTGATCGCCGCCTACCAGGGGGGCAGCCTGCTCGCGCAGATCGCCCGCGACGTAGCGCCATTGCGTGAGGCGCTGTATGCCGCGGTCGAGCATCTTCGCGCGTACACGACGTCAGACGACGTGGTGTGAACTTGATACGAAGCCCCGGCCTCTTGTTCCAGAGTGTGAACGTCTCGTGACGAGATCGGTAAGACCGTGGCGTCGGTAGGCGCTGACGAACTCGCGTGGCAGCGTAGCGAGCAGCGGTCGGAGGGCCAGCCGGCGGAACGGTCGAGCCTCCGGTCTGCCCGGCGGATCATGGGACCATCGACTCGGCGACCGGGCCGGTGTCTCGGCGGTGCGCGGATCCGGCCGTGATTGGTTACTTTCCGTCGACGCCGGGCTGGATCTCCAGCGTGAAGACCGCGTCCTCGGGGCCGGTGCCTTCTTCGCCCGCCCAGACGATCACGCGCACGTGCTGCTCGCTGACGCCGTTCACCTTCCACTCGGTCACAAGGTCGGTGGCGACGAGGGCGGCGACGTATCTGGCGTCCTCGCTCCGGGACTCGGTGGTGACCCTTCCCCGCCAGCGGTGGGAGGGGCCGCCGTGGGGGCGCCAGCCGTGCGAGCCGTGTGGCTCCTCCACTCGGTACGCCCACACCCTCTCGGTGCCCATGGCACCGATCCTGTCACCAAGGAGCCCTCATGCGCCGGATCGGATCGAGCCCGCCGAGCGGGGCAGTGCGACGGGGCAGCCCTCTCCGGACCTCATCCAGGCCGACGACGGGGAGTTCCTCGTGATCGGCAAGCTCGCCGCCGTGCTCCTTTCGGTCCTCCTCGGTCTCATGTGCTACGCCCACCTGCGGGAGCGCAGGAACGTCGTTCCGGGAGGCACGGTCGTGGCCCGGGATTCCTGAGACCGGGTATGCATGCGGCACGCCAGGCGGGGCGGCCTTCCGCGCGGCGTTCAGTACCAGCACGGGGCCAACAGTGCGCGAGCCGCGGTCGAATGTGGTCCTGGTGTCTTGTGCCAGCGGATGGACACGCACATCCAGGTCGGTCCGACCGGCGAGAAGCTGCTGCCTCTGACGGTCGAGAACGCCGCACCGGCGCCCGTGTCGCGTGGTCACGCGCACTGAGGGGGCGAGGCACTCGAGCGAGGACGAGGTGGCGGCTGCGCCGGCTGCGGTCGGTACCTGACTCCACTCATCGGGGCGCTTTGGAATCGATCACCTAGGCTGACGCGGTGACTGATGAGCAGGAGCGGGTGCAGCCGTCGGGAGTGTGGGCCACGGCGGTGGGGGTGGCCAGGGTGCGGGCGCTGGAGACCGAGCGGGAGAACGCGCTGTTCCGCGACCCACTGGCACAGGCCTTCGCCGCCGCCGGCGGCCTGTGGCCCTCCTCGCCGCCGCTGCCCGATGACGAGGCCGCGCGACGCCGCCGACTGGCCGTGTCGTTCTCCATCGTCATCAGGACGAAGTTTCTCGACGACCTGTTGCAGCAGGCCTCCGCGTCCGGGGTGCGGCAGGTCGTGCTGCTCGGCGCCGGCATGGACAGCCGGGCCTTTCGGATGGACTGGCCCGAGGGCACCCGGCTGTTCGAGGTCGACACCGCCGCGCCACTGGACTTCAAGGCTTCGGTGCTGCGCCAGGAGCGGGCCGTCGCACGCTGCGAGCGGATCACCGTCGCGGTCGATCTGCGTGAGGACTGGCCAGGCGCGCTGGCCGCCGCAGGGCACGACCCGGCGGTGCCGACCGTGTGGATCGCCGAAGGACTGCTGATCTATCTGCCCGAGGACGCGGTGGAGCTGCTGCTGGCCCGGATCGGCGCGCAGTCGGCGGCAGGCAGTCGGATGGGGCTGACGTTGGGCTCGCGCGGCGTGATCGAGCGCTTCGGCGCGGACGCCGTGCCGGGATCGGCGGCGTCCATGTGGGTCTCGGAGATGCCCGACGACCCGGTGGCCTGGCTGGCCGGGCACGGCTGGGAGGCCGACAGCTACACCCTGCGCGAGCGCGCTGCCGCCTACGGCCGCCCGATCAGCACCCCGCCGCAGCGCGAGGAGCGGCCCGGCGGACTGATCTCGGCGGTCCGCCGGTAGAGCGCCCCGTCAGCACCGCCCACCTTCGCCTGCCTGCGTCGCAGGGGCAGCTGGGCGGCTGGACTCCGCCCCCGGCTGCCCCCGACCGCATGTCATGGCACGGAGGCGCCCCGCTCATCGGCCGTGATCGGTCAGCCGCCGCCGGAGCCCGGGCCGTAGAGCGCGGCGATGTCCTCGGAGCTCGCCCACCGGCTGTAGGTGGGTGACTGAGGCCAGCCTTCGGGTGAGTCCTGCCATTCCTCCTGCCGTCCGTACGGCAGGAGGTCGATCAGCGCGAAGCTGTGACTGAGCTGCTCGGTGCCCCGGCCGTTGGTGTGCCAGGTGCGGTAGACGGTGTCGCCGTCGCGCAGGAACACGTTGACCGCGAATCCTCCGCCGGGCGGTGCGCCGACGTCGGCCCCGAAGGAGCTGTTGGCAGTCGAGTACCAGGTCATCCGGTTGCCGACCCGCTGCTTGTAGGCGAGTGCCTCTTTGATCGGGCCCTGGGTGACGACGACGAATCGCGCGTCGTAGTCGTCCAGGAACTCCAGGCGGGTGTACTGCGAGGTGAACCCCGTGCAGCCCGGGCACTGCCATTCCTTGCCGGCGAACCACATGTGGTTGTAGACGATCAGTTGCCTCTTGCCCTCGAAGACGTCCGCCAGCCGAACGGGGCCGTCCTCGCCCTCGAGGGTGTAGTCGGGCATCTCGACCATCGGCAGGCGACGGCGCTCGGCGGCGATGGCGTCGAGTTCCCGGGTCGCGGCCTTCTCCCGGGCGCGAAGTGCCTCGAGCCGGCGCTCCCAGGTTGCGGTGTCGACGACGGGTGGTAGTGCGTGGCTGGTCATGGTCGCTCGCCTCACAGAGCTCGTGCGCGGCTTTCGCTTGTCCAGAGGTAGACCGCACCGGGCTCCGGAACTCATCGGTCGCAGGCCGAACCGTCTCCGCCGGCTCACCGCCCGGCAGGGCCTGCGCGTCGTGCGAGCGCCGGGCGCGTTGCCCCGGTAGGGGTGGCGGTGGCGGCCTTGAGGATCAGGTCGGTGACGGCGTCGGGGCGGGCGATCAGAGACACGTGGCAGGTGTCGATCTCCACGGTGTGGGAACCGGCGCGCTTGGCCTCGAAGCGTTCCTGATCCGGACTGATGGTCATGTCCTGACGGCCGACGAGGGCCCAGGAGGGGATGTCCTTCCACGCCGCGACCTGGGCCTTCTCCGAGAACGCGGTGCTGGCCGCGGGCCGCTGGGTCACCGCCAGCAGATTCGCCTCGCTCGCCGGCAGGCAGGCGGCGAAGACCGGGTGCACCTTGTCCCGCTTGAGGTACAGGTCGGTTCCGCTGGCGTCGCCCGCTCGGTAGGGCACGGATGTGGTGGCGGTGCCCAGGGCGCTGGGGAAGCGGGCGGACAGCGACATGCCGCTTTCGCCCACGTCGGGCATCAGCGCTGAGATGTACACGAGGGACTTCACCCGGGGGTTGCCGGCTGCGGCCGTGCTGATCACGGCTCCTCCGTAGGAGTGGCCGACCACTACTACGGGGCCTTTGACGCTCTTGAGCACCGAGGCGATGTAGGCGGAGTCGCTGTACAGCCCGCGCAGTGGGTTGGCCGGGGCCATGACCGTGTAGCCGCGGCTCTCGAGCCGTTCGATCACCCCGCTCCAGCTGGAGCCGTCGGCAAAGGCGCCGTGCACCAGGACGATGGTGGGCTTGGGTTCGCTCGCGCCACTGTCTGCGACGGCCGGAGCCGCCGTGACCGCGCACAGGGCGGCGAAGGCGCATCCCGCCGCCGCGGTGCGGGAGCGATGCGTGCGGCGACGTATGCCGTGGACCGCGGATGTGGTCATGCCCTTCTCGCTTTCCTCTGGGGTGTACGCCATCAGCGTTGACGCATCGGTGCGGTGGAGCCCGCTCATCCGGTGCAATCGGGTGAAACCGGCGTCCCGGGCCGTCCGTTGAGCGACATGTCCTCCGCGCGGTGGCGGGGCGGCCCGGAGGTGGCCTGCGGGGGCAAACCCCCGTAGGGACAGGCACGTTGGCCGGATGGGAAGGGCGGTCGTGATCGGCGAGGCTCATCGGCATGAAGCAGACCAGCAGCACAAGAGCCGTCTGGACCGCCGTATCCGCCGCCGTCCTCTGTCTCGCCGCCCCGCTGACCGTCTCCCCGACCGCATCCGCATCCGCATCCGCGCCCGCGGAGGCCCCCTCCTTGAACTGGACCAGGTGCGAGGGCAGCGGGCTCGATCCCCGCCAGCGGTGTGCGTCCGTCGAGGTGCCGATGGACTACTCCGACCCCGGCGGCCGGAAGATCGACGTCGTGGTCTCCCGCATCCCCGGCGAGAAGCCGTCCGCCCGCCGCGGCGCGCTGCTGCTGATTCCCGGCGGTCCCGGAGGCTCAAGCCTCAACGACCCGTCGGGCAAGGGGCAGAAGCTGCCGCAGGAGGTGCGGGACTCCTACGACCTGATCGGTTTCGCGCCGCGCGGGCTCGCGCCCTCCACCTCTGTCAGCTGCGGTCTCGAACACGGCGACCTCGCCCTGTCGAAGCTGCGGCCCTGGCCCGCGGCGGACGGGTCGGTCACCGGGAACATGGCCACCGCGCGGCGGATGGCGGACGCCTGCGCGCGCAACGGCGGTGAGTTGATCCGGCACATCAGCACGGTCGACGAGGCCCGCGACATCGACCGCATCCGCGCCGCGCTCGGCGAGCGCAGGCTCTCCGCGTGGGGTGTCTCGTACGGTACGTACGTCGGCGCCGTATACAGCCAGTTGTTCCCGCAGCGCACCGACCGCGTCGTGCTCGACAGCAATGACGACCCCGATCCCGTGAGGGTCTCCCGGGGCTGGCTCGCCGCGTACGAGACCGGGGTCGAGGACACCTTCCCCGAGTTCGCCCGGTGGGCTTCGGCGCCCGGCAACCCTGACCGGGTGGCCGCGACGGCGGCAGAGGTGCGACCGCTGTTCCTGCGCCTGGCCGCACGCCTCGACCGCGCACCGATCCCCTGGCCGGGCGCCAACCCCGAGGAGCTGAACGGCAACGTGCTGCGCCAGGCGATGCTCGACAGCTTCTACACGCCCAGCCGTTTCCCCGCCCTGGCGAAGCTGATGCTGGCCGCCCGGAGCGGCACCGTCCCGCCCGCGCCCGCGGCACAGCCCGATGCGGTGCTGCAGAACGTCACCGCGGTCAGCGCCGCGACCATCTGCAACGACGTGGCCTGGCCCCGGTCGGCGGCCGCGTACCTCGACGATGTCGCCGTCAGCCGCCGCGAACACCCGCTGACCGCCGGCATGCCCCGGAACGCGATGGTCTGCGCCGCCTGGCCGTACCCGCCGGAGCAGGCGCCGGTCCGGATCGCGTCGAGAGGGCCGTCCGGCATCCTGCTCGTGCAGAACGCCCACGACGTCGCCACCCCGCTGAGCGGCGCGCGGAAACTCCGCGAGGCGTTCGGGGCGCGGGCCGTCATGGTGACCGTCGACTCCACCGGCCACGGCGCCTACCTGGCCAACGGGAACGCGTGCGGCGACCGCGCCGTCTCCCGCTTCCTGGCGACCGGAGAGCGGCCCGACCGGGACGTCCGCTGCCCGAAGGGGCCCTCACGCCGTGGCTCGTACGTGTGATCTTCGAGGTCTCCCACGGAGGGGTTTCGCGAGCCGGCACCGCCGGGCACCCGGAGATGCGGGTGCCCGGCGGGAACGTTTGGGCCGCCGGACACGTAATCTAGGTAGGAGTACCACCGCTCTCACGAAGGACTGAACGACACTGGGCAAGCGACAGCCCGAAGGCCCGCCGCCCGCACCCGCGGTGCAGCGCATTCGACTGCGTTACACCAAGCGCGGCCGCCTCCGGTTCACCAGCCACCGTGACTTCCAGCGCGCCTTCGAGCGTGCGTTGCGCCGTGCCGAGGTGCCGATGGCGTACTCGGCGGGGTTCACGCCGCATCCGAAGGTGTCGTACGCCAATGCCGCACCCACCGGCACGGGCAGTGAGGCGGAGTACCTGGAGATCGCGCTCACCGAGGCGCGCGATCCGGAGCGGCTGCGTGTCCTCCTCGACGAGTCGTTGCCCGCCGGGCTCGACGTCCTGGAGGCGGTCGAGGCCCGCACGTCGGGGCTCGCCGACCGGCTGACGGCCTCCGTGTGGGAGCTGCGGCTGGACGGTGTGGACCCGGCGGAGGCAGAGCGTGCCGTCGCGGCCTTCAACGCGGCCGAGAGCGTCGAGGTCCAGCGCCTGACCAAGAACGGCATGCGCACCTTCGACGCCCGACCCGCCGTCGCGAGCCTGGAGCGCGTCGAAGCGCACAGTTCGCCGGCTGATAGGCCGAGCGACCAGCCCTGTGCGATACTGCGGCTGGTTGTTCGGCACGTGACGCCTGCCGTACGACCCGACGACGTCCTGTCCGGTCTCCGCGCCGTGGCCGACCTGGCGCCGCCGGTCCCCGCAGCGGTGACCAGGCTGGCGCAGGGGCTGTTCGATGAAGAGACCGGCACGGTGACCGACCCGCTCGCGCCCGACCGCGAGGCAGCAGCGACCGAGCCGCATCCGGCCGCCGCCACTGCCGCCGCGACGGCGCCGGCGTAAGGAAGGTCCCGCGCAGGGACGTACGTCGTAGCGCCGCCCTCGTACTCGGGAGCCACCTGGGTCGGGCAGCGCACCGACCAGAAGACTTTCGCCAGGCCGTGCACAACAAGGAGTACGGAACCGGCGAGACAGGACACAGAGAGCTCCCGTGCGGCGCCCGCGCCCCGGACGGCGGCACCGCGCACAGCGCGAGCCGCGGACGTCAACGGCGATCCATGCCGGACCAGGCGCGGCGCCCGGGAGCCTGACGGGAGAAACGCCCGCATGCTCGAACCGACCGAACCCACCGAGGGTTCCGAGAACAACACCCCCAGCGACACCCTGCCGCCGCGCCGTCGGCGCCGCGTCGCCTCGCGCCCGGCGGGCCCGCCGAGCGCGGACGCCGTGACCGGTGAGGTCACGCTGCCCGACCCCGCGACCGGGGCCGGGCCGGCCATACCGGCGGAGGCGGAGCCCCCGGCCGCTGGGGCAGAAGAGACCGAGGAGACCGGGGCGGTGGCCGAGGCCGCCGTCTCCGGTGCCGCCGAAGCCGAGCCCGCCTCCGCGGAGGCGCCCGCTCCGGCTCGTGCGCGTCGGCGTGCCACGCGTCGTGCGTCGGCGCCCGCCGGGGCGCCCGCGACCGCCGAGGCCGTGGAGGTCGTCGTGCCCGCCGGTGGGGACGGCGCCGAGGAGTCCGAGGCCCCGGAGGCCGAGCCCGTCGCCGCGGCGGTGTCCGCTCCGGCCCGTCCGCGCCGGCGTGCCACGCGTCGGGCGTCGGCGCCCACCGGGGCGCCCGCGGAGGCCGAGGCCGTGGAGGTCGTCGTGCCCGCCGGTGGCGAAGCGCCCGAGACCCCCGCGGTCGAGGCCGAGCCGGTCGCCGAGGAGGCGCCCGCTCCGGCCCGTCCGCGTCGCCGTGCCACGCGCCGCGTCTCGGCGCCCTCCGAAGCGCCCGCCCCCACCGAGGCCGCGGAGCAGGAGCCGCCGCCGAGGCCGAGACGAAGACGGCCGAGCAGGCCCCCGCCGAAGAGCCCCAGGCCCCCGCCGCCGAAGAGCCCGCCCGCCGTACCCGTCGCCGTGCCACCCGCCGGGTGACCGCGTCGGCCGCCGCGCCCGAGGGCGCCGCCGACGAGGCCCCGCAGACCGAGGCCGCCGGGACGGCCGGCGCGAGCGAGAAGGCCGAGGCCGTAGAGGAAGGCGCCCACGCCCCCGCCTCGGCGACGGTCCCCGCCGCTGCCGAAGCCGAGCCGCCGCCGCGACGGTCCCCGCCGCCGAGGCCGAGGAGGCCGCCCCGCGTCGTCGCCGTCGTGTCGTCCGCAGGGCCGCCGGAGGCTTCTCCGAGCCCGCGCAGCCCGCCTCCGGCGCCGACGAGGCGTCCGAGGCCGCGCAGCGGCCCGCACGACCCGCCGTGGCCGTGTTCCAGGCGCCGGTGTTCACCGAGCCGATGTTCCAGACCCCGGAGCGGGCCGCCGCTGCCGCTGCCGCCGAGGCGGCGGAGCAGGAGGAGGCCGCCGAGGAGGAGACCGCCGGTGCGCGCCGCCGCCGTCGTCGCCGGGGCGGTGACGAGGAGCCCGTGGCCGTGGCGCCCGAGACCACCGACGAGGTGGAGGAGCCCGATGAGGCGGAGGAGTCCGCCGAGGGCGAGGAGGCCGAGGAGCCCGGTTCGCGTCGGCGCCGACGCCGTGGTGGCCGCCGCCGTCGCCGTGGTGAGTCCGCCGAGGCCGAGGGCGAGTCCGCGGAGGGTGACGAGACCGAGGAACTCGCCGCCGAGCAGGCCGCGCAGGACGCCGAGGACACCGCCGAGCAGGTGGAGGAGGACGACGAGGAGGCCCAGGAGCACGCCGAGGACACGGCGTCCTCCAGCAGCACCAGCCGTCGCCGTCGCAGGCGCCGCCGCCGGGCCGGTGACGTGCTCGTCGACAACGAGCCGACGCCTGACGACCCGGAGCGCACGGTCGTCAAGGTCCGCGAGCCGCGCAAGGCCGCCGAGCCGTCCGACGAGGTGCAGTCCATCAAGGGCTCGACCCGCCTGGAGGCGAAGAAGCAGCGCCGCCGGGAGGGCCGCGAGCAGGGCCGACGCCGCGTCCCGATCATCACCGAGGCCGAGTTCCTGGCCCGCCGCGAGGCCGTCGAGCGTGTGATGGTCGTCCGGCAGAACGGCGAGCGTACGCAGATCGGCGTACTCGAGGACGGCGTGCTCGTCGAGCACTACGTCAACAAGGAGCAGTCGACCTCGTACGTCGGCAACGTCTACCTGGGCAAGGTCCAGAACGTGCTGCCGTCGATGGAGGCCGCCTTCATCGACATCGGCAAGGGCCGCAACGCGGTGCTCTACGCCGGTGAGGTCAACTTCGAGGCGCTGGGCATGGCCAACGGCCCGCGTCGCATCGAGTCCGCCCTCAAGTCCGGGCAGTCGGTCCTCGTCCAGGTGACGAAGGACCCGATCGGCCACAAGGGCGCTCGCCTGACCAGCCAGGTCTCCCTGCCGGGCCGTTACCTCGTGTACGTCCCCGAGGGCTCGATGACCGGCATCAGCCGCAAGCTGCCCGACACCGAGCGGGCCCGCCTGAAGACCATCCTCAAGAAGATCGTCCCCGAGGACGCGGGCGTCATCGTGCGCACCGCCGCCGAGGGCGCGAGCGAGGACGAGCTGCACCGCGACGTCGAACGGCTCCAGGCGCAGTGGGAGGACATCCAGAAGAAGTCGAAGAACGGCAACGCCCCGACGCTGCTGTACGGCGAGCCGGACATGACCGTCCGGGTCGTGCGCGACATCTTCAACGAGGACTTCTCCAAGGTCATCGTCAGCGGTGACGAAGCCTGGGAGACGATCCACGGATACGTCGCGCACGTCGCGCCGGACCTCGCGCCGCGTCTGCAGAGGTGGACCAGCGAGGTCGACGTCTTCGCCACGTACCGGATCGACGAGCAGCTCGCCAAGGCGCTGGACCGCAAGGTGTGGCTGCCGAGCGGCGGTTCGCTGGTGATCGACCGGACCGAGGCGATGGTCGTCATCGACGTCAACACCGGCAAGTTCACCGGTCAGGGCGGCAACCTCGAGGAGACCGTCACCAGGAACAACCTGGAGGCGGCCGAGGAGATCGTCCGCCAGCTGCGGCTGCGCGACCTCGGCGGCATCATCGTGATCGACTTCATCGACATGGTGCTGGAGTCCAACCGGGACCTGGTGCTGCGGCGCCTGCTGGAGTGCCTGGGCCGGGACCGCACGAAGCACCAGGTCGCCGAGGTGACCTCGCTGGGCCTCGTCCAGATGACCCGCAAGCGGGTCGGACAGGGCCTGCTGGAGTCGTTCTCCGAGACCTGCGTGCACTGCAACGGCCGTGGCGTGATCGTGCACATGGACCAGGCGGCCGCGGCCGGCGGCGGCAAGCGCAGGAAGCGCGGCCGGGGCGGCGCCGAGGCAGAGCCCGAGACGCACGAGGCGGTCGCGGTCGAGGCCGAGGTCGAGGAGGCTTTCGAGGCCACGGTCGCCGAGCCCGAGGTCGCGGTTCCGGCGGCGCTGTCGGAGTCGGCCGTGACGGAGTCGCTGATGGACTCGGTCGCGCCGGACGAGGAGCTGTACAGCAGCGTGGCCGAGGCGGAGGCCGCCGCGTCCCGGGGCCGTTCGCGGCGCCGGGTGAGCCGGCGGGCGTCGGCTCCTGCGGGCGCCCCGCGGACCGAGGAGCGGGCGCCGAAGTCCCGTACGGACGAGCGCGCACCGAAGTCGCGGTCCGAGGCGGAGGCGGAGCCGGTGGCGGCCGAGGACCCGGTCGTCGAGGCGCCGGCGCCCGTCGAGGAGGAGGCCGCGCCCAAGGGCCGTACGCGCCGTCGGGCGACCCGCAAGGCGTCGGCGCCGGCCGGTTCGCCCACCGAGGCAGTGGTGACGGTCCCGGAGGCCGCGCCACAGCCCGCCGAGGAACCGGAAGCCCAGGCCCCGGCTCCGGCCGAGCCCGTGGCCGAGCAGGCCGCCGAGGCGCCCGTGGAGAGCGCTCCGGCCCGTCCGCGCCGCCGTGCCGTCCGCAAGGCCACGGCGCCGACCTCGTCGGAGGAGACGGCGGTCGTGGTCGTCCCGTCGGCGGCTGAGGCCCCGGCGGAGCAGACCGAGGCCCCGGCGGAGGCCGAGCCCGAGGCGGTGGCGCCCGCCAAGAAGGCGGCCCGCAAGACCGCCAAGAAGGCCACGGCGAAGAAGGCTGCCACCAAGAAGACGGCGGCCAAGAAGACGGCCGCGAAGAAGACCGCCGCGAAGAAGACGACCGCCAAGAAGGCGGCGGCCAAGAAGACGGCGGCGGCCGAGCAGTCGGCACAGCCGACCGTTTCGGTCACCACGGAGGACTGACCCTCCGACGCGACGGCATCGTCACGACGGCGGCCCGCCCGGAGAGATCCGGGCGGGCCGCCGTCGTGTTGGGGAGTGGCGGACAGGACCCGGTTTGACCCTTCCCGACCCGGCCCCGTAACCTTGACCGTCGGCGTGTCCACTGACGCGCCACATCCCCGTAAACCTCTTCCTCCCGGACGCGGGCCGCAAGGACCGGCCGGGAGAGGTCGCTCGCGCGTTTCGCAGGGCGGCTGGCCTGCGGGGGTGCCGTTCCCGAGCGAGAGAGTGAGTTCCGCGTGTACGCGATCGTGCGCAGCGGTGGTCGCCAGCACAAGGTTGCTGTCGGCGACATCGTCGAGGTTGACAAGATTTCCACCGCCAAGGTCGGCGACACGGTCGAGCTCTCGACCCTGCTCGTGGTCGACGGCGACTCCGTGACCAGCGACCCGTGGGTGCTGGCCGGCATCAAGGTCCAGGCTGAGGTCGTGGACCACCACAAGGGCCAGAAGATCGACATTCTGCGCTACAAGAACAAGACCGGTTACCGCCGTCGCCAGGGCCACCGCCAGCAGTACACGGCGATCAAGGTCACCGAGATCCCCACGGCTGCGAAGTAAGGGACTGAGAACAGATGGCACACAAGAAGGGCGCATCGTCCACCCGGAACGGTCGCGACTCCAACGCCCAGCGGCTCGGCGTGAAGCGCTTCGGCGGTCAGGTCGTCTCCGCGGGTGAGATCCTGGTCCGCCAGCGCGGCACCCACTTCCACCCGGGCGCGGGCGTCGGCCGCGGCGGCGACGACACGCTGTTCGCGCTGCAGGCCGGTTCGGTGCAGTTCGGCACCCACCGTGGCCGCAAGGTCGTGAACATCGTTCCCGTCGCCTGAATCTCCTGATTCACGGCTACGACCGAACGTTCAGCGAGGCGGACCTCACTTCCCGGTCGGGAAGGCGGGTCCGCCTTTCGCTTGTTGGACAGCTGTCGGACAGCACACACCCCGTACGTTTTCTGGAGGCACTGAACCATGACCACCTTCGTGGACCGCGTCGAACTGCACGTCGCCGCGGGTAACGGAGGCCACGGCTGTGCCTCCGTCCACCGTGAGAAGTTCAAGCCGCTCGGCGGCCCCGACGGCGGCAACGGCGGACGCGGCGGCGACGTCATCCTCACCGTCGACCAGTCGGTCACCACGCTGCTCGACTACCACCACTCCCCGCACCGCAAGGCCACCAACGGCAAACCCGGCGAGGGCGGCTTCCGCTCCGGCAAGGACGGCCAGGACCTCGTCCTGCCGGTCCCGAACGGCACGGTCGTACTCGACAAGTCGGGCAACGTACTGGCCGACCTGGTCGGCCACGGCACGTCGTACATCGCCGCCCAGGGCGGCCGCGGCGGCCTCGGCAACGCGGCGCTGGCCTCGGCCCGCCGCAAGGCGCCCGGTTTCGCGCTGCTCGGCGAGCCCGGCGACGTGCAGGACATCGTGCTGGAGCTGAAGACCGTCGCGGACGTGGCCCTCGTCGGCTACCCGAGCGCGGGCAAGTCCTCGCTCATCTCCGTGCTGTCCGCCGCCAAGCCGAAGATCGCCGACTACCCGTTCACCACCCTCGTCCCGAACCTGGGCGTGGTCGCCACGGGCTCGACCGTGTACACCATCGCCGACGTTCCCGGGCTCATCCCGGGCGCCAGCCAGGGCAAGGGGCTGGGCCTGGAGTTCCTGCGGCACGTCGAGCGGTGCAGCGTCCTCGTGCACGTGCTGGACACGGCCACCCTGGAGTCCGACCGCGACCCCGTCTCCGACCTCGACGTCATCGAGGAGGAGCTGAAGCAGTACGGCGGCCTCGACGACCGCCCGCGCATCGTCGTCCTCAACAAGATCGACGTGCCCGACGGCAAGGACCTCGCCGAGATGGTGCGGCCCGACCTCCAGGCCCGCGGCTACCGCGTCTTCGAGGTGTCCGCGGTGGCGCACACCGGGCTGAAGGAGCTGTCGTACGCCCTGGCCGACCTGGTCGCGAAGGCGCGTGCCGCCAAGCCGAAGGAGGAGGCGACCCGGATCGTCATCCGGCCGCAGGCCGTCGACGACGCGGGATTCACCGTCACGCGCGAAGCCGACGGGCTCTTCCGCGTGCGCGGCGAGAAGCCCGAGCGCTGGGTGCGCCAGACCGACTTCAACAACGACGAGGCCGTGGGCTACCTCGCCGACCGGCTGAACCGCCTCGGCGTCGAGGAACGGCTGATGAAGGCGGGCGCGAAGGCCGGGGACGGCGTCGCCATCGGACCCGAGGACAACGCGGTCGTCTTCGACTGGGAGCCGTCGCTGACGGCCGGCGCCGAGATGCTCGGACGACGTGGCGAGGACCACCGGTTCGAGGGCGTACGGCCTGCCGCGCAGCGGCGCAAGGAACGGCAGGCCGAACACGACGAGGCGCAGCAGGAGTTCGACGACTTCGAGCCGTTCTGACAGCCGCCGCGGCAGCGGGGGGCCGGCCTCCCGCTGCCCGCCGTGCTGCGCCCGAAGGCCTCCTCACACGCGTTCGCCGGGCTGCGGGTCGAGGCGGGCGTGCCGGGGTGCGGCTGGTGACGTCTCGGTGACCGGGCGGCGCGCTCCGGTCACCGTCCGCTTCCTGGACCGGTGCGCGGCACCCGTGCGTCTTCGCGTAGATTGCCGGACGGGAGCGGGTATCGCGCGCGAGGGGAAGAACAGCAGGTGGCAGGCGCAAGACAGGCCGTGGAAGAGGCCCACAGGATCGTCGTCAAGGTGGGCTCCTCCTCACTGACCACGGCCGCGGGCGGGCTCGACGCCGACCGCGTCGACGCCCTCGTCGACGTGCTCGCCAAACACCGCAGCGGAGGGGAGAGAGAGGTCGTCCTCGTCTCCTCCGGTGCCATCGCCGCCGGCCTCGCGCCTCTCGGCCTGCGCCGCCGCCCCCGCGACCTGGCCCGCCAGCAGGCCGCCGCCAGCGTCGGCCAGGGCCTCCTGGTCGCGCGCTACACGGCCTCCTTCGCCCGCTACGGCATCCGCGTCGGCCAGATCCTGCTGACCGGCGACGACACCAGCCGTCGCGCCCACCACCGCAACGCCTCCCGCACCCTCGACAAGCTTCTCGCGATGGGCGCGCTGCCGGTCGTCAACGAGAACGACACCGTCGCCACCGACGAGATCCGCTTCGGCGACAACGACCGCCTCGCCGCGCTCGTCGCCCACCTCGTCCACGCCGACCTGCTGGTCCTGCTGTCGGACGTGGACGGCGTCTACGACGGGGATCCCAGCAGGCCCGGCACCTCGCGGATAGCGGAGGTGCGGGGCCCGGAGGACCTGGCGCACGTGGAGATCGGCAGCGCGGGCAAGGCCGGCGTCGGCACCGGCGGCATGGTCACCAAGGTCGAGGCGGCCCGCATCGCGGCGGCGGCCGGCATCCCCGTGGTGCTCACCTCCGCCGTGCACGCCGCCGACGCCCTCGCGGGGCGTGACACCGGCACGTACTTCCACCCCACCGGCAAGCGCTCCGCGGACCGGCTGCTGTGGCTGCAGCACGCCTCCACCCCGCAGGGCGCCCTCACCCTCGACGACGGAGCCGTGCGCGCGGTCGTCGAAGGCCGCAAGTCGCTGCTGCCCGCCGGCATCGCCGCGGTCGAGGGCGACTTCAGCGCGGGCGACCCCGTCGAACTGCGTGACAGCGAGGGGCGTGCGGTCGCACGCGGGCTCGTCAACTTCGACGCCAAGGAGATCCCCCGGCTGATCGGCCGCTCGACCAGGGAACTGGCGCGCGAACTCGGCCCCGCCTACGAACGCGAGGTCATCCACAGGGACGACCTGGTCGTCCTGCACCCGTGAAGCCGTAAGCCCGCGTTCCGCGCCCGAGCGACAGGCCGAAAGTCCTGCCCCGCGGGCCCAGTCCGGTGAGGGACGTTCCGCAAAAACGCCCCACGGGCCCGCGCGGCCTGCTCCACTGGGTCTGGGGGACCGGTCGACCGACCGGGTCCCCGGCACCCATTCCGGACGAGCACCGCGTAAGGAGGCCGTCGTGAGACGAGTGCGCCCGGGGGCGGCGTCCCGCGGTGGTGGCACTTCCGGTGCCTCCCGGGGCGGCGGCCCGCGCAGGGGGGACGAGCAGCGCCCGCTGACCAGCGTCCCGGCCGGGGAGGCGTACCAAGAGCCCGCCGACGCGCGCCAGGAGCCCGGCGAGATGCCCCGGCTGTGGCACGTCACGCTCAGCGTCTCGGGTGAGGAGGCACCGCTGAAGGAGGTGCGGCGCTCCCTCGAACAGCTGGCCAACGACCACCCCTTCCTGCTGACCAGCCGCTACGCGTGCGACCACGCCGAGATCCGCTACTGGGAGGAGGCCCGCGACCTGCATGACGCCGCCGCGGTCGCGCTGCGCCTGTGGGGCGAGCACCGGCAGAGCGCGGGGCTGCCGCCCTGGGAGATCGTCGGCCTGGAGGTCGTCGACCGCGACACCTACCACCAGCGGGTCACCGAGGGATACGGGCCGCCACCGGCCACACCGGTCGGAGTTCACCCGTTTTGAGCGCGTCTCGGTGTGTGGGACGAGCCCTGAACGGGGATGTCCGGCGCACTACGCTTCCCTCATGACCACGCTCTCGCCGTACGACTCCATGTCCCCGGTGGCCCAGGCCGCCTACCGTGCCCGGGCCGCCGCCGCAGACCTCGCGCCGCTGCCGCGGTCCGAGAAGGACGACGCGCTGCTCGCCATGGCGGACGCGCTGGAGGTCCGCACGAGTGAGATCGTCGAGGCCAACGCGAGGGACATCGCCAAGGCCCGCGAGGCCGGCACGAGCGAGGCGATCATCGACCGGCTCACGCTCACACCCGAGCGGGTCCGGGCCATCGCCTCCGACGTCCGGGACGTCGCCGCCCTGCCGGACCCGGTGGGCGAGGTCGTCCGCGGCTCCACGCTGCCCAACGGCATCGACCTGCGCCAGGTCCGCGTCCCGCTGGGCGTCGTCGGGATCATCTACGAGGCCCGGCCGAACGTGACCGTCGACGCCGCCGCCCTGTGCCTGAAGTCCGGCAACGCGGTCCTGCTGCGCGGCTCCTCCTCCGCCTACGAGTCGAACGCCGCGCTCGTACGGGTGCTGCGCGACGCCGTGGGCGGGGCCGGCCTGCCCGCCGACGCCGTCCAGCTCGTGCCCGGCGAGAGCCGCGAGTCGGTGCGCGAGCTGATGCGGGCCCGCGGCCTGGTCGACGTGCTCATCCCGCGCGGCGGCGCCTCCCTGATCCGCACGGTCGTCGAGGAGTCCACCGTCCCGGTCATCGAGACCGGCACCGGCAACTGCCACGTCTACGTCGACGCGCGGGCCGACATCGACATGGCGATCGACATCCTGATCAACTCCAAGGCGCAGCGGCCGAGTGTCTGCAACGCCGCCGAGACGCTGCTGGTCCACCAGGACATCGCGCCCGAGTTCCTGCCGCGCGCCCTGGACGCCCTCGCGGACGCAGGGGTCACCGTGCACGCCGACGAGCGCGTGATGGCGTACGCCAAGGACTCCCGGGCCACGGTGGTGGAGGCGACCGCCGACGACTGGGACACCGAGTACCTGTCGTACGACATCGCCGCCGCGGTCGTGGACTCGCTCGACAAGGCCGTGTCGCACATCCGGCTGTGGAGCTCCGGCCACACCGAGGCGATCGTCACCACCTCGCAGCAGGCCGCCCGCCGATTCACCCAACTGGTCGATTCCACGACGGTCGCCGTGAACGCCTCGACGCGCTTCACGGACGGCGGCCAGTTCGGCTTCGGCGCGGAGATCGGGATCTCCACCCAGAAGCTGCACGCCAGGGGTCCGATGGGCCTGCCGGAGCTGACCAGCACCAAGTACATCGTCACCGGTGACGGACACGTACGGCGCTGAGCGAGCGCTCGTTCCGCAGGGCGGTGCCGATTCCTGACACCCGCCCGTGAACCGTCTCGCCAGTCGGATGAATTTCCATACCGTCTGCCCAAATTGACCCCCCAGGTCTACTCTGGATCCGTGCCGGAGGACGTGGGGGGCACGCCGTTCGCTGACGGCCCGGAGCCCGACGACGACCGCGACCGCGGAGCGATGGACGAAGAGTTCGCCTCCGCGGTCTTCGACGAGGCCTGGATACGGGCCGCCGTGGTCCACGAGCCGACGGCCGTGGAAAGACTCCTCGCCGCCGCCCAGGCCCGCGCCGACGCCCAGGAGGCGGAGGCGCGCCGGGCACGCGGCAGGGCCGCACGGGGCGACGACGAGCGCTACGACGACGGATTCGGTCCCGACGACGGCTTCGGCCACGGCCTGGACCCCGACGACCTGGACGACATGGACGTCCTCGACGGCCGCTACGGCACCGTGGGCCCCTTCGGCAGGGCCTACGGCAAGGGCGCCCGCTGGCACCGCCCTGTCGCCTGGATGCTCGCCCTCGTCATGGGCATCGGCATGGTCGCCCTGGCCTTCACCGCGGTGTACCGGGGCGGGTCCTCCAGTCGTCAGGACCAGGTCCCCACACCCGCTTCGACCGGTCTGGAGCAGGGCCAGGAAGCCGGCGCGGGCACCACCGGCCCCTCGGCCTCCGCGGACTACTCGCCCCCCGCGTTCTCAGCGGTGCCGCGGACCCCCTGACCCTCCGCATCGGGGCGTTCCACAAGCTCACGGGCGTTGGGCCGAACCGCCCCGACCCAGCGTTCGAAACGCGTTCCAAAACCTGGTGAGGACCTGTCAGAACTTGTGGTGTACCAGGGCGTTTACCCGGGCTCCCGGAGACCTACTCTGAAGATATGGGCGGGCCTGGAGACCCACCTGAGGGGCTGCCCGAGGGTGCTCCAAGTGGTGGCGAGGACGAGTACCGATCCGTCGTGTTCGACGAGTCGTTCGTGCGGGCTGCCCGCCTCCAGGAGTACTCCGCCCAGGAGCGGATGGCCGACCACGCCCCCGCCGTGCGCCGGCGGCCGCTCCTGCACCGGGCACTGCCCAGACAGGCGCTGATCCTCGTCCTGCTCATAGCCGTCGCCTTCGCCACCGCGATCTACATGGGCGTGCGCCACCCGTACCAGGCGCCCAGGGCGCAGACCGCCGAACCGCTGCGCATGACGGTGATACCGCTGGCCCCGCAGTCCGCCGTACCCGGCGCCACGGACCCCGAGGCGCTGTACGCGCACAGCCCCGCCGCGCAGTTCCGCGTCGGCGCCCAGGGCATCACCTTCCCCGCCGCCCGGCGTACCGCGCACTTCTCCGAGAGCCAGGTCTACGCCGCCCTGACCAACGCGAAGAACTACCTGGTCGCGTCCTCCCTCGACCCGGCCGTCCTCACCGGCGGCGCCGTGCGCCCGGTGCGCCTGCTGCTCGATCCGCAGCAGTTCGACCAGTTCGACCAGAGCTTCTCCCACCCGGCCTCGGACGGGCGGCACGCGGCCACCGGCTGGCTGGTCCGCTTCGATCCCTCCCGTGCCCGGCTGGCCGACCCGGACATCCGCGTCCAGGGCACGCTGCAGGCCACGGAGGCCGACTCCGACACGCTGGAGGTCAGCGCCGACCACACCGTGGTGTACGCGCTGAAGCCGGCCGGCTCCGACGCCAAGGCGAAGGCGTCGCTGTTCACCGTGCGCCGCGAGCTGACGTTCCGCTTCGACCGTGACGACCTGCGCCTGAACCAGGCGGAGCTGGTCGCCGCCTACGTACAGGCCGGACCGCTCGCCTGCGCCGAGGACACCGGCAGCCACCTCCGGCCGCTGCTCGCCGGTCAGACCGCCAAGGCGGGCGGCCCGGCGGCACCGACCCCTTCGCGACGGGCAGCGCGACGGCCGTGTGCGGCACGCTGTCGGCGAGCGCGGAACCGAAGGTATAGGGACCGCCCGCCGGGCCCGTCGCCCCTCACCAGGCCCGCCCGGGCGGAGGCCGTCAGTCCTTGCCGTAGGGGTCCTCGTCGCCCGGGTGGATGTCGCCCGTGTGGCTGTCGCCCGGGCGGCTGTCGTCCGGCTCGCGCGGCGCGTCCTTGGGGCGCTGCCCGCGAAGCCCGCGAAGCCGCGTCGCACCCGGTCGCCGAGGTCGCCGGCGCCGCCCGCGAGGTCGTTGACCAGCTTCATCAGCGGGTCCTTGGACTGCCTGACCTCGTTCGCGTAGCTCGCCGCCGACTGCCGGAACGAGTCCGACACCGAGGTGTCCCCGTCCTCGCTGCGCCGCGTGTAGTGACCGTCCATGATCCGCTGGTGGTCGCGGGAGGCCGCCCACTTCTTCAGCTCGGCCGCGCGGACCGTGGTGAAGGGGTGCGTACGCGGCAGCACGTTGAGGATCTTGAGCACGGAGTCGCGCAGATCGCCCCCGGCCTCGTACTCCTCGGCCTGCTCGAGGAACGCGTCCACGTTCATCTCGTGCAGATGGTTGCCACCCGCCATCTTCATCAGCCCGCGCATCGAGGCCTGCAGATCCTGCCCGACCAGCAGACCGGCGCGGTCGGCCGACAGCTCAGACTTGCGGAACCACTCCCGCAGCGCGGTCACGATCGCCATGATCGCCAGGTTGCCCAGCGGGATCCAGGCGATCCGGAGCGCGAGGTTGGTCAGGAACAGCAGGATGGTCCGGTAGACGGAGTGGCCCGAGAGCGCGTGCCCGACCTCGTGCCCGACGACGGCCCGCATCTCCTCCTCGTCCAGCAGCTCCACGAGTCCGGTCGTCAGGACGATGATCGGCTCGTCGAGGCCGATGCACATGGCGTTCGGCTGCGGGTCCTGCGTGACGTACATCGGCGGGACCTTCTCCAGGTCCAGGATGTAGCAGGCGTCCCGCAGCATGTCGTGCAGGTGGGGGAACTGCGCGTCCGAGACCCGCACCGAGTCGGAGAGGAACAGCAGCCTGAGACTGCGCTCCGGCAGCAGACCGCTGAGGGCCTTGAAGACCGTGTCGAAGCCGCTCAGCTTCCGCAGGGCCACCAGGGCCGAGCGGTCCGCCGGGTGCTCGTACGCGCGCGAGGAGATACCCGGAAAACGCCTGCGCTGCCTGCTCGGCATCTGCTCGTGAGCGTTCTGACCCTGACCGTCGTCGGACATGCGTTCCCCCATGTGTCTGATGGTTCACCATGCGCGGCCCGCGTGATGCGCCCCCGAAGCGGTGTCCAGCCTAGGCGGAGATACCGTGACAGGGCAGCACACCGTAAGGAGCGATCTCATGGAGCACATCAGCGCCGCCTGGCTCACCGAGGCAGCGACGGCCGCCAGCCGACAGGGCCCGGGCAACCTGCTCCGAGTCGTCCTGATCGTGATGGTCCTCGGCTGCGTCCTGACCGGCTGGTTCCTGCTGCGGGGCTACAAGCGCAAGGACTGACCCGGGCGCCGCGCGGGGGCGCCCGGCGGGCGGGAACCGCCGGCCCGGGCAGCCCGATGCCCCGCAGTCCGCGTCCAACGGCGGAGTCGCCGTGATGCCCGCGAACGCGCCCGCATACGATGAGCCGACGTCTTTATCCCGCCCACACCGGATAGGTACTGCCGAAGATGAGCTTCCACAGCACCGCTGCCCAGTTGGCCACCCTCGCCGAGGGCGAAGGCGAGCGCCACGCGAGCATCAGCCCCTTCATGACCGGCGGAGGCGCCCTCGTCATCCTCCTGCTGCTGCTGTGGATCACCACCCGCTTCAACCGCGACCGCTGAGCCGAGGCCAAGAGCCCGTCCCGGCCGCTCGCGGGGGCCTGTCGGCCGGTGCCCGGCGGCCGGGCCGGTAGGGTCTGCACGCATGGGAGAGCAGCACACACCCACCGGTCCGGCGAAGGGCACGGGACCCGGCCCCGGCAGCGGGCCGTCGAACCCGGGCAAGCGCCGCCTCGGCGTCATGGGCGGAACGTTCGATCCGATCCACCACGGCCACCTGGTCGCGGCCAGTGAGGTCGCCGCCCAGTTCCACCTCGACGAGGTGGTGTTCGTGCCCACCGGCCAGCCGTGGCAGAAGAGCGACCGCAAGGTCAGCCCCGCCGAGGACCGCTATCTGATGACGGTCATCGCGACCGCCGAGAACCCCCAGTTCTCGGTGAGCCGCATCGACATCGACCGAGGCGGTCCCACCTACACCACGGACACCCTGCGTGATCTGAAGGCGCTCAACCCCGACACCGACCTCTTCTTCATCACCGGCGCCGACGCGCTCGGCCAGATCCTCACCTGGCGTTACACGGACGAGTTGTTCTCCCTGGCCCACTTCATCGGCGTCACCCGCCCCGGTCACACCCTCGCCGACCCGGGCCTCCCCGAGGGCGGCGTCTCGCTCGTCGAAGTTCCCGCGCTCGCCATCTCGTCCACAGACTGCCGTGCGAGAGTCGCCAAGGGCGAACCCGTCTGGTACCTGGTGCCGGACGGCGTGGTGCGGTACATCGACAAACGGCAGCTGTACCGCGGCGAGTGAGCCGAGAGGGGCACCGGTGAACGACCGATACGACGGATACGCGGGCGGCGACCAGTACGAGCTCGTCGGCTATGACGAGTTCGGGCAGCCTGTGTACCGGCAGGTGCCCGCACAGCGGACCCCGCAGGGCTACGACCCGTACGGCACACAGCCCGACCAGCAGCACCAGGGATACGGCTACGACCCGTACGCGACCGGCACTCAGCAGTCCGTGGGGCCCTACCAGACCGGTCGGCAGCAGCCGGAGTCCTCCCATGACACCGGCCGACAGCCCCCCGCCGCGCCTTACGACCCCTACGCCCCGTACGGCACCACGACCGCCGCCGGCCACGACCCCTACGGCCGGTCCGCGACCAGTGGCCGGCAGCCGCGCGTCACCGAGCAGACCGCCTACATCCCGCACCAGGCCGGTCCGGCCGACAGCGTCCCGGGGCACGCCCCCGGGACCGGCTTCGCCGGCGACGGCACGCCCGCAGGCGGCGAGACTTCCGAGCCGCACGGCGACCGCGACTACCGCACCGAGCAGTTCGCCTTCGTCGAGGAGCCCGACGGCGACTCCGAGGACGTCATCGACTGGCTGAAGTTCACCGAGAACCGCACCGAGCGCCGCGAGGAGGCCCGCCGCCGCTCCCGCAGCCGGATCATCGCCCTGGCCGTCGTGCTCGCCCTGGTGGCGGTCGGCGGCGTCGGCTACCTCTGGTACGCGGGCAAGCTGCCCGGCCTCTCCTCCGGTGGCAAGTCCGGCACGACGACGACGGCCGCGACCGCCCAGAACCGTGATGTGATCGTCGTCCACCTGCACAACACCAAGGGCGGCGGCACTTCCACCGCGCTGCTCGTCGACAACACCACCACCAAGCAGGGCGCCACCGTCCTGCTGCCCAACTCCCTGGCCCTGACCTCGGACGACGGCAGCACGACCACCCTCGCCAAGTCGGTCGCCGACGACGGCTCCTCCGGCACCAGCGACGCCATCGACTCGGTCCTCGGCACCAGGATCGAGGGCACCTGGCGCCTCGACACCCCCTACCTGGAGAACCTCGTCGAACTCGTCGGCAACATCGAGGTCGACACCAACGCCGACGTCCCCGACCCCGGCGCCAAGAAGAAGGGCGGCGCGCCCCTCGTGCACAAGGGGCAGGACCAGACCCTCAGCGGCACGATGGCCGTCGCCTACGCCACCTACCGCGCCACCGGGGAGTCCCAGGACGCCCAGCTCGAGCGGTTCGGCCAGGTGATGCAGGGGGTGCTGCGCAAGATGTCCTCCGACCCGCAGGCCGCGACGACCACCGTGCAGACGCTCGCCCAGATCCTCGACCCCTCGCTGACCGACAACGACCTCGGCACCTTCCTGGCCAAGCTCGCGGATCTCGCCAAGGACGGCGACTACAAGACCGCACTGCTTCCGGTCCAGTCCGACGGCACCATCGGCCAGAAGGCCACCGACACCGTGGTCAAGACGCTGCTCGGTGGCACCGTGAAGAGCCCCCAGGCCGGTGACGCCGTCCGCGTCGGCATCGAGAACGCCACCGGTTCCCAGGCCGCCGCCGAGCAGGCCCGTGTCGTCCTCGTCAACGGCGGCTACACCTCCGTCGACGCCGGCACCGGCCCGGCCCGGGCGACCTCCCAGGTGACCTACGCCGACGACGGCGACAAACAGAACGCCATCGAGGTCGCCAAGACCCTCGGTCTGCCCACCAGCGCCGTCAAGAAGGGCACGGGCGCCTCGAACGCGAACGTCTCGGTCGTGCTCGGCAAGGACTTCAAGCCGTCCTCGTGACGTGGGCCACACTCCGGCCGCCGGGGCGTGCTCCATTAATCACATGGGGTGCCGTCGGCGGTCCGTGAGACCCTTGAGGTATCACTGACCGCCGACGGAAAGCCTTGTAGTGACCGCCACGGACCGCTCTCTGGAACTCATCAACACCGCCGCCCAGGCGGCCGCCGACAAGCTCGCGCACGACATCGTCGCCTACGACGTCAGCGATGTGCTGTCGATCACGGACGCCTTCCTCCTGGCCTCGGCTCCCAACGACCGTCAGGTCAAGTCGATCGTCGACGAGATCGAGGAGCGGCTGCTCAAGGAACTCGGCGCCAAGCCGGTACGCCGCGAGGGCGACCGCGAGGCCCGCTGGGTGCTCCTGGACTACGTCGACATCGTGGTGCACGTCCAGCACAGCGAGGAGCGCGTCTTCTACGCGCTGGAGCGGCTGTGGAAGGACTGCCCCGAGCTGGACCTGCCGCCCGACGCCAAGGCCACTCGCGGCAAGGCCGCGGAGCACGCCAGGCTGCAGGCCGCCCAGGACGCCGCCGAGCTGGACGCGCAGCTGGGCGGGGAGCTGCGGTGACGGCAGCAGGCACCAGCACGGGGAAGAAGGGCCGGGGGCGCCGGATCATCCTGTGGCGCCACGGTCAGACGTCCTGGAACGTGGAGCGCCGCTTCCAGGGCTCCACGGATGTCGAACTGACCGAGACCGGCATCGGCCAGGCCCGCCGCTCCGCGCGCCTGCTCGCCTCGCTGAAGCCGGACGCCATCGTCGCCTCCGACCTCAGGCGCGCCGCCGCCACGGCCGCCGAGCTGGCCACGCTCACCGGCCTGGAGGTCACCCTGGACGAGGCCCTGCGCGAGACGTACGCGGGCGTCTGGCAGGGGCTGACCCACGAGGAGATCATCGCCCTGCACGGCGAGGAATACGCCGCCTGGAAGCGCGGCGAGCCCGTCCGCCGCGGCGGTGGCGAGCTGGAGACCGAGGTCGCCGACCGGGCCGCCCCCGTGGTGCTCCGCCATGCCGAGAAGCTCCCCGTGGACGGCACGCTCGTGGTGGTCAGCCACGGCGGCACGATCCGCACCACCATCGGCCGCCTGCTCGGCCTGGAGGCCCAACACTGGGAGAGCCTCGGCGGTCTCTCCAACTGCTGCTGGTCCGTCCTCGGCGAAGGCTCCCGCGGCTGGCGCCTCCTCGAACACAACGCGGGCACCCTGCCGGAACCGGTCCTCGGCGACGACGACTGAGCGGCCTCGCGGTGCTCCTGGCCCGGATTTCACTTTCTGGCAGGTCGCAGGCTAAAGTTCTTCTTGTTCGCCCCGCCGAGCGGGGCGAAACACCATGCGGCTCCGCCGCGTGGCACGAGGGGCTATAGCTCAGTTGGTAGAGCGCCTGCATGGCATGCAGGAGGTCAGGAGTTCAATTCTCCTTAGCTCCACGGATCGGCACTCTGTTGAGTTGTCAAAGATCGATGATCAGGATCCCGTCCCGTCAAGGGGCGGGATTTTCTGTATTCCGAATGCGGACGGCCTCCCCGGCCTCGCCGTCCGGCGACGGCCACAGCCGCTGCCTCCGCGCTCTGAGCAGTGCGACCTTCTCGCGAGCCTCCTCGTTCTCCGGCGTGTACGCCACGATCCTGCACTCCGGCATTCCGTCGATCGACAGGGACAGCGAGGTCATCCTCAGCTCGCCCACCGCCTTGTGACGGAAGGTCTTCACCCGCGGCCCGGGCGGGGTCACCTCGCCGCTCGCCCACAGCTCCGCGAAGTACGCACTGGCCGCCGACAGCTTGCGTATGAAGTCCTCCCACGCCGGCTCGCCCACATGTCTGCCGTACGCGGAGCGAAGGGTGGCCACCATCACCGGCAGCTCGCTGTCCCGGTGCACCACCGGGCAGGCCTCCTCGGGCACCATGAACAGCGTCCACAGCGCGTTCGCCGCGCCGATGTCCGGCGTCCTCGGAATCCGGAACAGGTCGCCGTAGGCGGCGTTCGTGGCGAGGACGTCGTAACGCGAGTTGTAGACCACCGCCGGACGCGGGT
This sequence comes from Streptomyces cynarae, assembly GCF_025642135.1. Lineage (NCBI taxonomy): Bacteria > Bacillati > Actinomycetota > Actinomycetes > Kitasatosporales > Streptomycetaceae > Streptomyces > Streptomyces cynarae. The sequence goes on along the minus strand of NZ_CP106793.1, from coordinate 3,016,182 downwards.
CCAGGGCGTCGATGACGTCCAGCACGTCCTGGCCGACCCGCTGGGGCAGCCGTTCCCCGCCCCCGTCGTAGGGCACCTCCGCCAGGTGGTACAGGTGCTCGCGCTCCGGCTGGTCCAGGCGCAGCGTGCGCGCCACCGCGTCCAGGACCTGTGGCGAGGCGTTGATCGGGCGGCCCTGCTCGAGCCATGTGTACCAGGTCACACCCACCCCGGAGAGCTGCGCCACCTCCTCGCGGCGCAGGCCCGGCGTCCGGCGCCGCAGTCCCGGCGGCATGCCCACGTCGGCCGGTGTCACCCGGGCCCGCCTGCTGCGCAGGAAGGCGGCCAGCTCCGGCCTGCGGCGCTGTGTCGTCCTCATGGTCCCCCACATCCCCCGTCTCCATCGTCGGGACCGGAGCCGGTCGCTGCCAGGTGCTGTCGGTACCAGCATCGGCGGGCTCTCGGCACCCGTGCCCGCTCGTCGCCAGGCTCGCAGGCATGACGACGACAATCCCACCGGGCCCCGGATCCACCCCCGGAACCCGACCTGCGACCAGTAAAACCCCCACCACTGACAATCGCCCCGGCCGGCTCCTCGCGGTCGTGCTCACCGCCCAGTTCATGGCCCTGCTCGACGTCTTCATCGTCAACGTCGCCGTGCCCACGATCGGTTCAGACCTCCACGCGAGCGGCGCCGGACTGCAGCTGGTGGTCGCCGGGTACTCCATCGCGTACGCCGTGCTGCTGATCACCGGAGCGCGCCTCGGCGACCTGCTCGGCCACCGCCGGGTCCACCTCGCCGGGATCGCGGTGTTCACGGCCGCTTCGCTGGCCTGCGGACTGGCCGGGGGAACGGGGGAATTGATCGCCTTCCGGCTGGTGCAGGGCGCCGGGTCGGCCGTGATGATCCCGCAGGTGCTCAGCCTGATCCAGCGTCACTTCACCGGCGAAGCGCGGGCGAAGGCGCTCGGGGCCTACTCCGCCGTACTGGCCACCGGTGCCGCCGCCGGGCAGGTGCTGGGCGGGGTCCTGGTCAGCGCCGACCTGTTCGGCGAGGGCTGGCGGCCGGTGTTCCTCGTGAACGTGCCCGTCGGCGCCGTGCTGCTGGCCGTCGGCAGCCGCGTCCTGCCGCGGGACGACGCACACGCCGGGGAACGCTCGCGCGGCCTCGACCTGCCCGGCCTGGTGCTGCTCGGCGGGGCCGTCTCGCTGCTGACCGTGCCGCTCGTGCTCGGCCAGGAGGAGCACTGGCCGCTGTGGTCCTGGCTGTCCCTTGCCGCGGCCGCACTGGCTTTCGCCCTGTTCCTGGGATATGAGTCCCGGCTCGCCCGGCGCGGCGGGGCGCCGTTGATCGCGCCGAGGGTGCTGCGCCATCCCGGTATCGGCCTCGCCGTCTTCCGGCTGCTGGCCGTGATGGCGGTCAACGCCGGTTTTCTCTTCTCGCTGACCCTCCACATCCAGGGCGGCCTCGGCTACAGCGCCCTGCGGGCGGGGCTGACCTTCGCGCCGACCGCCGTGGTGTTCGGGTTGGCCGGTCTGACCTGGCGCAAGTGGCCGGCCTCCTGGCAACGCCACCTGATCCCGGGAGGGTTCGTCCTCACCGGCCTGTCGGTGACCGGGGTGGGCCTCGCGTTGCACGGCGGGAGCCACGGCGGGGCCGGGCTGTACGCGGCCTTCGCGGGCGTCGGGGTGGGCCTCGCGCTCGCTTTCAGCCCCACCCTGACCGGGGCCCTCGCCACTGTGCGGCCCGAGGACGCGGCCGACGCCAGCGGCCTGCTCGCCACGGTCACCCAGCTCGGTCAGCTGCTCGGTGTGGCGGCCTTCGGCGCACTCTTCCTGAACCGGCTTGAGTCACTGGGGGCCCCTGGGGCGTATACCTCTTCGGACGCGCTCCTCGTGTGCATGTACGCGCTGGCCGCGACGGCCACGCTGGGTGCTGTGTCCGGACTGGTACGAAGGCGTCGCTGACCGTATTGGTCCGGCCGTGGCAGAATCAAACGGCCGGAAGGGGGCGCGGCCCGACGGGAGGGAGTAGCGATGCCAGCGAGCATCCGCGGGGAGGTCCACGATCTCCTCGCAGTGGCGGTGACACGTCGGAATGCCACCCTCCTCGACTGCCCCTCGTGCGGCTCGTCCCACGTCGCCCAGGTGCTCGGCGACAACGGCGGCATCTCCTACGTGTGCACGGCCTGCGGCCACAGCTGGAGCTGATCGATGGGTGCACACAGGCGGAAGTGCGACTGGTGCGGCAGCGGCACGCCGATCGTCCGTGACATGGAGCCGGTCAACCCGGACTACCAGTACTGGTGCGAGGAGTGCGCACGGGCGCTGATCATAAAAGGCGACCCGATCGAGACCTATCGGGAGCTGGAGGGGGAGCCGATCTACGGCCGCCTCCTGGACGAGCACTGCACGCTCAAACGCTTCTACTCGTTCGCCACGGCCTGACGCGGGGGCGAGGGAAACGATTTGGTGTTCCACCCGGTGGACCGTGTAATGTTGGCGTCGCCGCCGGGGAAACCGGGCGGCAAGGCCGATACGCGGTTCCGCGCGTGGCCGCAAGGGGCTATAGCTCAGTTGGTAGAGCGCCTGCATGGCATGCAGGAGGTCAGGAGTTCAATTCTCCTTAGCTCCACAGAAGTTGAAGGCGGTTCATCCGAGGGATGGGCCGCCTTCGTCGTGCGTTCGGCGTGGACGGCCGCGGACCACGTGCGAGCGGTGAAGACGACTGTTCATGCGGGGAGGACAGTCCGCGTACGCGGACGCGTGGGGACGAAACGGCGGGCCGCCCGGTGAGGGTGGCCCGCCGTCCGTGTGGTCAGCGCCCGGTCAGCGCCTGAGGGCCCGGGTCAGCGCCCGAGGGCCCGGCGTCCGCGGCCCTGCGACAGCACGGGCAGGTTGCTGCGCGACGGCGGACCGGACCGGGTGTCCTCCTCGATCCGCAGCGCGAGCGCCGGGCAGCGGCGCACGGCCCGCAGGGCCTTCGCCTCCGCGTACAGCGGCACCGGCGCCTGGGCGACCGTGGGGAAGCCGTCGGCACCCAGTTCGAAGACCTCCGGGAGGATGTCCGCGCACAGTCCGTGGCCACGGCACAGCGTCCAGTCCACGTAGATCTTCTGCCGGCTGGCCCCCGCCTCCGGCTGGGCCTGTCCGCCGCCCGGGATGCCCGTCGGGGCCCTGCCGCCCTCGAACAGTGGCAGCACGCCCTCCACGGGCCTGCCGCAGCCGTTGCCGAGGACGTGCGCGGCCAGGTCGTCCGTGAACGCCTTGATGGTCGATTCCAGGAACATCGCGGAGCCGTCCGGGTGCGAGCACGCACCGCGCCTCTTCACGGCCTTGGCGACCTGTTTGAGGGCCTCCAGGGCGGCCGGACCGCCGCCGTTGAGGATGTCCTCCATACCGCGGGCCGCGGCCGGCAGCCCCAGGTAGCAGGGGCCGCACTGGCCCGCGCTCTCCTCGGCCAGCCACTTCGCCACCTGGAGGGACTCGCCGAGCGGGCAGGTCTCCTGGCTGATCGGCAGGATCGCGCCGGCGCCCAGCGAGCCCCCGACGGCGTCCAGGGAGTTGCGCGAGACGACCGCCTCGTCGACGGTCGTCGCGTCGATCCACTTGCCGTGGTAGCCGCCGGTCAGCACGCCCTGCGGGACCGGCGGGGCGCCGGCCAGCTGGAGCACGTACCGGAGCGGGACGCCCGTGGGGACCTCGATCACCATGGGGCGGTTGACCGCGCCGGAGACGGTGAGCATGACGGTGCCGGGCTCGTCGTACAGGCCGGTGTTGCAGTAGCGCTCGGCGCCGATGCGCGCGGCGATCGCCAGCTGGGCGAACGTCTCGGCGTTCGACAGCAGCGTGGGCGCGCCGCCGACCCCGCTCTGCGAGGCGCTGGTCTTGCGCCCCGGAGGGATCGCCGGACCGCCGTCGATCGAGCGGATCAGCGAGGCGGCGGCTCCGGTGACCATGCGCACCGGATTGCGCTGCACGCGCGCGCGGATGGGCGCGCCGCGACGGTCGCTCAGCCCGCGCTCGGCCAGCGCCTGCTCCATCGACCGCTCGGTCGAGGCACGTGTCACCCCGACGACGAGCTGGCGGGCGCCCAGGGCCTCCGCGACCAGCAGGGCGCCGTCCAGGATGAGGTGGGGGGCGCGGTTGATCAGCACCGTGTCCTTGCGGCAGGCGGGCTCGTCCTCGCTTCCGTTGACGACCACGACCGGCCGGATGCCGCGGCGGATCGCGGACTCGGCGACCGAGCGCAGCTTCTTGTGGAAGGGAAAGCCGGCGCCGCCGCGCCCCTTGAGGTTGATCTGCTCGGCGAGCTGTGCGAGCTGCTCTCCGCCCATCGGCTCGAGCGGGCCGTGCACCTTGAGGTGCATCGGCAGGTCGAGTCTCTCGACAAGGTCGAAGCCCGACGTGAGCTGCGGAAGCCCGACCACCCGGACTTCCGGGACGTCGGGCAGGGCCTCGTTCACTTAAAGCCTCCGGAAGGCGCGTTCCAGGGTTCGCCGGCTCCCGGCGTGTCGAAGGCGCCGGGGAACGTTTCCGCTGCGGGACCGCTGTTGTACGTGTTGTTCGAGTTGTACGTGCCGAACGGTACGTTCGTCTCACCGGTGTCGTACATCTCACTCGCGCCGTACCCGTTGTATCCCGGATTGCCATAGGCCGGGATGGTGTATCCGGTGTCCTGGAGCGGGTCGTACGCGGAGCGAGGCGCCTCCCCGACCGGCGGCGGTGACGGGATCGGCCAGCTGCCCGAGGTGCTGCCGCCGGCGTCGACGCGCGGCATGGCCTCGGTGGCCTGTGTGTCGTACAGATCCATCCGCTGGGTCGCGTCCGGCATCATCGGTGTCTGCGCGCGCGGGGTGGCCGACGTGGCCCGGTAGGCGGCCGCGAAGCCGTTGCCGGGCTCCGGGGTCATGCTGCGGGCCGCGGGAGCCTCGTACAGGGGCGTTGAGGGCTGCGGGGGGACCAGGTTCTCCGGGCCGCCGACGCGGTCCGTCGAGCGCCCCGAGAAGCCCGCCAGGGTGGCTGCCGCCTCCGCGTTGCGGGCGCGGCTGGCGTCCAGTCCTTCGCGTCCCGCCATGTCACCGCCGCCGACGATCGCGAAGACCCTGTCGGCCACCTTGCGCTTGAACGGGCGCGGCGCGGCGCGCAGGGCCAGCGCCCCCATGACCCCGAGCAGGCACAGCTCGTAGGACACCATGAAGAACGGCTTCGCCGCGCGTCCCGCGTACAGGCCGTGCACGAGCGCGGCGCACCAGGACGGGTAGGCCAGCATGTGCATCGCCCGCCAGCGCGCCGCTACCGGCGCGGGGGTCGCGAAATTGCTGCGCAGCGCGCCGGTGACACCCACGAAGATCATGAGGAGGCCGGCCAGGGAGCCAAGGCCGATGAGGCCGGCGGAGCCGCTGACGCCCAGGCTGAAGGGGATCAGTGCGGCGATCAGCACAGTGTGTTCGAGCGCGATCTTGACCGTGACGTGCACCAGGAGGAACGCGATCGAGGCGACCGCGGTGGTCCGGTGGACGGCCTGCGCGACGATCCGCTGGCGGGTGTTGAGGAAGATCCGGTCCTGGGCGACGAGCCCCCAGATCACGGAGCAGCTGAGGGAGACGAGCGAGAGCACGCCCGCTCCGAAGTTGAGGAAGTCCCGGACTGCGTTCCCGCCGGCCAGCACGATGACGGGTATGAGCAGCAGCACCACAGCCGACGCCACGCCGTAGGCCGAGCGGCCCGGCTTGGGGAGCGAGCTGTTACTACGTGGAGGGTTCATGGGGGCAACTCCGAACAGTTTCGGGAAGGCGGTCCCGCTGCCGCACTCTAGGTGGCTCCAAACCGAGCGGTACGTGGTTTCAGTTATTGCGCTGTTATCAAAGGGCGACGGCGTGGCTGCGATGTCCGATTAGCTGCTGTTACGCGAAGTAATATTTGAACTCGATTCAGCCTTTCGTGACGTTCGCCACCTGACCGTCGATGTCTGAGTACGGCTGCGATCGGTGTTGGGTTCATCCGGTTCGCTCAGAGTCGGGTCCGAGCCGGGTCCGAGCCGGGTCCGTGTCGGGTCCGCGTCCGATCCGGGTGGGGTCCGCGTCTGATCCGGGTCGGCCCGGGTCGGCTCCCGGTCGCCCCGGGTGCGCTCCCGCGGTGCCTCCGGTGGCCCGTCGCGGTGCGCTCGGGCGCTGCGGTACCCTGACGCCATGCGTGCCGTACGCCTTCTGCTTAGCGAGCCGCGCTGATCAGTCCCGACCACCGGGCGAATCCGATGGTCGGAATCGGCGCGGCGACCCCTCCTGTGCGAGGGGCTTTTTCATTTCCGCTGGCAGAGACGATCTATGGAGCTTTGAGGATCATGAGCGAGACGAATCCCGCTGCCGCCGCCGTGTCGGCGGAGGCCGCGCCGCACCGCTACACGGCCGCTCTGGCGGCCGAGATCGAGGCACGCTGGCAGGACTTCTGGGACGCCGAGGGCACCTATGAGGCGCCGAACCCGAGCGGCGACCTGGCAGGCGATCCCGAGCTGGCCGCCAGGCCCAAGAAGTTCATCATGGACATGTTCCCGTACCCCTCGGGTGCCGGCCTGCACGTCGGCCACCCCCTGGGGTACATCGCCACCGACGTCTTCGCCCGATTCCAGCGCATGACCGGGCACAACGTCCTGCACACCCTGGGCTTCGACGCCTTCGGCCTGCCCGCCGAGCAGTACGCCGTGCAGACCGGCACGCACCCGCGCGTGTCCACCGAGGCCAACATCGAGAACATGAAGTCCCAGCTGCGCCGGCTGGGCCTGGGTCACGACAAGCGCCGGTCGTTCGCCACGATCGACCCGGACTACTACAAGTGGACCCAGTGGATCTTCCTGCAGATCTTCAACTCCTGGTACGACGACGAGGCCCGCAAGGCCCGCCCGATCTCCCAGCTGATCGCCCAGTTCGAGTCGGGTGAGCGGGCGATTCCGGGCACCACGCGCGCGTGGGACGAGCTGACCGCCGCCGAGCGCGCCGACGTCCTGGGCGAGTACCGACTGGCCTACGCCTCCGATGCGCCCGTCAACTGGTGCCCCGGCCTGGGCACGGTCCTGGCCAACGAGGAGGTCACCGCCGACGGCCGCTCCGAACGCGGCAACTACCCCGTCTTCAAGGCCAAGCTGCGCCAGTGGAACATGCGCATCACCGCCTACGCCGACCGGCTGCTGGAGGACCTGGAGGAGCTGGACTGGCCCGAGGCGATCAAGCTGCAGCAGCGCAACTGGATCGGCCGGTCCGAGGGCGCCCGGGTCGACTTCCCGATCGACGGCGAGACGATCACGATCTTCACCACACGCCAGGACACCCTGTTCGGCGCCACCTACATGGTGCTGGCACCCGAGCACCCGCTGGTCGAGAAGTTCACCCCCGAGGCGTGGCCCGAGGGCACGCACGAGGTGTGGACCGGCGGCCACGCCACGCCCGCCGAGGCCGTCGCCGCCTACCGCGCCCAGGCCTCCTCCAAGTCGGACGTCGAGCGGCAGGCCGAGGCCAAGGACAAGACCGGCGTCTTCACGGGCGCGTACGCCACCAACCCGGTCAACGGGGAGAAGATCCCCGTGTTCATCGCCGACTACGTGCTGATGGGCTACGGCACCGGCGCGATCATGGCCGTCCCGGCGCACGACAGCCGCGACTTCGCCTTCGCGCGCGCCTTCGAGCTGCCGATCCGCTGCGTCGTGGAGCCCACCGACGGCCGCGGCACCGACCCGTCGGCGTGGGACGACGCCTTCGTCTCCTACGACGCGAAGATCGTCAACTCCTCCGGTGACTCGGTGAAGCTGGACGGTCTGGGCGTCACCGACGCCAAGGCGCGCATCACCGAGTGGCTGGAGCGCAAGGGCATCGGCGAGGGCACGGTCAACTTCCGCCTGCGCGACTGGCTGTTCAGCCGTCAGCGCTATTGGGGCGAGCCCTTCCCGATCGTCTACGACGAGGACGGCGTCGCCCACGCGCTGCCCGAGTCGATGCTGCCGCTGGAACTGCCCGAGGTCGAGGACTACTCGCCGCGCACCTTCGACCCGGACGACGCCGACACCCGGCCCGAGACCCCGCTGTCGCGCAACGAGGAGTGGGTCAACGTCACCCTGGACCTGGGCGACGGCCCGAAGCAGTACCGCCGCGAGACCAACACCATGCCCAACTGGGCCGGTTCCTGCTGGTACGAGCTGCGCTACCTGGACCCGCACAACAGTGAGAAGCTGGTCGACCCGGCCATCGAGCAGTACTGGATGGGTCCGCGCGAGGGCATGCCGCACGGTGGCGTCGACCTGTACGTCGGCGGCGCCGAGCACGCCGTGCTGCACCTGCTGTACGCGCGCTTCTGGTCCAAGGTGCTGTACGACCTGGGGTACGTCTCCTCCGCGGAGCCGTTCCACAAGCTGTTCAACCAGGGCATGATCCAGGCCTACGTCTACCGCGACAGCCGCGGCATCGCGGTGCCGGCCGCCGAGGTGGAGGAGCGCGACGGCGCGTACTACTACCAGGGCGAGAAGGTCAGCCGCCTGCTGGGCAAGATGGGCAAGTCCCTGAAGAACGCGGTCACTCCGGACGAGATCGCCGCCGAGTACGGTGCGGACACCCTGCGCCTGTACGAGATGGCGATGGGTCCGCTGGACGTGTCGCGGCCGTGGGACACGCGCGCGGTGGTCGGCCAGTTCCGGCTGCTGCAGCGGCTGTGGCGCAATGTCGTCGACGAGACCACCGGTGAGGTCACCGTCGTCGACGCCGAGCCCGACGAGGACACCCTGCGCGCCCTGCACAAGGCCATCGACGGCGTACGCCAGGACCTGGAGGGCCTGCGGTTCAACACGGCCATCGCCAAGATCACCGAGCTGAACAACCACCTGACGAAGGCGGGAGGCCCGGTGCCGCGCTCGGTCGCCGAGTCGCTGGTGCTGCTGATCGCTCCGCTGGCCCCGCACATCGCCGAGGAGCTGTGGCGCAGGCTGGGCCACACCGACTCCGTCGTCCACCGGGACTTCCCGGTCGCCGACCCCGCCTACGTCGTGGACGAGACCGTGACGTGCGTGGTCCAGGTGAAGGGCAAGGTCAGGGCTCGCCTGGAGGTCCCGCCCTCGATCTCCGAGGAGGAACTGGAGAAGGTGGCGCTGGCCGACGAGAAGGTGGTCGCGGCCCTGGACGGCGCCGGGATCCGCAAGGTGATCGTGCGCGCGCCGAAGCTGGTGAACATCGTCACGGCATAGCGGCCGTCGCTCCGGGCAACCGGTGCCGCCCTTGTCGGGGTAGTCCCCTACGGGCAGGTTCGGGGTTCTTCCGGAACCCTGGGCCTGCCCGTTGCGTTTACCGTGGAAGAGCGGTGAGCAGCCGCCCGGCCGACCGGAGGAGGAGCGTTGTGGAAGCCGTTCTGACCGTCATCGCGCTCCTGTTCGTGCTGTGCCTCGTCCTCGGCGTGTATGCGACGGTGAAGGCGGTCGGCGCGGCGAAACGCGGCGTGGACCGGACGATCGCACAGGCCCGGCGCACAGTGGAGGACACCACCCTGCGCGCCAGGACCCTCACCCAGCCCGGTCCGGCGGGTGAACTCGCCGAGCTGCGGCTGAGGCTGCGCACCTCGATGCGCGCAACTCAGGACGCCCTCCACGCGGGCGTCACCGAGGACGAGTCGCTGAAGGAGGCGCTGGGCCTGTTCAAGCGCCTCAGCGCGCACGGACACGAACTGGACGCCGAGCTGCGGCGCCTGGAGGCGGAGCCGGACCGCCAGGCGCTGGTCTCCCGACTGCCCGAGCTGCGCGAACGGACCGAGCGCGTCACCCGGTCGGCGGACTCGCTGCGCTGGGCCGCCCATGACAGGGCACGTCGGTTCGCGGACGACGACCTGGACGCGCTGAGCGCCCAGATCGACGTGGAGGCGGGCGCCCTGCGCCACTGGACCAGAGAGCAGCCGACGGGGTCCACCCCGTCCTGGCCCGAGGCGCCGGGGCCGGAGGATGCGGCCTCCTCGCAGACCTGGCCGGAGACACCCGAGTCGCGTACGGCGCGGGAGCAGACCCGGCCGGCGCTCGGCGCGCGCACCCAGCGGCCCGTGTACCCCTGGCAGAGGAAGCCCCGCCCCGAGAGCACCCGATGATCCCTCCTCGGACCGTCCAGGTCGGCGGGGTCGGTCTGCCACCGGCGCGTTCCGGCAGGTAACCTCCAGCTCATGTCCCGCCATGTCGCGATCGTCACCGATTCAACGGCCTACCTGCCGCCGCGGACGATGGAGCGCCACGGCATCACCGCGGTGCCCCTGACCGTGGTCCTCGGCGACCAGGCACTCGAAGAGGGCACCGAGATCTCCGCCCGTTCCCTGGCCCAGGCCCTGCAGAAGCGACGGCCCGTCACCACGTCCCGGCCCAGCCCCGAGCTGTTCGCGGACACCTACCGCAAGGTCGCCGCGACGGGGGCGACCGACATCGTCTCGCTGCACCTGTCCTCCGAGTTCTCCGGCACGTACGACGCCGCGGTGCTCGCCGGGCGCCAGGCTCCCGTGCCGGTGCGCGTGGTCGACACCGGGATGGTCGCGATGGCCCTCGGCTTCTGCGCGCTGGCCGCCGCTCAGGCCGCGGAGGCGGGTGGCACGGTCGACGACGCCGTCACGGCGGCCGAGAAGCGGGCCGCGGACACCTCCGCGTACTTCTACGTCGACACCCTGGACTATCTGCGGCGCGGCGGCCGGATCGGCGCCGCGCAGGCGCTGCTCGGCTCGGCGCTCGCGGTCAAGCCGCTCCTGCAGCTGAACGGCGGCCGTATCGAGTTGCTGGAGAAGGTGCGTACGGCGTCCAAGGCCATCGCCCGCCTGGAGGAGATCGTCGCCGAGCGCGCCGGCAACGGACAGGTCGACATCGCGGTCCACCATCTCGCCGCTCCCGAAAGGGCGTCGGCGCTCGCCGACCGCCTGCGCGCACGGGTACCCGGGCTGGCCGACCTGCATGTGAGCGAGGTCGGGGCGGTGATCGGGGCGCACACGGGACCGGGTCTGCTGGGGGCCGTGGTGTCGCCTCGGTGAGGGGGTCACACCGGGACCTGGGGCGATGGTGACTCATGTGGGTGACGGAGTTATCCACAACTGAGCAGTAATCCCCGGGAATTGACCAAGATCATCGCCAGGTCGGCGATCTGCCCGATCCTCGGCGCATGGCACTTCGATCACGTTCACGCACCACCGCTCCCACAAGCGGTCCCGGCCGCGGCCCCGGCTCCGACGGCCGCGCCCACCACCGTCCGCGGCATCCGCGGGCGCACGCCCGACGACACCAGGCCTCGGCTGCTGACGTGCTGCGCCTGCGTGCGGAGACTCTCTTCGCCGAACGCGCGGAGGCACGCTTCGCCGAAGGAGCAACGGAACGACAGGCATGGGGAAACGGCCCGCCGAGGGCGGACCGGGACGTCGGGGAGTCACGGTCGGGCACGTCGGCGGGGAGCGGGATCGCCCGGCCGAGCGGACCGGCCGTGGTCGGCGACGTGGACGCACTTGAGCCCGCCGCGACGGGCGGCGCCTGGCGGGAGCGGGTCGTCCCGGCACTGCGCGAACGGATGCCGCTGTGGCTGCAGGCCAGGTGCGGGCTGGAGCGGAGGAGCGTGGCCGCGCTGGGCGTACTCCTGCTGGTGGCCGTGGTTTTCGCGGCGCAGCACTTCTGGACGGGCCGGACCGAGCCGGTGCGGGCGCCCGAGGTGGTGCGGGCGGCGGCGCCCTACGGGACGGCGGGAGCCAAACGTTCGGCTGAGGCGAGCGCCTCGACGGGACCGCAGGCGACGGGACCGCAGGCGACAGGCGGCACCGGAGCGGGGACGGGGGCTGCCGTGGTGGTGGACGTCGGCGGCAAGGTGCGCAACCCCGGGCTGCAGAGGCTGCCGGCCGGGTCACGGGTGGCGGACGCCCTGCGGGCGGCGGGCGGAGTGCGCCCGGGCACCGACACCGACGGCCTCAACCGCGCACGCCTCCTGGTGGACGGCGAGCAGATCGTGGTGGGCGGCCCGGCCCCGGCGCCGGGCACCGGCCCGGCCCTCCCGGCGGCCGGCGGATCGGCCGCTCCCGGCACCCCGGTCTCCCTCAGCACCGCGACGGTGGACCAACTCGACGCGCTGCCCGGGGTGGGGCCCGTGCTGGCCCAGCACATCGTCGACTACCGGTCCCAGCACGGCGGTTTCCGCTCGGTCGACGAACTACGGCAGGTCAACGGCATCGGCGCACGCCGTTTCGCCGACCTGCGGAACCTCGTACGGCCATGAGGCCGCCGAAGCAACCCGGCACGGACGGGCCGAAGGCGCCACCGGGGGATGTCCGCAGTCCGCTGGGTGATCCCCATCCCCGGCAGGAGGGGCCGGCGGATCTCCGGCTGGTGGGGCCCGCGTTGGGGGCCTGGGGCGCGGCGGCGTGGGCTCCGGACGCGCCGGCCGCCTGGGTCGTCGGTGTGACCGTCGGCTGTCTTGCCGCGGCCGGTGGGCTGTTGGTGCTGCGGAGGAAGGCGCCGGCGGCCGGCTTCGGGCCGGGGCCTCGCGGTCGGCGGTGTCGGTCGCCGCCGTGCTGCTGTGTGTCGCCGCTGCCGCCGCCTCCGCCGGGCTCCATGGCGCGGATCTGCGACGGGGGCCGGTTCCCACGCTCGCGCGTCAGTACGCCGAGGTGACCGCGGAGATCGAGGTCACCTCCGATCCACGGCTCACCCGGCCCAGGATCAAGGGCGATCACGCCACGGCCACCGCCGTCCTGCTCGACGGCGAGATGCGGCGCCTGACGAAGGACGACGGGACCGTGGTGGCGACGCGGACTCCCGTGCTCCTGGTCGTCGATCCGCGCACCCGCGGGGTGGAGCCCGGGCGGTGGCCGTGGCTGGCGCTGCTGCCCTCGACGCGGGTGCGCGTGGCGGGCAGGCTGGCACCCCCGCTGACCGGAGGTGACCGCGTCGCCGCCGTGGTGCGTGTCCGGGGCGGGGGACCACCCGACGTCGTGGGCGAGCCGTCGACGGCGCAGCGATGGGCGGGGCGGTTGCGCGCGGGACTGCGGGAGGCGACCGAGGGGCTCGGCCCGGACGCGCGGGCGCTGCTGCCGGGGCTGGTCGTGGGCGACACCTCACGAGTCACTCCGGAGCTGGACGACGCCTTCAAGGAGACGGATCTCACGCATCTGCTGGCCGTGAGCGGAGGCAATTTCACGCTTCTGCTGGCCCTGTTCATCGGCCCGGCCGGACTGGCGCAGCGCGTCGAGCGCCGAGGACTCGCACCACTGCTCGGCATCCCGCTGCGGGGCACGGCGCTGCTGGGCGGCGTGCTCACCCTCGGCTTCGTGGTCGTGTGCGGCCCGACCCGAGCGTGCTGCGCGGCCGCGGCCTGCGGGGCGATCGCGCTGCTCGCGCTCGCCACCGGGCGCCGCAGATCCCTGCTTCCCGCGCTGGCCGCCGCGGTCCTGCTGCTGGTGCTGTACGACCCCTGGCTCGCGCGGGGCTACGGCTTCCTGCTGTCGGTGCTGGCCACCGGGGCGCTGCTGACGGTCGCCCCGCGCTGGAGCGCGGAGTTGCGGCAGCGCCGGGTGCCGCCGAGGCTCGCCGAGGCGCTGGCCGCCGCGGCCGCCGCCCAGGCGCTGTGCGCACCGGTCGTCGCGGTGCTGTCGGCGCGGGTGAGCTTGGTCGCGGTGCCCTGCAACCTGCTCGCGGAGTTCGCGGTGGCACCGGCCACGCTGCTGGGGTTCGCTGCACTCGCGGTGGCTCCGGTGGCTCTGCCGGTCGCCAAGGCGCTGGCGTGGTGCGCGGGTTGGCGGCCGGGTGGATCGCCGGCATCGCGCGCACCGGGGCGTCGTTGCCGGGCGGCGCGGTGGACTGGCCCGGCAGCTGGACGGGGGCGCTGCTGCTGGCAGCCGTGACGGCGATGGCTCTGCTCGTCTGCCGGCGGCTGCTGAGACACCCCTGGCTGATTGGTGCCTGCGCCGTGGTGCTGCTGCTCGTGGTGGTGCAGCCGCCGCCTCTGACCCGGGTGATCACCGGGTGGCCGCCGCCGGGCTGGCGGTTCGCGATGTGTGACGTGGGGCAGGGTGATGCGACCGTGCTGGCGGCGGGCGAGGGCACGGCGGTGGTCGTGGACGCGGGGCCCGATCCGGCGCTGGTCGACCGGTGTCTGACCGTGCTCGGCGTCAGCCGGGTCGCGCTCCTCGTGCTGACCCACTTCCACGCCGACCATGTGGCGGGGCTCCCGGGAGTGCTGCGTGGGCGTGCGGTGGGGGCGATCGAGACGACCGGGTTCGACGAACCACCGGACCAGGCTGCGTTCGTGCGCGCTCAGGCGGCCGCCCGGCACATTCCGGTGACGCGCGCCGTCGCCGGTGAGGGCCGCCGCACCGGGCAGCTCGACTGGCGGGTGTTGTGGCCTCCCCCGGATCCCGCTCCATCCCCCGACGGACCGAACGACGCGAGTGTGGCGCTGTTCGTGCGGTCGGCGGGGCTGACCCTGCTGCTGCTCGGGGATCTCGAACCACCTGCCCAGCAGGAGTTGCTGAGATCGCCGGCCGGGGCGGAGCTGGGACCCGTGGACGTCCTCAAGGTCGCCCATCACGGGTCGGCCTACCAGGACCCGGAGCTCATACGCAGGGTGGCACCACGGCTCGCGCTGATCTCGTGCGGCAGGGACAACCCTTACGGTCATCCGGCGCCGAGCACGATCGCGGCGCTGCGGGACGAGGGTGCGCTGGTGCTGCGTACGGACCAGGACGGCGCGATCGCCGTCGTCGGGGTGGGCGGGGGGTTGAGCGTCGCGAGAGACTGAGGGCATGGACTCCGCACAGGTCGACGCCTACCTCCGCAGGATCGGGGCGCAGCAGCCCGCCTGGCCCACCGGCGATGTGCTGCGCGAGCTGCATCTGCGCCATCTGAGGACCGTGCCGTTCGAGAACCTGTCGATCCACCTCGGCGAGAAGATCGTGCTGGAGGAGGAGCGGCTGCTGGACAAGATCGTGGGGGCGCGCAGGGGCGGCTTCTGCTACGAACTCAACGGAGCGTTCGGGGCGTTGCTGGCCGCGCTCGGCTTCGATGTCACGCTGCTCGCCGGGCGGGTCTACGACGACGAGGGGCGGCTCGGGATTCCGTACGACCATCTCGCGCTGCGGGTACGGACGGTGGACGGAGGCGACTGGCTGGCGGACGTCGGGTTCGGTGCGCACAGCCACTGTCCGTTGGCGTTGCGGGAGCGGGGCGAGCAGCGGGACCCGGGCGGGGTGTTCCGGGTGGTCGAGGCCGGGGCGGATGCGGCGGGCGCGCGCGGAGGCGGCGGTTCGGCCGAGTTCGAGGATCTGGACGTGATGCGGGAGGGCAGGCGGCAGTACCGGCTGGAGGTGCGGCCGCGGGCGCTCGGGGACTTCAGGGCCGGGGCCTGGTGGCACAGCACGTCGCCCGAGTCGCACTTCGTGCGGTCGCTGGTCTGCTCGCGGGTCACGGAGGACGGAGGGCGGATCACGCTCAGCGGCAGCCGACTGACGGTGACGACCCCGGACGGGCGGAAGGAGGGGACGGAACTGGCGGATGAGAAGGAGGTGCTGGAGGTGTACCGGGAGCGGTTCGGGATCGATCTGGACCGGGCGCCCACGCTGCGAGAGGCCGGCCGAAGCGGCTGATCCGAACCGGGTGCAGCGGACGGGGTCTCTGGTCGCGTCGACAGTGCCCGACAATGGGCCTCGTGAGCGATGTGAGACATGTGCTGGTGCTGCCGGACCGTGATGCCGCGGAGGAGGCGGCGCAGGCGCTGGTGGAGCGGTTCGGGCTGGAAGAGGAGCCGCGGATCGTCCGGGACGCGCTCGCAGGCGAGGACGACGCCGAGGATGCGCAGTGGCTGGTGGTCCTCCGGGACGAGCAGCAACTCCTCGACCCGGAAGAGCTGGACACCTTCGCAGGGGAGTGGGACGGCTGGCGGGAGGAGCCGTAACCCTTCGGGCGAGGCGGCGGCGGCCGCGGGCACCCGTTGTCAGTGGCGCGTGGGATCCTGTCCGTGATGGCCAAGAAGACTGCGAATGACGACCCCCTCGCCCCCGTCACCCTTGCCGTGGGCCAGGAGGACCTCCTGCTCGACCGTGCCGTGCGGGAGGTGGTGGCAGCCGCCCGGGCCGCCGACGCCGACACGGACGTACGGGATCTGACCGCGGAGCAGTTGCAGCCCGGCACACTGGCCGAGCTGACGAGCCCGTCGCTCTTCGCCGAGCGCAAGGTCGTGGTCGTACGCAACGCACAGGATCTTTCAGCCGACACGATCAAGGAACTCAAGGGGTACTTCTCCTCGCCCGCCGAGGAGATCACCCTGGTGCTGCTTCACGCGGGCGGCGCCAAGGGCAAGGGCCTGCTCGACGCCGCGCGCAAGGCGGGCGCCCGGGAGGTGGCGTGCCCGAAGATGACGAAGCCCGCGGACCGGCTGGCGTTCGTGCGCGGAGAGTTCCGCTCGCTGGGGCGTTCGGCGACGCCCGAGGCGTGCCAGGCGCTGGTCGACGCGATCGGCAGCGATCTGAGGGAGCTGGCGTCCGCGGTGGCGCAGCTCACCGCGGACGTCGAGGGCACGATCGACGAGGCGGTGGTCGGGCGGTACTACACCGGGCGGGCCGAGGCCTCCAGCTTCACGGTCGCGGACCGGGCGGTCGAGGGGCGGGCGGCGGAGGCGCTTGAGGCGCTCAGGTGGTCGTTGGCGACAGGCGTGGCGCCGGTGATGATCACGAGCGCGCTGGCGCAGGGTGTGCGGGCGATCGGGAAGCTCTCCTCGGCACGGGGCGGTCGCCCCGCGGACCTCGCCCGGGAGCTGGGCATGCCGCCGTGGAAGATCGACCGGGTCCGGCAGCAGATGCGGGGCTGGACGCCGGAGGGGGTCGCGGTCGCGCTGCGCGCGGTGGCCGAGGCGGACGCGGGCGTGAAGGGCGGCGGGGACGACCCGGAGTACGCGCTGGAGAAGGCCGTGGTGACGATCGCCCGCGCGGCGCGGTCCCGGGGGCGCGGATAGCGAGGAGTGCGGCCACCCACGCGCGGTTTCCCGTGCCGACGTGGCTCCTCATGCCAGCCTGTGCTCCCGCGCGGTCCGCGTGGGGGCACTTTCGGCTGCCCACGCCGACGTGACTCCCCACCCCGACCGGCTCCCCATGCCGAAGGCCCCGCGTGCTCCGGCCTGGGGGAGGACGGGCGGCGGGGCCTTCGGTTCAAGCGGATGAGTCCGTACCCGCGTGGCGAACGCAGGCCGCGTACGGACTCGGGGTGCCGGTCGGGAGCGGATGAGAGAGGGCCCGCTCTGGGTCCTTCCGGCGGTTGGATCAGTTCAGATCAAAAGGAGGGTCAGCCCTTGAGGGTCGTGACCTTGGTGGCCAGCGCCGACTTCTTGTTGGCGGCCTGGTTCTTGTGGATGACGCCCTTCGAGACGGCCTTGTCGAGCGCACGCGCGGCGGCGCGCTGGAGCTCGGTGGCCTTCTCGACGTCGCCCGCGGCAGCGGCCTCGCGAGCCTTGCGGATCGCGGTCTTGAGCGAGGACTTGACGGCCTTGTTGCGCAGGCGCGCCTTCTCGTTCGTCTTGTTCCGCTTGATCTGGGACTTGATGTTCGCCACGAATGAGCCTTTACAGGTTCAGGCACGCGAGACTGGACGTCCCACGCGCCGGTGATTTCTTGAAGGCGTGCCTCGCGCTGAGAGGGCAGGAGACACAGCCACCCAGGCTACCAGTCGCCCTCTGGCCCGCCCAAACCGGTCGGGAGGCCTCGCCCGGCCACCCGTTCCACCGCCTCCGGCACGGCCCGAACCGGTCGTAGCCCCGCGCGCGTGGGACCATGGAGGCTACGTATCGATCCGACCCGAGACCGCAGACACTGCGGACGCCTCAAGAATCAGGACCCTGCGTGCCCGCGATCCCTAGCCATGTGCCCGAGCCGAGCCGTACCGACCCGGCTCTGATCCGCAATTTCTGCATCATCGCGCACATCGACCACGGCAAGTCCACGCTCGCCGACCGGATGCTCCAGCTGACCGGCGTCGTCGAGCAGCGGCAGATGCGCGCTCAGTACCTCGACCGCATGGACATCGAGCGCGAGCGCGGCATCACCATCAAGTCCCAGGCCGTGCGGCTGCCCTGGGCCCCCACCCACGATCCGGGCAACACGCACATCCTGAACATGATCGACACCCCGGGGCACGTCGACTTCACCTACGAGGTCTCGCGGTCCCTCGCCGCCTGCGAGGGGACCATCCTCCTCGTCGACGCCGCCCAGGGCATCGAGGCCCAGACCCTCGCCAACCTCTACCTGGCGATGGAGAACGACCTCACGATCATCCCCGTCCTCAACAAGATCGACCTGCCGGCCGCGCAGCCGGAGAAGTTCGCCGAGGAACTCGCCAACCTCATCGGCTGCGATCCCGGCGACGTGCTGAAGGTCTCCGCCAAGACCGGCCTCGGCGTCGAGGCGCTGCTGGACAAGGTCGTCGAGCAGATCCCGGCCCCGGTCGGCGTCGCCGACGCGCCCGCCCGCGCGATGATCTTCGACTCGGTCTACGACTCCTACCGCGGCGTCGTCACCTACGTCCGTGTCGTCGACGGCAAGCTCAACAAGCGTGAGCGCATCCGGATGATGTCCACCGGCGCCACGCACGAACTGCTGGAGATCGGCGTCAACTCGCCCGAGATGCTCGGTGCCGACGGCCTCGGTGTCGGTGAGGTGGGCTACCTCATCACCGGGGTGAAGGACGTCCGCCAGTCCAAGGTCGGTGACACCATCACCAGCCAGGTCAAGGGCGCCGAGAAGCCGCTGGGCGGGTACAAGGACCCGAAGCCCATGGTCTTCTCGGGTCTGTATCCGCTGGACGGTTCGGACTACCCCGATCTGCGCGAGGCCCTGGACAAGCTCCAGCTCAACGACGCCGCCCTCGTCTACGAGCCGGAGACCTCCGCCGCCCTCGGCTTCGGCTTCCGCGTCGGCTTCCTCGGACTGCTGCACCTCGACGTGATCCGCGAGCGGCTCGAGCGCGAGTTCGGGCTCGACCTGATCGCGACCGCGCCGAACGTGGTCTACCGCGTGATCATGGAGGACGGCGAGGAGCACACGGTCACCAATCCGAGCGAATTCCCCGAGGGCAAGCTCGCGGAGGTGTACGAGCCGGTCGTACGGGCCACGATCCTCGCGCCCACCGAGTTCATCGGCGCGATCATGGAGCTGTGCCAGACCCGCCGCGGCGCTCTCCTCGGCATGGACTACCTCTCCGAGGACCGCGTCGAGATCCGCTACACGCTGCCGCTCGCCGAGATCGTCTTCGACTTCTTCGACCAGCTGAAGTCCAAGACGCGCGGGTACGCCTCCCTGGACTACGAGCCCACCGGAGAGCAGTCCTCGAGCCTCGTCAAGGTGGACATCCTGCTGCACGGCGACAAGGTCGACGCCTTCTCCGCGATCACCCACAAGGACCAGGCGTACGCCTACGGCGTCCGGCTCGTCGCCAAGCTGAAGGAACTCATCCCGCGGCAGAACTTCGAGGTGCCGGTGCAGGCCGCCATCGGCTCCCGCGTCATCGCCCGCGAGACCATCCGCGCCATCCGCAAGGACGTCCTGGCCAAGTGCTACGGCGGTGACATCTCCCGTAAGCGGAAGCTGCTGGAGAAGCAGAAGGAGGGCAAGAAGCGGATGAAGATGGTGGGTTCCGTGGAGGTTCCGCAGGAAGCCTTCATCGCGGTGCTCTCCAGCGATGACAGCGCGGGGTCGAGCAAGGGCAAGAAGTAACCCGGGTCTCCCGCGACGACCCGGCAAACCGGGCGGTACGGGGCCCGTCGTGCGAAAGCGCGGCGGGCCCCTGTGCGTGCGCCCGGTCGCTCTGTGTACGAAACGACAGGCCACCGCCCCTTACGAACCGGCCGGTCGGGCTCTACTCTGATGCCTGCTCGAGGGTTACTCGTGAGTTAAACAAAAGGTCTCGAGTGACCGCAGCCGCAACGATCCAGCAGCAAATGAGCCAGCCAGCCGCACCGCCGCGGGCCCCGGAGGATGTCGTGAGCGACACACAGACTTTGATCGAGAACCGTCCGCCCTCCGTGGCGGCGCTCTTCCTGGAGCGCGTGGCGGCCACGCCGGACGCCGAGGCCTACCGCTACCCCGTACCCCCGGCCTCCGGTGAAGGCCCCGACGACTGGAAGTCGCTGAGCTGGGCCGAGGCCGCCGAGCGGGTCCACGCGATCGCGGCCGGGCTCATCGAACTGGGTGTCCAGCCCGAGCAGCGCGTCGCCCTCGCCTCCTCCACCCGGGTCGAGTGGATCCTCGCCGACCTCGGCATCCTGTGCGCCGGTGCCGCCACGACCACCATCTATCCGCAGACCAACGCCGAGGAGTCGGCCTTCATCCTCGCCGACTCCCAGAGCAGGGTCCTCGTCGCGGAGAACGCCGAGCAGCTCGCCAAGGCGCAGCAGAAGCGCGACGAGCTGCCCGCCCTGACCCACATCGTGGTGATCGACCCGGCGGGCGCCGAGACCGGCGACGGGGTGCTCAGCCTGACCGAACTGGAGCAGCGCGGCGCCGCCTACCTGGAGAAGCACCCCGAGCTGATCAAGGAACGGGTCGGCGCGATCACCAAGGACCAGCTCGCCACGCTCATCTACACCTCCGGTACCACCGGCCGCCCCAAGGGCGTGCGCCTGCCGCACGACAACTGGGCGTACATGGCGAAGGCGATCGCCGCGACCGGGCTGCTCGGCCCCGAGGACGTGCAGTACCTGTGGCTGCCGCTCGCCCACGTCTTCGGCAAGGTGCTCACCTCCGGCCAGATCGAGGTCGGGCACGTCACCGCCGTCGACGGCCGCGTCGACAAGATCATCGAGAATCTACCGGTCGTGCAGCCGACGTACATGGCGGCCGTGCCGCGCATCTTCGAGAAGGTCTACAACGGCGTCGCGGCCAAGGCCCGGGCGGGCGGCCCGGCCAAGTACAAGATCTTCCAGTGGGCGGCAGAGGTGGCCCGCGAGTACGCAAAGGTCTCGCAGGACAACTTCCGCCGCACCGGCACCCACGCCGTGCCGTTCGGCCTCGGCGCCAAGCACAAGGTCGCGGACGCCCTCGTGTACGCCAAGATCCGCGAGGCGTTCGGCGGCCGGCTGCGCGCCTGCGTCTCCGGATCGGCCGCCCTCGCACCCGAGATCGGGTACTTCTTCGCGGGCGCCGGCATCCACATCCTGGAGGGCTACGGCCTCACCGAGTCCTCCGCGGCCTCCTTCGTCAACCCGGGCGAGGCCTACCGCACGGGCACGGTCGGCAAGCCGCTGCCCGGCACGGAGGTGCGCATCGCGGACGACGGCGAGATCCTGCTGCGCGGCCCGGGCATCATGGAGGGCTACCACGGGCTGCCCGAGAAGACCGCCGAGGTGCTGGAGGCGGACGGCTGGTTCCACACCGGTGACATCGGCGAACTGTCGCCCGACGGGTATCTGCGCATCACCGACCGCAAGAAGGACCTCATCAAGACCTCCGGCGGCAAGTACATCGCGCCCGCCGAGGTCGAGGGCCAGTTCAAGGCGGTGTGCCCGTACGTCTCCAACATCCTTGTGCACGGCGCCGACCGTAACTTCTGCACCGCGCTCATCGCGCTCGACGAGGTCGCGATCCTGGAGTGGGCGAAGGAGAACGGCCTGGAGGGCAAGTCCTACGCCGAGGTCGTGGCAGCGCCGCAGACGGTCGAGATGGTCGACGGCTATGTCAAGCAGCTCAACGAGGGCCTCCAGCGCTGGCAGACGATCAAGAAGTTCCGGTTGCTGCCGCGGGACCTCGATGTGGAGCACGGGGAGATCACGCCCAGCCTGAAGCTGAAGCGGCCGGTCGTCGAACGGGAGTACAAGCACCTGATCGATGAGATGTACGCGGGATCGCGCGAAGCCTGAGAAGGCGTCAGGACGCCTGCCCGTCGCCGGCCAACTGCTGTAACTCCCGGATCTGGCACCGTAGTCGAGCCAGGTCCGGGAGGTCGTCCGCAGACAGGCGATCCTCCAGGCCGGACAGGTGCTCCACCAGGCCTGCCAGGCCCTCCTGCAGCCGCTCCAACCGCCTGCTCTTGCGGTACAGATCGAGGAACACCGTCACCTTGGCCCGCAGCACCCACGGATCGAACGGCTTCGTCAGATAGTCCGCGGCCCCCGTCGCGTACCCCCGGAAGGCATACCCGGCCTCCGCGTCCGAGCCGGTCAGGAAGACGATCGGGACGTCCTTGGTCCGGTCCAGCGGTTTGATGTGCGCGGCGGTCTCGAAACCGTCCATGCCGGGCATGCGGATGTCCAGCAGGACCACCGCGAACCGGCGCTCGAGCAGCGCCTTCATCGCCTCCTCACCCGATCGCGCGCGCACCAGCGGCTCGTTGAGCGAGCGCAGCACGGCCTCCAGCGCCGTCAGGTTCTCCTCCATGTCGTCGACGAGGAGGATGCCGGCGCTGTCCTCGGACGTCTTCTCAGTAGGCATGCCCTGCTCGAATCTGTCCGTCTTCGACCACATGCGTAGCACGGTTCTCACTCATGGCGGGCCACTTCGGTAACTCGGTGCTTATGGGCGGGGTCAGTCTGTCACCCTGTCCGCATCGCCACAGGCTCATTCGACCGAACTGCCCGGGGAGCTGCCCATGGGGCCCATTCCCACCCAACGGGAGACCGCCTCCCGCGCCCCCGACGTGCTCGAGTCCGCGGGGCTGCGCACGGTGGTGCGGTCGACCCTGCCCGGCAGCCCCCTCGCGGCCGGCAACGCCCGCCGGCTCGTGCGCGCCGCCCTCAGCGAGTGGGACCGGCCCGCCGAGCCCGACGCCGTCACCGAGCGGCTGGCCGACGACGCCCTGCTCGTCGTCAGCGAACTCGTCACCAACGCCGTAGTGCACGCCGGCACCGACGTCGAGCTGGTCTGCCGCCTCATGGACGCGCAGGGCGAGTCGGCCGGGCTCCTCGTCGAGGTCTCCGACCACCACCCCTCGCGCGCGGTCCGGGACGACGGCGCCGAGCGGCCCTACGGCATACCGGAGTACGGCCGCGGCCTGCGCCTCGTCTCCTCCCTCTCCACGGCTTGGGGGATCAGTTACCGCACCGGCACGAAGACCGTCTGGGCGCTGCTTCCTCTGCACGCCGCCCGGGACGCCGAGGACGCGATCGAGACGTACGCCGGAGACAGCGCCCTGGGACGCGGGCTGAGCCCCGCCGAGATACTCGGGCCCGAACTCTCCGCCTTCGCCGAACCCGGACGAGGCCTGTACGACCGGGAGTGGCGGGGCCGCGGCGCGCTGTCCTTCCTGGCCGAGGCGTCCGACCTGCTCGCCGGGCAGCTCGACGAGGACCTGGTCGCCGCGCTCACCGGGCAGCTGATCGTGCCCCGGCTCGCCGACTGGTGCGCGGTGTGGCTGGAGGACGAGGCGACCGGCTGGCGCGGCCCTTCGGCGCCGGTCGCGGCCGCCCCCGGCTCGCCCGCGTCTGGCACGGCAGCGAGAACCGCATCGAGGAACTGCGCCGGGCCCTGGAGAAGGACCCGCCCCGACTGCCCGAGTCGGTGCGTTCCCGGGCGGTGCCCGTTCCCTGGCCCGGCGAGGCGCTGGGCCCGCGGGGCGCGACCGGGGCGGCGCTCGCCTACCGGCTGATCGCGGGCGGGCGGCCGCTCGGGACGCTCGTCATCGGACGGGCCGGATTGCTGCGCTTCCCCGACGAGATCACCGGGCTCGTCGAGGACCTCAGCCGCCGGGTGGCGCTGGCCATCGGGGCGGCCCGGCAGTACGCCCGCCAGGCCACCATCAGCCGGGTGCTCCAGCGCGGGCTGCTGCCCGGCGCGGTCGCCGAGATCCCCGGGGTGAGCAGCGCACTCGTGTACGAGCCGTGCGACATGGGCGGACCGAGCGGTGACTTCTACGACATCTTCCCCGCCGGCCACGGACGGTGGTGCTTCGCGCTGGGCGACGTCCAGGGCAAGGGTCCGGAGGCCGCGGTCGTGATCGGGCTCGCCCGGCCCTGGCTGCGGCTGCTGGCCCGCGAAGGCTACGACGTCCCCGACGTCCTGGACCGCCTCAACCAGCTCCTGCTCGACGACGCCACGGAGGCCTCCGACGCGGCGGCCCGGGCGCTGGTCGCGGCGGGCACGCCGATGCCGGTCGCCGACGAGGGCCCCCACGCCCGCTTCCTCTCCCTCCTCTACGGGGAACTGGTCCCCTTCGACGGCGGAGTGCGCTGCACGCTCGCCTCGGCCGGGCATCCGCTGCCGCTGCTGCTCGGCCCGGGCGGCGACGTACGGGCCGTGGCCCAGCCGCAGACGCTGCTCGGGGTCGTCGAGGACGAGACGTACACGTGCGAGACCTTCGATCTGCGCTCCGGGGACACGCTGCTGTGCGTCACCGACGGGGTGACCGAGCGGCGCAGCGGGTCCCGCCAGTTCGACGACGGCGACGGGCTCGCGGCGGCCCTGGCGGGCTGTGCCGGGATGAACGCGGAGCTGGTCGCCGAGCGGATCAGGACGCTGGTGCACGAGTTCGGCGGGAAGCCGCCGGAGGACGATCTGGCGCTGCTGGTGCTTCAGGCGGAATGAGGACTTCTGGCAGTACGGGACAATGGGGGACATGCCTTCCGCACTCCCCGACGGCGAACCGGTCCCCGACGACGGCGCGCTGCCCGCGCACGCGCTCGCCGGGGCCGCCGAGCGCCCCCTCGGGTTCTACCTCCATGTGCCGTACTGCGCGACGCGCTGCGGCTACTGCGACTTCAACACGTACACGGCGACGGAGCTGCGGGGCACGGGAGGCGTCCTCGCCTCCCGGGACAACTACGCGTCGACCCTGATCGACGAGGTCCGCCTGGCCCGCAAGGTGCTGGGCGACGACCCGCGCCAGGTGCGCACGGTCTTCGTCGGGGGCGGTACGCCGACGCTGCTGGCCGCGGACGACCTCGTACGGATGCTGGGGGCGATCCGCGACGAGTTCGGCCTCGCGGAGGACGCGGAGGTGACCACGGAGGCAAACCCGGAGTCGGTCGATCCGGCGTATCTGGCCACCCTCCGGGAGGGCGGCTTCACCCGGATCTCCTTCGGCATGCAGAGCGCCCGCCCGCACGTCCTGAAGATCCTCGACCGCACGCACACCCCGGGCCGTCCCGAGGCGTGCGTGGCCGAGGCGCGGGCCGCGGGCTTCGAGCATGTGAACCTGGACCTGATCTACGGCACCCCGGGGGAGTCGGACGACGACTGGCGCGCCTCCCTGGACGCGGCGCTGGGAGCGGCCCCGGACCACATCTCGGCGTACGCGCTGATCGTGGAGGAGGGAACGCAGCTCGCCCGCCGCATCCGCCGGGGCGAGATCCCGATGACGGACGACGACGTGCACGCGGACCGCTATCTGATAGCGGACGAGGCGCTGGGGTCGGCGGGCTACGACTGGTACGAGGTCTCCAACTGGGCCACGTCGACCGCCGGCCGCTGCCTGCACAACGAGCTGTACTGGCGAGGCGCGGACTGGTGGGGCGCGGGCCCGGGCGCGCACAGCCATGTGGGCGGGGTGCGCTGGTGGAACGTGAAGCACCCGGGGGCGTACGCGGCGGCGCTGGCGGAGGGCCGCTCCCCGGGCGCCGGGCGGGAGGTCCTGTCGGAGGAGGACCGCCGGGTGGAGCGGATCCTGCTGGAGCTGCGGCTGCGGGAGGGGGCGCCGTTGAGTCTGCTGCGGGAGGAGGGGCTGACGGCGTCCCGCCGAGCGCTGGGGGAGGGGCTGCTGGAGCCCGGTCCGTACGAGCGGGGGCGGGCCGTTCTCACGCTGCGGGGGCGGCTGCTGGCGGACGCGGTGGTGCGGGACCTGGTGGACTGATCACTCCGGTGGGTGAATCCCAGCGGAACGAGGGTTCGGTCCCTAACCTGGTTCGTAGGCTGCCGCCAAAAGGACGCGGCGGATGTGGAGGGCCACGGAGATGACCGCTGTGGACGAGCGTGGGATGGCCAAGTTCTTCGAGGAGTTCGAGCCTCCCGAGGGCATCAAGGTTGAGCTTCTCCGGGGGGAAATCGTGATGATGGCCACTCCTGATCTGGTGCATAACCGGATCGTGGAGGACGTGGTGGATCAGATCCCGCGCAAGCGCTGGGAACGGCTCCAGACAACGGATGTGGACATCATCGATGAGGCCAGCGAGCCCATTCCGGACCTGGTGGTGCTGGAACGCGGTGTGGCACCGGCCTCAGGCCATCTTCTGCCGTCCCAGTTGGTCGCGATGGTGGTCGAGGTGGTCTCCAAGACGAGCGTTGACCGAGACTATGGGATCAAGCGCTCCATCTATGCGGCAGGTAAGATCCCTGCCTATCTGATCATCGACCCGATCGTCGCACACTGCGTTCTGCTCACCGACCCCATCGGTGAAGGGGAGCAAGCCGACTACCGTGGGCAATGGATCACCAAGTTCGGAGACCCGGTGCTGCTCGAGTTGCTCGATGTCGAACTGGATACAAGCGAATTCGGGATTCTCACGGGAGTCAGGCGTCACCGATTGCCGTAACGAAGTCGATCAACTCCTCGATCCGGCCCAGCAACGCCGGCTCCAGGTCCTTGTAGGACCCCACCCGCTTCAGGATCGCCTGCCACACCGCGCCGGTGTTGTCCGACGGCCAGCCCAAGGCCCGGCACACCCCAGTCTTCCAGTCCTGGCCACGTGGAATCCGCGGCCAGGCCTCGATCCCCAGGGACGCCGGCTTCACCGCCTCCCAGATGTCGATGTACGGGTGTCCGACCACGAGCGCGTGCTCGCTCGTCACCGACTGCGCGATGCGCCACTCCTTCGTGCCGGGGACCAGGTGGTCCACCAGGACACCCAGGCGGGCGTCGGGGCCCGGGGCGAAGGACTCGACGATCGACGGCAGGTCGTCGACGCCCTCCAGGTACTCCACCACCACGCCCTCGATGCGCAGGTCGTCGCCCCACACCTTCTCGACCAGTTCGGCGTCGTGGCGGCCCTCCACATAGATACGGCCGGCGCGGGCCACCCTCGCGCGCGCACCCGGAACGGCCACCGAGCCGGACGCCGTACGCGTGGGGCGCTGCACGCCGGCCTTGGGACGGACCAGGGTCACCGTCCGGCCCTCCAGCAGGAAGCCCCCCGGCTCCAGCGGGAACACCCGGTGCTTGCCGAAGCGGTCCTCCAGCGTCACCGTGCCCGCCTCGCAGCGGATCACCGCCCCGCAGAACCCCGTGCGCGGCTCCTCCACCACCAGACCGGGGTCCGCCGGGACCTCCGGCACGGGCTTCGGCTTCTTCCACGGAGGGGTCAGATCCGGAGAGTACTGGCGCATTCGAGTGACGATAGGAGAAGACGTCCTCGAGGTGCTACGACACGCCGAAACGGGACGCCAACTCGTCCCGCTGGGCCCGTACGAACCGCGCGTCCACCACCGCCCCGTGCCCCGGGACGTACGCCGCGTCCTCCCCGCCCAGCTCCAGCAGCCGGTCCAGGGCCGCCGGCCAGTGCGAGGGGATCGCGTCCGGGCCCGCCTGCGGTTCGCCGGACTCCTCCACCATGTCCCCGCAGAACACGACCTCCGGGTCCCCGGGGACGAACACCACCAGGTCATGGGCCGTGTGGCCCGGGCCCACATTCGCCAGCAGCACCTGGACCCCGCCCAGGTCCAGCGTCCACTCGCCGGAGACCTGGTGGTGAGGGCGGACCAGTGCGTCCGCCGCCTCGGCCGCCTCCGCCGGGTCCAGACCGTTGCGGACCGCGTCCGCGACCAGTTCCCCCCGCCCGTACGCGAGCACCCTGTCGATGCCCACGGCTCCGAACACCTCCGCGCCCGCGAACGCCGCCGCCCCGAAGACATGGTCGAAGTGCGGATGGGTGAGCGCGAGATGCGTCACACGCCGGTCTCCGCCGAGCGGCTCCAGCAGCCGCTCCGCCGCGCCGCGCAAGCGCGCGCCCTCGGACAGGCTCGACCCGGCGTCGACCAGCAGCGCCGCGTCGTCGCCCACCACCAGCCCGGCCGTGCAGTCCCAGACCGGCAGCCTGGTCCGCCCCGCACGCGCCCCGAGCGCCTCCCACCCCGAGCCTTCCCACAACACCGTCATACGGCGACGCTATCCGCAGGCGCCCCACCCGGCAGGACAGGCCGGTACAGGTCGGTAACACCTCGGCACGGCACCGGTGCCCGCCCTTGCCGGGTGTGTACCCGACAGCCGTACACTGGGCCGGGGAATGCTGGCACTCGCAAGTGCAGAGTGCCAGGGGAAGCGCCAAGGGGACATGACCGCTGGAGGTGTGCGCGATGCTCAGTGAACGCAGGCTCGAGGTGTTGCGCGCCATCGTCCAGGACTACGTCGGCACCGAAGAGCCGGTGGGTTCCAAGGCTCTCACCGAGCGGCACAACCTCGGCGTCTCCCCGGCCACCGTCCGAAACGACATGGCCGCGCTGGAGGACGAGGGGTACATCGCCCAGCCGCACACCAGCGCAGGACGCATTCCCACGGACAAGGGCTACCGCCTCTTCGTCGACAAGCTCGCGGCCGTGAAGCCGATGAGCCCGCCCGAGCGCCGCGCGATCCATAACTTCCTGGAGGGCGCCGTCGACCTCGACGACGTGGTGGCGCGCACGGTGCGGTTGCTCGCACAGCTCACCCGGCAGGTCGCCGTCGTGCAGTACCCGTCGTTGACGCGTTCGACCGTGCGCCATGTGGAGCTGCTGTCGATGGCACCCGCGCGTGTGATGCTCGTGCTGATCACGGACACCGGCCGGGTCGAGCAGCGCATGATCGACTGCCCGGCGCCGTTCGGCGAGACGTCGCTCGCGGACCTGCGCGCGCGGCTCAACAGCCGGGTCGCCGGCCGCCGCTTCGCGGACGTCCCGCAGCTCGTGCAGGATCTGCCCGAGGCGTTCGAGGAGCCGGAGGACCGCGGCACGGTCTCGACGGTGCTCTCCACGCTGCTGGAGACGCTCGTGGAGGAGACCGAGGAGCGGCTGATGATCGGCGGCACCGCGAACCTGACCCGCTTCGCGCATGACTTCCCTCTCACCATCCGCCCCGTCCTGGAGGCGCTGGAGGAGCAGGTCGTGCTCCTCAAACTGCTGGGTGAGGCGAAGGATCCGGCCATGCGGGTACGTATCGGCCATGAGAACGCGCACGAAGGACTCAACTCCACGTCCATCGTCTCCGTGGGCTACGGTTCGGGCGGCGAGGCAGTAGCGAAACTCGGCGTGGTCGGACCGACCCGCATGGATTACCCGGGAACGATGGGAGCGGTACGAGCGGTGGCACGGTA
The DNA here is from genome assembly GCF_025642135.1 of Streptomyces cynarae. Lineage (NCBI taxonomy): Bacteria > Bacillati > Actinomycetota > Actinomycetes > Kitasatosporales > Streptomycetaceae > Streptomyces > Streptomyces cynarae. The sequence continues at coordinate 2,986,987 of NZ_CP106793.1, read as the reverse complement.
CGTCGGACAGATCCTGGCGGAGTCGTAAGTGGCCACGGACTACTACGCCGTACTCGGCGTGCGCCGCGACGCGTCGCAGGAAGAGATCAAGAAGGCGTTCCGCCGGCTCGCCCGCGAGCTGCACCCGGACGTCAATCCCGATCCGAAGACGCAGGAGCGGTTCAAGGAGATCAACGCCGCGTACGAGGTGCTCTCGGACCCGCAGAAGAAGCAGGTCTACGACCTCGGCGGCGACCCGCTGTCCCAGTCGGGCGGCGCCGGCGCGGGCGGCTTCGGCGCGGGCGGCTTCGGGAACTTCTCCGACATCATGGACGCGTTCTTCGGCACGGCGTCGCAGCGCGGTCCGCGCTCGCGCACCCGCCGGGGCCAGGACGCGATGATCCGGCTCGAGATCGAGCTGGACGAGGCGGCCTTCGGCACGACGAAGGACATCCAGGTCGACACGGCCGTCGTCTGCAACACCTGCAACGGCGAGGGCGCCGCGCCGGGTACGTCGGCGCAGACGTGTGACATGTGCCGTGGCCGCGGTGAGGTCTCGCAGGTCACCCGGTCCTTCCTGGGCCAGGTCATGACCTCCCGGCCGTGCCCGCAGTGCCAGGGCTTCGGCACGATCGTCCCGAACCCGTGCCCGGAGTGCGCCGGTGACGGGCGGGTGCGCTCACGCCGGACGCTCACCGTGAAGATCCCGGCCGGTGTCGACAACGGCACACGGATCCAGCTCGCGGGCGAGGGCGAGGTCGGCCCCGGCGGCGGCCCGGCCGGCGACCTGTACGTCGAGATCCACGAGCTGCCGCACCAGACGTTCCAGCGCCGCGGCGACGATCTGCACTGCACGGTCACCATCCCGATGACGGCGGCGGCCCTCGGCACGAAGGTGCCGCTGGAGACGCTGGACGGCCTGGAGGAGGTCGACATCCGTCCCGGTACGCAGTCCGGGCAGTCGATCCCGCTGCACAACCGCGGTGTCACGCATCTGCGCGGCGGCGGCCGGGGCGACCTGGTGGTCCACGTCGAGGTCCAGACGCCCACCAAGCTGGACCCCGAGCAGGAGCGGCTGCTGCGCGAGCTGGCGAAGCTGCGCGGCGAGGAGCGGCCACAGGGTCAGTTCCAGCCGGGGCAGCAGGGGTTGTTCTCTCGGTTGAAGGATGCGTTCAACGGGCGTTGAGGTGAGCGCTGGCGTGGGCCGGGGGTCCGGGGGTTGGCCCCCGGGTAGGCACAGTCAGCCGGGGCAGCAGGGGTTGTTCTCTCGGTTGAAGGATGCGTTCAACGGGCGTTGAGGTGAGCGCTGGCGTGGGCCGGGGGTCCGGGGGTTGGTCCCCGGGTAGGCACAGTCAGCCGGGGCAGTAGGGGTTGTTCTCTCGGTTGAAGGATGCGTTCAACGGGCGTTGAGGTGAGCGCTGGCGTGGGCCGGGGGTCCGGGGGTTGGTCCCCGGGTAGGCACAGTCAGCCGGGGCAGTAGGGGTTGTTCTCTCGGTTGAAGGATGCGTTCAACGGGCGTTGAGGTGAGCGCTGGCGTGGGCCGGGGGTCCGGGGTTGGTCCCCGGGTAGGCACAGTCAGCCGGGGCAGTAGGGGTTGTTCTCTCGGTTGAAGGATGCGTTCAACGGGCGTTGAGGTGAGCGCTGGGGGCCCGGGGGTCCGGGGGTTGGCCCCCGGGTAGGCACAGTCAGCCGGGGCAGCAGGGGTTGTTCTCTCGGTTGAAGGATGCGTTCAACGGGCGTTGAGGTGAGCGCTGGCGTGGGCCGGGGGTCCGGGGGTTGGCCCCCGGGCGGGCACAGTCAGCCGGGGCAGCAGGGGTTGTTCTCTCGGTTGAAGGATGCGTTCAACGGGCGCTGACGGTGTCGGGTACCCGGCGTCGGATGGGCATCCGGCGCCGGGGTGGCCGTCCCTGGGGGGCTGCGCCCCCAGACCCCCCTTCGGCCTGAACGGCCTCGTCCTCAAACTCCCCCAAGCTCTTCGAGCAGGGGGGACCCCCAGACGGGCTGATTTCCACCGTCCCGGGCTGCCATCGGACTGTCCTCATTCCTCCCGCGTATGCAACGGGACCGGTGGATTCGGACTCGTTCGAAAGACGTGACAACATGCCGTCATGTCCTCCCTGACCGATCTCTCCCCGCACCCGATCGTGCAGGCCCCCATGGCGGGCGGCGCCTCCGTGCCGCAGCTCGCCGCCGCCGTGTCCGAGGCCGGCGGCCTGGGTTTCCTCGCCGCCGGGTACAAGACCGCCGACGGGATGTACCAGGAGATCAAGCAGCTCCGCGGGCTGACCCACCGCCCCTTCGGCGTGAACGTCTTCATGCCGCAGCCCGAGTATGCCGACCCGGCCGCCGTCGAGGTGTACGCCAACCAGCTCGCCGGCGAGGCCACCTGGTACGAGACCGAGCTGGGCGACCGCGACAGCGGCCGTGACGACGGCTACGACGCCAAACTCGCCGTCCTCCTCGACGACCCGGTCCCCGTGGTCTCCTTCCACTTCGGAGTCCCGGCCCCGGACGTCCTGGAGTCCCTGCGGCGCCTGGGCACCCTCACCCTGGTCACCGCGACCACCGCCGAGGAGGCCCTGGCCGTGCAGGAGGCGGGCGCCGACGCGGTGATCGCGCAGGGCGTCGAGGCCGGCGGCCACCAGGGAACCCACCGGGACAGTCACGAGAACGACGGCGCCGGCATAGGGCTGCTCTCGCTCCTCGCCCAGGTCCGCGAGACCGTGAGCATTCCGATCGTCGCCGCCGGAGGCATCATGCGCGGCAGCCAGATCGCCGCCGTCCTCGCCGCGGGCGCGAGCGCCGCCCAGCTCGGCACCGCGTTCCTCGCCACGCCCGAGTCCGGCGCCCACCCCGCGCACAAGCAGGCGCTGACCGACCCCCACTTCGTCCGCACCGAGCTGACCCGGGCCTTCTCCGGACGCCCGGCGCGCGGGCTGGTCAACCGGTTCATGCGCGAACACGGCCCCTACGCGCCCGCCGCGTACCCCGAGATCCACCACCTCACCTCCCCCCTGCGCAAGGCGGCCGCCAAGGCCGGTGACGCCCAGGGAATGGCCCTGTGGGCGGGCCAGGGCCACCGACTGGCGCGGGACCTGCCCGCCGGCCGGCTGGTGGAGGTGCTGGTCGCGGAGGTTCAGCAGGCGGCGACAGCGTTGTCGACGGGGGGTGCCGGACGATGACGGCGCCGGTGTTCGTGGTGGAGGACTTCCGGGCCGGTCCCGGAGGGCGGTACGTCCTGGACGGTCCCGAGGGACGCCATGCCGTGTCCGTGAAGCGGCTGCGCCCGGGGGAGACCGTCGTGCTGACCGACGGCGCCGGGCGGTGGGCGGAGTGCGAGGTCGTCGACATCGAGGGCAAGGACCGGTTGGTCGTCCACATGCACCCGGTGAACGAGGAGCCTCCGGAGTCTCCCCGTATCACCGTCGTCCAGGCCCTCCCCAAGGGCGACCGCGGTGAGCTGGCCGTGGAGACCATGACCGAGGTCGGCGTCGACGCGATCGTCCCCTGGCAGGCCTCCCGGTGCATCACCCAGTGGAAGGGCGACCGCGGGCTGAAGGCGCTCGGCAAGTGGCGGGCCACCGCCCGCGAGGCGGGCAAGCAGTCGCGCCGGGTGCGTTTCCCGGAGGTCGCGGACGCGGCGACCACCAGGCAGGTTGCCGCACTTCTCGCCAAAGCCGACTTCGCCGCCGTGCTCCACTCGGACTTCGAGTACGGCAGCGAGCCGCTCGCCACCGCCCAACTCCCCGCCGAGGGGGAGATCGTGCTGGTCGTCGGGCCCGAAGGTGGCGTCTCCTCCGAGGAGTTGGCGCTGTTCCGGGAAGCGGGTGCGAAGGCGTACGTCCTCGGGCGTAGTGTCCTTCGTACATCGACCGCCGGCACTGCGGCGGCCGCGCTGCTGCTCGGCCGCACGGGCCGCTGGTCCTGACGCACGGATCTCCAACGGATCCATCGAGCCACCGGGGGAACGCCATGGAACTCGCCCAAGTGCGGCTGCTGGTATCGGACTTCCCGGCCTGCTACCGCTTCTACGCCGACGTCCTCGGCCTCAAGCCGCAGTCGGGCGCGGCCGACGGACCGTACGAGAAGTTCAGCCCGGCCACCGGCTCCGCGGGCATCGCGCTCCAGGACCGGGCGATGATGGCCGAGGTCCTCGGCGAGCTGGGGGACGAGGCCGCGGGCCACCGCTCGCTGGTGGTACTGCGCGTGGACGACCTGGACGCGTACTGCGCCGAGATCACCTCCCGCGGCGCGACCCTCCTGCACGGCCCGGCCCCCATGACCGACCGCATGCGCGTCGCCCACCTCAAGGACCCGGAGGGCAATCTGGTGGAACTTCAGCAGTGGCTGCTGCTGCGCGGCTGACGGCGCGGGGAGGCTGACGGCGGGGCGCTCGCGTGGCCGTATGCGCTCTACCGTCTGCGCCGCGGGAGTGGCACGCTGCCCTTCATGGGGGCATTGCGGCGCATTGGGCGACGGCCCGGGTCACGACGGCTCGCCGCGGTCACCGGCCTCGCGGTGGTGGCCGTGGGCGGAGCCGTGGCCTGCCAACCCGGTGATCTCAGCTCCGCTGCGGTGGCGTACACCACGGACCAGACCGCCACCAAGGAGCTTCAGCGGCAGCATGTGAAGGTGCGCTGGCTGAGCTGCTCGGGCGACTACGGCGGCGGGGCCGGCACGAGGGGAACGTCCGGCTCGGCGCCCTCGGCGAGCGAGACCGCCGTCGTCACCGTCGACTGCAAGGGGCAGACGGACGACGGGAAGGACATCACCGTCAAGGGCCGTGTCACCCGCGCCGTCGACGGCAGGTGCGTCCGCGGGGACCTCAGGGCCACCGTGGGTGGCAAGGAGTTGTTCCACGTCAGCGGCCTCGGCGACTGCCAGGGCAGCACGCCCAGCCCGCCCGCCGGCGACCCGACCGTCCCCGGGCGGCCCGGGCCCACGGTCACGGTCACCGTCACCAGGACCATCTGGTGCCAGGGCGACCCCACCTGCTGGCCGGTTCAGGGCAAGTGACGGACGCATGCGACGCAGGCAAGTGGGGAAGCCCCCTGTTCGGGACCGCGCCGGCTGCTTAGGGTGACCTGGTGACTCAGTCCGCATCGCCCGCGTATCTCCGTTTCCCGCATCTGCACGGCGAGTTGGTCGCCTTCACCGCCGAGGACGACGTCTGGGTCGCCCCGCTCGACGGCGGCCGCGCCTGGCGGGTCAGCGCCGACAACATACCCGTGAACCACCCCCGCATCTCCCCGGACGGCACGACCGTCGCCTGGACCTCCACCCGCGACGGCGCCCCCGAGGTGCACATCGCGCCGATCGACGGCGGGCCCGCCAAGCGCCTCACCCACTGGGGGAGTTGGAAGACCCAGGTGCGCGGCTGGACTCCCGACGGAGACGTGCTCGCGCTGAGCACGGTCGGTCAGGCCTCGCTGCGCCGCACCTGGGCGCACGCCGTACCGCTCGACGGGGGACCGGCCACCACGCTGCCGTACGGGCCCGTCGGCGAGGTCGCGTACGGGCCGCACACCGTGCTGCTGTCCGCCGGGGCCCGCGAGGCCGCCCTCTGGAAGCGGTACCGGGGCGGCACGGCCGGCAAGCTGTGGATCGACCGTGAGGGCGGCGGCGAGTTCGTACGGCTGCACGAGGACTTGGACGGCAACATCGAGTACCCGTCGTGGGTGGGGGACCGTATCGTCTTCCTCTCTGACCACGAGGACGTCGGGGCGCTGTACTCGTCGCTCGCCGACGGCTCCGACCTGCGACGGCACACGCCGATCGAAGGCTTCTACGCCCGCCACGCGGCCACCGACGGCACCCGGGTCGTGTACTCCTCCGCCGGCCGGCTGTGGATCCTCGACGACCTCGACGGCGCCGAGCCCAGGCCGCTCGACATCCGGCTCGGCGGGCAGCGCGTGGACCTCCAGCCGTATCCGGTCGATGCCTCCCGCTGGTTCGGGGCCGCCTCGCCCGACCACGCGGGGCGCGGCAGTGCCGTCCCGGTGCGCGGCGCCGTCCACTGGGTGACCCACCGCTCGGGGCCCGCCCGAGCGCTCGCCGCGGAGCACGGCGTGCGCGCCCGGCTACCGCACACCTTCCGCGCGGACGGCGAGGAGTGGGTGGTGTGGGTGACGGACGCGGAGGGCGACGACGCGCTGGAGTTCGCGCCCGCCACCGGCCTCGCCCCCGGCGCCGTCCCGCGACGGCTCGTCGCGGGGCAGCTCGGGCGGGTGCTGGGGCTCGCGGTGTCGCCCGACGGCAGCAAGGTCGCCGTCGCCGCGCACGACGGGCGGGTGCTGCTGGTCGAGCGGGACAGCGGCGAGGTGCGCGAGGTCGACCGCAGCGAGGACGGCGAGGTCAGCGGGCTCGTCTTCGCACCCGACTCGGCGTGGCTGGCCTGGTCGCACCCCGGACCGCGCCCGCTGCGCCATCTGAAACTCGCCAACACGGCCGACCTGTCGGTGACCGAGGCGACCCCGCTGCGGTTCCGGGACTACGCGCCCGCGTTCACCCTCGACGGCAAGCACCTCGCGTTCCTCTCGGCGCGCTCCTTCGACCCGGTGTACGACGACCACGTCTTCGACCTCGCCTTCGTGGGCGGCTCCCGGCCGCACCTGATCACGCTCTCCGCGACCACCCCCTCCCCGTTCGGTCCCCAGCGGCACGGCCGCCCCTTCGAGACGCCCGACAAGGACGAGACACCCGACAGCGAGGGCGCGCCGACCACCCGCGTCGACCTGGAGGGCCTCGCCGACCGGATCGTGCCGTTCCCGGTGGAGGCCGCGCGCTACTCGGGGCTGCGCGCCGCCAAGGACGGGGTGCTGTGGCTGCGGCACCCGGTGCGCGGCGTCCTCGGCGCCTCCCGCGCCACGCCCGACGATCCCGACCCCAGGAGCGAGCTGGAGCGGTACGACCTCGTCCAGCAGCGCATCGAGCACCTCGCCTCGGACGCCGACCACTTCTCGGTCACCGGCGACGGCAAGCGGGTGCTGCTGTGGACCGACGGCAAGCTCAAGGTCGTCCCCAGCGACCGGCGCGCCCCGAACGACGACGACTCCGACGCGAACATCACCGTCGACCTGTCGCGCGTCCGGCAGACCGTCGATCCGGCGGCCGAGTGGCGGCAGATGTTCGACGAGACCGGCCGGATCATGCGGGACAACTTCTGGCGGCCCGACCTGGGCGGCGTCGACTGGGACGGCGTACTGGGGCGCTACCGGCCGGTGCTCGACCGGGTCGCCACCCACGACGACCTGGTCGACCTGCTGTGGGAGGTGCAGGGCGAGCTGGGCACCTCGCACGCGTACGTCCTTCCCCACGGCTACGGCCCGGGCCACGACCGGCGGCAGGGACTGCTCGGCGCCGACATCTCCCGGCATACGGACGGAAGTTGGCGCGTCGACCGGGTGCTGCCCTCGGAGACCTCCGACCCCGACGCCCAGGCACCGCTGGCGGCGCCCGGGGTGGCGATACGGGCCGGTGACGCGATCGTCGCGGTCGGCGGGCGGCCGGTGGATCCGGTGACCGGGCCCGGGCCGCTGCTGGTCGGGACGGCCGGCAAACCGGTGGAGCTGACGGTCTCGCCGGCGGGCGGGGGTGACCTGCGGTACGCCGTCGTCGTGCCGATCGCCGACGAGGAGCCGCTCAGGTACCACGCGTGGGTGGCGGACCGGCGGGCGTACGTGCACGAGAAGTCGGGCGGGCGGCTCGGGTATCTGCACGTGCCGGACATGGTGGGCTCCGGGTGGGCGCAGCTCCACCGTGACCTGCGGATCGAGGTCGCGCGGGAGGGCCTGGTCGTGGACGTCCGGGAGAACCGGGGCGGCCACACCTCCCAGCTGGTCGTGGAGAAGCTGGCGCGGCGGATCGTGGGCTGGGACCTGCCGCGCGGACTACGGCCGTACAGCTACCCGGAGGACGCGCCGCGCGGGCCCGTCGTCGCGGTCGCCAACGAGTTCTCCGGCTCGGACGGCGACATCGTCAACGCGGCCATCAAGGCGCTCGGCATCGGCCCGGTGGTCGGGACGCGGACGTGGGGCGGTGTCATCGGGATCGACAGCAAGTACCGGCTGGTCGACGGCACGCTGGTGACCCAGCCCAAGTACGCCTTCTGGATGGAGGGGTACGGGTGGGACGTGGAGAACCACGGCGTCGATCCCGACGTCGAGGTGGTCCAGGCCCCGCAGGACCACGCGGCGGGCCGCGACACGCAGTTGGACGAGGCGATCCGCCTGGCACTGGCGGCACTGGAGGAGCGTCCGGCGAAACAGCCCCCGGAGCTGCCCGCACTGTGATCCGCCGCCCCCTCTCCGGGAGGGGCGGGCGGACGCCCTTCACCCGCCCGGCCTTCCGGGGCGGGCGGGTGGAGAGTGCCGATAGCATGCCGTCGTAGTGATCAGTCCGTGTGAGGAGGCACGCATGGCGGGAGAGCCGCAGGACGACTGCCTGTTCTGCAAGATCGTCGCGGGGCAGATCCCGGCGACGATCGTCCGGGAGACCGACACCACCGTCGCCTTCCAGGACATCAACCCCCAGGCGCCGACCCATGTGCTGGTCATCCCCCGGGTGCACCACCGGGACGTCGCCGCCCTCGCCGCCGCCGAACCGGCCATCACCGCCGACGTGCTCCGCGAGGCCGGCGAGGTCGCCGCGCAGGAGAAGCTCGACAGCTACCGAGTGGTCTTCAACACCGGCAGCGGCGCCGGCCAGACCGTCTGGCACGCGCACGCCCACGTCCTGGGCGGCCGCGGCCTGCAGTGGCCCCCCGGGTAAGGCGCCGTGTCCGTACGCGAACTGGTCGTCCTCGGCACCGCCAGCCAGGTCCCGACCCGGCACCGCAACCACAACGGCTACCTGCTGCGCTGGGACGGCGAGGGCATCCTCTTCGACCCCGGCGAGGGCACCCAGCGGCAGATGCTGCGCGCCGGGGTCGCCGCCCACGACCTGCACCGGATCTGCGTCACGCACTTCCACGGCGACCACTCGCTGGGCCTCGCCGGTGTCATCCAGCGCATCAACCTCGACCAGGTGCCGCACGAGATCACCGCGCACTACCCGAAGTCGGGACAGCGGTTCTTCGAGCGGCTGCGCTATGCGACGGCGTACCGCGAGACCGTCTCCCTGACCGAGGCGCCGGTCGACGCGGACGGGCCCCTCGCGGTGACTCCCGCGTACACGCTCCAGGCGCGCCGGCTCTCCCACCCCGTCGAGTCCTACGGCTACCGGATCGTCGAGCCGGACGGGCGCCGCATGCTGCCCGAACGGCTCGCGGCGTACGGCATCAAGGGCCCCGACGTCGGGCGGATGCAGCGGGAGGGCTCCCTCGGGGGCGTGTCGCTGGAGGAGGTCAGCGAGGTGCGGCGCGGGCAGCGGTTCGCGTTCGTCATGGACACCCGGCTGTGTGACGGCGTCCACGCCCTCGCCGACGGCTGCGACATGCTCGTCATCGAGTCGACCTTCCTGGACGAGGACGCCCGACTGGCCGACGAGCACGGCCATCTGACGGCCGGACAGGCCGGACGTGTCGCCGTGGAGGCCGGGGCGCGGCATCTCGTCCTCACCCACTTCAGCCAGCGCTACACCGAGCCTGGGGGCACCTCCCAGACGGAGTCTGGGGGAGAGTTCGAACGGCAGGCGCGTGCCGCCGGGTTCGAGGGAGAGCTGACCGTGGCGCACGACCTGATGCGGGTGCCGGTTCCGAAACGGCGGTAAAGCCCCCGTACGATGCTTCGATGCCCCTCCCGAAAGCTGAACTGCACCTGCACATCGAAGGCACCCTGGAGCCGGAGCTGGCCTTCGAGCTGGCCGCTCGCAACGGTGTGAAGCTGCCCTACGCCGACACCGGCGAACTGCGCGCGGCCTACGCCTTTCAGGACCTCCAGTCCTTCCTGAACCTGTATTACGAGCTGATGGCCGTCCTGCGCACCGAGCGGGACTTCGAGGACCTCGCGAACGCCTATCTCGCGCGCGCCGCCGCGCAGGGCGTGCGGCACGCCGAGATCTTCTTCGACCCGCAGGCCCACACCGCCCGCGGCGTGGACCTGGGCACGGTGGTGGAGGGGCTGTGGCGCGCGCTCGGCCACAGCGAGCAGAACCACGGCGTCTCCACCCAGCTGATCATGTGCTTCCTGCGCGACGAGTCCGCCGAGTCGGCCATGGAGACGCTGGAAGCGGCGAGGCCGTATCTCGACCGGATCACCGGTGTGGGCCTCGACTCGGCCGAGGTCGGGCATCCGCCGGTCAAGTTCCGCGAGGTGTACGAGGCCGCCGCCGCCCTGGGCCTCAGGCGCGTGGCGCACGCCGGTGAGGAGGGGCCGCCGGAGTACATCACCGAGGCCCTCGACGTGCTCGGTGTCGAGCGCGTCGACCACGGGCTGCGCTGCATGGAGGACCCGGCGCTGGTGGAGCGGCTCGTGCGGGAGCGGATCCCGCTGACCCTGTGCCCCCTGTCCAACGTCCGCCTGCGCGCCGTCGACACCCTGGAGGCCCACCCCCTGCCTGCCATGCTCGACGCCGGGCTGCTGTGCACCGTCAACTCCGACGACCCCGCCTACTTCGGCGGCTACGCCGGCGACAACTTCGACGCCGTCCGTGCGTCCCTGGGGCTCGGCGAGGAGCGGCTGCGTGAGCTGGCCCGCAACTCCTTCCTCGCGTCCTTCCTGGAGCACGACGAGGAACGGCGGGCGCGCTACCTCGCCGAGGTGGACGCGTACGCGTTCTCGTAGGCGTCGGGCACCTCCACGACCGGTGCGCCGCCCCCGAGCTCTTCGCGCTGGGGGGATCCCCACCCACGGCGCACCGTGGCCGGCCGCAGCGTGCGGCCCCCGGTGCGCAGGGCGACCGCGGACAGCGGGAACACGATCGCGAGCAGCCCGGCGGCGAGGATCGCGCCCATCGCCGGGAACCCCGCCTGCGCGGACAGCACACTGCCGGTCAGGGGGCCCGCCGCCGTGCCGAGCGAGGACGCGGAGCCGGCGAGGACGGCCCACCGGCCGCGCCCGTCGAGGGAGGCGGCGAGGCCGATCAGATACGACAGCACGATCGGGTAGAGCGTGTTCCAGGCGATCTCGCCGGCCGCGAAGGTGCCGAGCCCGGTGGCGGACGCGCTGACCGCGATGCAGCCGGCGATGAGCGCGGTGCCCGCGCCGATGGGCAGCGCACGCCCGAGGCGCGGGCCGAGCGCGCCCGCGCCCATCACGCCGAGCAATCCGGCGCCGAGCGCGACCGCGAAGACCGCGCCGACGGTGACCTCCGTGAGGTGCGCCTGGGTGAGGCCGATGCGTCCGCTGACGCCCCAGAGGGAGTTCTGGGCGAGGGACCAGCACAGCATGCCGGCGGCCAGGACCAGCCCTGAGCGCGGATGGGGGAGCCGGCCGCTCTCGCGGGTGGCCGTGGTGGCCGGGCCGTCGGAGGTGAGGCGAGCGGTCGCGGGCCACACCAGCAGCGCGGTGAGCGCGATCGCGGCGAGCGGCAGGCCGTGGCCCGGGCCGAGGTGGGGGACCGTCAGGTAGACGGCGCCCGCGAGGGCGGACACCGCGAGCAGGCCGAGCGTGGAGGAGCGGTGGGGGTCACGCTGGGCGGCGATACCGGTCGCGGCGACCGTCGTGACCGTCCCCGACCCGAACCCGCCGACGACCGCCCCCGCGACGACCACGGGGATGCCGTGGCTCAGGGCAGCCGTGCCGTAGCCGACGGCGGCGCACAGGAGCCCTGCGCGGGCGAGGCGGCGGGGGCCGATGCGCCGGACGTGCGCGGCGAGCAGGAAGCCGGCGGTGGCCGAACTCAGCAGCAGGGCACTGCCGATGGAACCGGCCTCGGTGGCGGAGAGCGGGAGACCGGAGTCGAGCCTGCCGACGGTGGTGGGCAGCAGGTATGAGGCGAGGTACCCGGCCGTGAAAAGGGCGACGAGGGGCCAGGGCGGGGCGGTGCGGGAGGACACGGGCGTTCCAGGGCGTGCGAAAAGAGCGGCTCAGAATGGGGGAGGGGCGCCGTCCGTCGAACGACAGGAACGTGCAGGGAATTTGTATCAAGCACGCGTTTCGAGAAGAAGCGCGGAGTGTGTGATCTGAGCCACTTTCGGTTTGGTCCTGGTGGCGTCGGGTAGTGGGAATCGCTCTCTTGGTCGTCCACCGCCCTCAGCGCCAGTGCGGAGCGCCCGCACCGCCCACCGTGATGCCCTCGATCCTGGCCCGGATCTCCCGCATCACGGCGACGATCCGCTCCTCGTGACCCGGCGTCAGCCGGGCCACCGGCACCGAGCAGCTGATCGCGTCCTGTGCCGGGGTGTCATAGCGCAGGGCGAAGCCGAAGCCCGCGATGCCGACGACGCTCTCCTCCCGGTCGATGGAATAGCCTCGCTCGCGCGTGGCGGCGAGGTCCGTCAGCAGGGACTCCCGCGTGGTGTGCGTGTTGGCGGTCAAGGGCTCGAACGGTCCCTGCGGCACCGCCTCGTCCGGCCGTTCCGCCAGCAGTGCCTTGCCGAGCGCGCCCGCGTGCGCGGGCAGCCGCCGGCCCACGCGGCTGATCGTGCGCAGGTATTCGTGCGACTCGCGCGTCGCCAGATACGCCACGTCCGTGCCGTCCAGCCGTCCCAGGTGGATCGTCTCGCCGAGCGCCTCCGACGCCTCGTCCAGGTAGGGCCGGACGGTGCGGACACGCGGGTCGGAGTCCAGGTAGCTCGTGCCCGTCAGCAGCGCGTGGATGCCGATGCCGTACAGCGAGCCGGTGACGTCCGTCCGCACCCAGCCCCGCGAGATCAGGGTCTGCAGCAGGGCGTACATCGAGCTGCGCGGTACGCCGAGCTCGTCCGCCAGTTCCTGCAGACGTGCCGGACGGTCGCCGCGCGCGGCGAGCACCTCGAGCAGCTCCACCGTGCGCGCGGCCGACTTCACCTCGCGGACGCCCCCTGTGTCGGACATGCGGTGATGGTAATGCGGCGGGAGGTGCGGCACTCCGGTCGCGGTGCGGGGCATTGACGGCGTCCGTTCGCGTATCTAACCTCCATCTTCATACGTGGATGACATCCAGGCAGGGAGATGAACAGGGTGAGCGGCGGTTCGGACACGGAGGCCGTGGCACGGCGGCTGCGGGACGGTATGGCGCGCGGGATCCTGTCGTTCCCGCTCACGAGCTTCCACGACGACGGCTCCCTCGACCTCGAGGGCTTCCGCGCCCATGTCGGGACGCAGCTCGCCACCGGCCCCGGCGCCGTCTTCCCCGCTTGCGGCACCGGTGAGTTCTTCTCCCTCAACGAGGACGAGTACGGGCAGGTCGTCACCGCCGCGGTGGAGGCCGCCGGAGGCGCCGTGCCCGTCGTCGCGGGCGTCGGATACGGCTGGGCGCAGGCGGTGCGGTTCGCGCGGATCGCCGAGGATGCGGGCGCCGACGCGCTGCTCGTCCTGCCGCACTACCTCGTCGCCGCCCCGCAGGACGGGCTCGTCGCCCAGCTGGAGCACATCGCCGCCCGCACCCGGCTGCCACTGATCGTCTACCAGCGCGGCCAGGTGGCCTACGGCCTTCAGGCGTTCCGGCGCATCACCGAGATCCCCGGCGTCATCGGCCTCAAGGACGGCCACAGCGACCTCGACCGGCTGCAACGGCTCACCCTCGCCGCTCCCGAGGGCTTCCTGTTCTTCAACGGTGCCGCCACCGCGGAGGTCCAGGCCCGCGCGTACGCCGCCGTGGGCGTCCCGGCCTACTCCTCCGCCGTCCACGCCTTCGCCCCCGAGATCGCGGACGCCTTCTTCACCGCGCTGCACGCCGGAGACCACGCCACGGTGGACAAACTGCTGCGCGACTTCTACGTCCCGCTCGTCGCGCTGCGCGACCGGGTGCCCGGATACGCCGTGTCGCTGGTCAAGGCCGCCGCCCGGCTGCGCGGCCGCCCCGTGGGACCCGTGCGCGCCCCGCTCACCGAGCCGTCGGCCGCCGACCTGGCCGAACTGAAGGACCTGCTGACCGCCGGACTCGACCTCGTAGGAGCCGCCCTGTGACCCGCGACCTGACCGTCTCCGAGGTACGGCTGACCCCGATCCTGGTCGCCGACCCGCCCCTGCTCAACACCCAGGGCGTCCACCAGCCGTACACGCCCCGGCTGATCGTCGAGGTGGTGACGGCCGACGGGACCAGCGGCGTCGGCGAGACCTACGGCGACACCAAGTACCTGGAACTCGCCCGGCCCCTCGCCGACAAGCTGGTCGGCCGTCAGGTGTCCGACCTGAACGGCCTGTTCACGGTCGCCGAGGACGTGGCCGTCGACGACTCCCGGACCTCCGACCGGCTCGACGTCGGCGGGCTGCGCGGCGTCCAGACCAACGACAAGCTGCGCCTGTCCGTCCTGTCCGCCTTCGAGGTCGCCTGCCTCGACGCGCTCGGCAAGGCGCTCGGGCTGCCCGTGCACGCGCTGCTCGGCGGCAAGCTGCGCGACGAGGTCGAGTACAGCGCGTACCTGTTCTACAAGTACGCCGCTCACCCCGAGGGCGTAGCGGCAGAGCAGGACGACTGGGGTGCCGCACTCGACCCGGCGGGCGTCGTCACACAGGCACGGAGGTTCAAGGAGCGCTACGGCTTCACATCCTTCAAGCTCAAGGGCGGGGTCTTCCCACCGGATGAGGAGATCGCCGCGATCCGCGCGCTCGCCGAGGCGTTCCCCGGGCATCCGCTGCGCCTGGACCCCAACGGTGCCTGGTCGGTGGAGACCTCCGTGAAGGTGGCCGAGGAACTGCGCGACGTCCTCGAGTACCTGGAGGACCCGGCCCTCGGCACATCCGCCATGGCCGAGGTCGCCGCGCGATTGAAAGGGGCGGCGCGAAGCGCCTCGGACAAGGGTGGTGGTGGGCGACGGGCGGGAGTGCCGCTCGCCACCAACATGTGCGTGACCACGTTCGACGAGATCAAGGAGGCGTTCACGCGGGGCGCCGTGCAGGTGGTGCTCTCCGACCACCACTACTGGGGCGGGCTGCGCAACACGCGCGAACTGGCGGCTGTCTGCCGTGCGTTCGGGGTCGGGGTGTCCATGCACTCCAACACGCACCTCGGCATCTCGCTGGCCGCGATGACCCATGTCGCCTCCACCGTGCCGGGCCTGCACCACGCCTGCGACACCCACTACCCGTGGCAGTCCGAGGACGTCATCACCGAGCGCATCGCCTTCACCGGCGGCCGGGTCGCCGTCCCCGACGCGCCCGGGCTCGGCGTCACGCTGGACCGCGATCGGCTGGCCGCGCTGCACGAGCGCTGGCTCGCCGACGACGGCGGCCTGCGCGAGCGCGACGACGCGGCGGCGATGCGGGTCGCGGACCCGGGGTGGGTGACGCCGACGGTGCCCCGCTGGTAGCGGGCCGCGCACCTGGCGGGCGCAGGACGAGCGTCCGCTGGTGGCCGACGGCCGACCGCCGACCGGGCGGGCGCGGGCGACCGGCCCGCCCGGAGGGACGCTTGGTGCACACTGGCTGGATCAGCACCACGCCAGGGAGCGCACCGTGACCGCGTCCATCGGAGAGGGACCACACCGCCACCACGCCCACGTCGACCCCCTTGGCGCGCTGCGCGCGCCCGGCGACCCGCCCTGGGACGTCTACCTCACGGGGACCGTCTTCCTCGACATCATCTTCACCGGCCTCGACTCCGCCCCGGTGCGCGGCACCGAGTCCTGGGCGCGGGGCATGGGGTCGAGCCCCGGCGGCGTCGCCAACATGGCCACCGCGCTGGCCCGCCTCGGCCTGCGGACGTGCCTGGCGGCGGCCTTCGGCGACGACCACTACGGCGAGTACTGCTGGGACGAGTTGAAGGAGGGCGAGGGTATCGACCTCTCGCCGTCCCGCAAAGTCCCCGGCTGGCACTCCCCGGTGACCGTCTCCATGGCCTACGAGGGCGAGCGCACCATGGTCTCCCACGGTCATGAGCCGCCGCCGGAGGAGCCGCCCCGGACTGCCCGCCGCGCGCCCGGGCCGCGGTCGCCTCGCTGACGCCGGGCAGGCGTGAACCGTGGATCGCGGAGGCCGCGAAGCAGGGCACACGGATCTTCGCCGACGTCGGCTGGGACGAGACCGGGGCGTGGGACCCGGCGGCGCTGGCCGACCTCGAACACTGCGAGGCGTTCCTGCCGAACGCCGAGGAGGCCATGCGGTACACGCGCACGGACTGCCCGCGCGCCGCCGCGCACGCGCTCACCGAGTACGTGCCGCTGGCCGTGGTCACCCTCGGCGCGGAGGGGGCGTACGCCGTGGACGGGCGCACCGGGGAGAGCGCGGGCGTTCCCGCGATCGCCGTGGAGGCACTGGACCCCACGGGGGCGGGTGACGTCTTCGTGGCGGGTTTCGTGACCGGCACGCTGGCGGAGTGGCCGCTGGCCGACCGCCTCGCCTTCGCCGGTCTGACGGCGGCGCTGTCCGTCCAGGAGTTCGGCGGCTCGCTGTCGGCGCCCGACTGGTCGGAGATCGGGGCGTGGTGGCGCAAGGTCCAGTCCTACGAGAGCCAGGACCCGGCGGCCCTGACCCGCTACGCGTTCCTGGAGGGCCTGGTCCCGCAGGAGGACATCGAAGCGTGGCCGCGCCGCCGTGCCGTCCCGACGATCGGCTTCCGCCGACCTGGGTGACGCCACCCCGCCACCCGCCGGGGGCCGCGCAAGACGTGTTTCGCCCCCGCCGCCCCTACCGGTCCCGTACCTGGGGGCTGCCCCCAGCCCCCCGAGCAGGGGATCCCCGGACAGGCTGAAAAATCAGCCCCTCCGGCGCTTGAGGAGCGGGGGTCCAGGGGGCGGAGCCCCCTGATGGAGTCGAAGGGGGCGCAGCCCCTAAAGCACGGGAAGGGCAGGGGCGGCGGGGGCGGGAACCGCTCAGAAGCCCAGGCGCCGCAGCTGCTTCGGGTCCCGTTGCCAGTCCTTCGCCACCTTCACGTGGAGGTCCAGGAACACCGGCGTCCCCAGCAGCGCCTCGATGTGCTTGCGGGACTTGATGCCTACCTCCTTCAGCCGCTTGCCCTTGGGACCGATGATGATCCCCTTCTGGCTCGGCCGCTCGATGTAGACGTTCGCGTGGATGTCCAGCAGCGGCTTGTCCGCGGGCCGGTCCTCGCGCGGCAGCATCTCCTCCACCACCACCGCGATCGAGTGCGGCAGCTCGTCCCGGACGCCCTCCAGCGCCGCCTCACGGATGAGCTCCGCCACCATGACCTGCTCCGGCTCGTCCGTCAGATCGCCCTCGGGATACAGCGCCGGCCCCTCCGGCAGCAGCGGGATCAGCAGGTCCGCCAGCAGGTCCACCTGCTTGTTCGCGGTCGCCGACACCGGGACGATCTCCGCCCACTCGATCCCCAGCTCCTCACCCAGCCGGTCGATCGCGATGAGCTGCTCGGCCAGGGCCTTGGAGTCCACCAGGTCCGTCTTCGTGACGATCGCGACCTTCGGGGTCTTCCTGATCCCCGCCAGTTCCTTCGCGATGAACCGGTCCCCGGGGCCGATCTTCTGGTCGGCGGGCAGACAGAAGCCGATCACGTCGACCTCCGCCCACGTCGTGCGCACCACGTCGTTCAGCCGCTCGCCCAGCAGCGTGCGCGGCTTGTGCAGACCCGGTGTGTCCACCAGGATCAGCTGCGCGTCCGGTCGGTGCACGATGCCCCGCACCGTGTGCCGCGTCGTCTGCGGCCGGTTCGAGGTGATTGCCACCTTCTGCCCGACCAGAGCGTTCGTCAGAGTGGACTTGCCCGCGTTGGGACGGCCCACGAAACAGGCGAAGCCCGCCCGGTGGACGGCCTCGGTGGGCTCGGATGGCTGGGTGCGCACGCTCATGGCGCCCATTCTCCCTGATCCACGGAGCCCCTCCGCACGCCCTGCCGCGCCCCGGACCCCGCGCGCATCCCGGTGAGATTCCGGAAACCTTCCCGCAACACGAAACGTCACGGAAACACACCTGTACGCAACAGGAAACGAGCGCCGGTGACCCTCGGACGAGCCCCCGGACCGTAGGAGAGCCCGTGACCCTGGCCGCGCCCCACATCGACACCGGCGACACCGCCTGGCTGCTCGCCGCCACCGCCCTCGTGCTGCTGATGACCCCCGGCCTCGCCCTCTTCTACGGCGGCATGGTCCGCACGAAAAGCGTGCTCAACATGCTGATGATGAGCTTCGTGTCGATCGCCCTGGTCACGGTGGTGTGGCTGGCCTGCGGCTACTCCCTCGCCTTCGGTGACGACGCGTTCGCCGGCCTCATCGGCGGACTGAGGCACTCGGGCATGGCGGGCCTCGGCCCGGACAGCCTCCACGGCACCGTGCCCACCCTCCTCTTCGCCACCTTCCAGCTCACCTTCGCGATCATCACCGCCGCCCTGATCAGCGGCGCGATCGCGGACCGTGCGAAGTTCGGCGCCTGGCTGGTCTTCGTGCCCGTCTGGGCCCTGCTCGTATACGTTCCCGTCACCCACTGGGTGTGGGGTCCGGGCGGCTGGATCGTGGACAGGCTCGGCGCCCTCGACTTCGCGGGCGGCCTGCCCGTCGAGATCACCTCCGGCGCGTCCGGGCTGGCGCTGTGCCTGGTCCTCGGCCCGCGGCTGGGCTTCAAGAAGGACGCCATGCGTCCGCACAACCTGCCCATGGTGATGCTCGGCGCAGGTCTGCTGTGGTTCGGCTGGTTCGGATTCAACGCCGGTTCGGCCCTCGGTGCGAACGGCCTCGCCGCGGCCGCCTTCCTCAACACCCTCGCCGCCGGCTGCACCGGCCTGCTCGGCTGGCTCTTCGTCGAGCAGAAGCGCGACGGCCACCCCACCACTCTGGGCGCGGCGTCCGGCGCGGTCGCGGGCCTGGTCGCCATCACCCCGTCCTGCGGCACGGTGTCCCTGCTCGGCGCGCTGGTCGTCGGCCTCGCCGCCGGCGTCGTCTGCTCGTACGCCGTGAGCTGGAAGTTCAAGCTGAACTACGACGACTCGCTCGACGTCGTCGGCGTCCACCTGGTCGGCGGCATCATCGGCACCCTCCTCATCGGCCTGTTCGCCGTGAAGGAGATGACCGGCGGGGCCGAGGGCCTCCTCTACGGCGGTGGGATCGCCCAGCTCGGCAAGCAGCTCCTCGCGGTGGTCGTGGTGGCGCTGTACGCGTTCGCTGTGACGTACGGCATCGGCAAGCTGATCGACAAGGCGATGGGCTTCCGCGCGAGCGAGGAGCAGGAGCACACCGGACTGGACCTTACGGTGCACGCCGAGACCGCTTACGATCACGGGGTCCTGGGCCACGGCGCCCCGGTCGCCCACTCCGTCCCCGCAACCACCCAGAAGGTCACGACCCAGGCATGAAGCTCATCACCGCGATCGTCAAGCCGTTCCGCCTCGACGCGGTCAAGACGGCCCTGCAGGAACTCGGCGTGCACGGCCTGACCGTGACCGAGGCCAGCGGCTACGGCCGTCAGCGCGGCCACACCGAGGTGTACCGGGGGGCCGAGTACCGGGTCGACCTCGTGCCCAAGGTCCGGATCGAAGTCGTGGTGGAGGACGCGGACGCCGACGCCGTCATCGACGCGATCGTGAAGGCCGCGCAGACGGGGAAGATCGGAGACGGGAAGGTCTGGGCACTGCCGGTCGAGACGGTCGTACGCGTACGGACGGGCGAACGCGGCCCCGACGCGCTCTGACCGCCGACGCTCCCGCCACGACCCCCGCGGCGAACACGGCCGCGACCACCAGCCACGGCAGCGCGAAGAACGAGGCGCTCGCCGACTCGCGCGTGTCCTTCGCGCTCGCCGTCAACGTGACGTCGCCCCAGTCGAACTGGGGCGCGTCCCGCCATGGTTCGGACAACCGCACACGCTGACCGGGCAGCAGCTCGGAGGGGATCCGCGACAGGGAGCGCGTCAGGAGCGTCCGGCCGAACAGGCCCGTCGCCCGCAGCTCCACCTTCGGGGCGAGGGTGACGTTGCCGGTGTTGTGCAGGGTGTAGGAGACCGTCGCCGTGCTGTCGCCGAGGCCGGGGACCAGGGGCTGCCGGTGGGTGAGGCGGACGTCCTCCACGGCGATCGCCGGCAGCGTGGGTCCGCCGACGCGGAGGTAGACACGGGCGCCGACGGCCCGCTGCACACCGAGCGCCAGCTTGCCGCTGCCCGGGGTCGGCTGCTCGTCGAGCGCGACGATCGCGCCCGGGTGGTCGCCGGGTTCGGCACCCTCGGGCACCTGCAGCGTGAAGGGCACGGTGACGGTCCTGTGCCCGGGCACGGTGATCCGGGACTGCGCGGGCCTCGCCCAGGCGCCCACCGCCAGCATCCGTTCCGCCGGCGTGCGTAAGGCGAAGCCGCCGTCGCGCACGGTGTTGTAGGCGTCGGCCGCGTAGAGCCGGAAGGTGAGCGGCTTGCCGGTCTTGTTCTGGACGGCGACCTTGTCGCTGAGGGTCTGGCCGGGGTCGGCGGAGAGGTAGAAGTACGGCCGCGCGGCGACTTTCGAGGCGACCGGGTAGACGGACCAGCTGCCGTTGTCGGCGGCGTGCGCGGGCGTGGTTCGCCATGCCAGCGCGAGGCCCAGGAGGAGGACGTACAGCTTGCGCATGGGTGCGGACCCCCACGGACGAGGGACAGGGGAACGGGCGGGTGCGGACGCCCTTGCGCTCAGGCGAGCGTCAGGGTGAGCACACCGGAGTACGAGCCCGGAGGCGTGAACGCCGGTACGTCCAGGGACAGCCCGGCGTCGACGGTGAACTCGCCGCCGGTGAGCGTGCCGTCGGACGTCGACGCGAGGGTCGCCCCCGACGTGCCCACGGCTCCTGCCGAGCCGGCCTTGCAGGTGCTCGGGCTGCCCGGCTCGGTCGCGCAGGCAGGGGTCCAGTTCAGCCTCCCGGCGTCGATCTTGCCGGCGGGCCCCGTGAAGTTCGTGACCTTGCCGGTCAGGGACCAGCCGGCGGGACCCCCGCGGAAGTCCTGCACGGTCACGGTCTGGAGTTTCCCGGCGGAGGTCCCTCCCTTGCCGAAGTCCACCGCCGCCAGGGCCACGGCGTCCCCGGCGTGGGACATGGACAGGGTGCCCGCCTTGACGGTGGTGGTCAGCTTCTGACTGCCGGCCGGGACGGGCGCGTTGTCGTTGACCGCGTACGCCGCCGGGCCCGCGCCCTTGTCCTGGCTCCAGGAGCTGCCCTCGTAGGCCACGATCCCGGTCGTGGCTCTGTCGTTGACGACGAGCGAACCGCTGAAGGAGCCCTGGGAGTTCGCGGTCACGGTGGCGGTGTCCGTGGTCGGGATGCCCCCGGCCCGCCCGGCCAGGGTGACGGTCGCGCCCGGCGTGAAGTCGCTGCCGCTGACGGTGACACTGGCGCCCGGGTCACCGGATGCCGAACTCAGCGAGATGGCCCGGGTGTTGGCCGGGGTGCCGTCGGTCGCCGTGACGGTCTCCGAAACCGGGGCGGGCGGGTTGGTGACCGTGCACGGGGTGTCCAGCTCGAGGATGTAGCTGGTGTGGATGTTGTAGTCGCCCGGCGAGAGGGTGATCTGGCCGGCCCTGGTGACGGTGAACGTTCCGGTCATGGAGAAGGACGGGAAGGCCGCTTTCCCCGGCACAGGCGGGTTCTTCTTCGGCCCGGCGACGGTGACGTCACCGGTCTGGGCGCCCCCGAGGGACACTTTTCCGGTCGGCGTCATGATGTCGGCCGGCAGGGCCAGGTCGGTGGGATTGCTCGCGGCGGCCTGGACCACCGTGTAGGTCACGGTGACCGTGTCGCCCACCTTGGGACTGGCGTTGTCCACCGTGATCTTCGCGGTGGTGGTGCCGTCGATCGGGGGGATGCCCGCGACCGCGGGCGGAATGCAGTGGGTGGGGAAGTCCACCTGCTGCGGTGCGGCGCCGGCCGGACAGGCCAGGGCACCCCCGCCGGCGACCGCGAGGGCGGTCACCGTGAGTATCGAGGCCCAGCGGCGTCTTCGAGTCGGTAAAGCCATGACGGCCCCCTAGGTGGTTTTCGGGCGCAGCGGCTCTTCTGCGCCGACAGGGGGCCATTGACGTGCGGGTTGTGTGAGAAGTCAATGGAGATGCGGCAAGTGGACTGACGGGCCGTCAGTTTTCTCCGTCCGGCCGTGCGCGATCCCTCAGCCCGCGGTCACCGTGACGCGAACCGTCCCGTCCGGCCCGGCCACCAGCACAGGCGTCCGAGGCCCGCCGAGGTCCCGTACGGCCGCACGGTCCTCCGCGGACGCGACCTCGGCCTCCGTGACGACCGCAGCCGCCTCCAGCGACTTCGCGCCCGAGGCCACCGCCATGGCCACCGCCGTCTGCAGGGCACTCAGCTTCAGCGACTCGAGGGCTACGGTCCCGGCGACGTACGTCCGTCCGGTCTCGTCCCGCACCGCGGCCCCCTCGGGCACGCCGTTGCGGGCCCGCGCGGAACGGGCCAGGGTGACGATCTTGCGGTCCTCGGGGTCGAGCGCATTGCTGTCGGTCATGCCACGAGCATACGAAGAGCGGCCGCGGTCAGCGCGCAACGGGCTACACCGTCGAGGTCGTCCCGCGACGGGGTCCCGTCGAAGTCGTCCCGTGACGGAACGACGCCGAGGTCATCCCGCCACGGGATACATCGCCCCGCGCCTGCCCTGCGGCGAGGCCAGCCACTCCAGCTTCGCCGTGGTGTTCGCCTCCTCCAGCGGGGTGTGGAGCACGATCGTCAGGTCGGGCCGCGCCGGCACCTTCAGCGCCGTCGACTCCACGCACAGCAGCCCCACCAGCGGATGGTCCAGCTCCTTGCGGATCACCCCGGCGTCCTTGATGTCCCGCCGCTCCCACAGCGCGGTGAACTCCTGGCTCACCGCCTTGAGTTCGGCCAGCACCGCCCGGAACCCCTCGTCGTCGGGGTTGTCCGAGCACATCGCCCGGAACTGTGCGACGACCGTGTGCGCGTTCTGCTCCCAGCTGTGGGAGCGGGAGCGGTACAGCGGGTCGGTGAAGAAGTCGACGATGCAGTTCTGCGTGATCTCGGGCCGCATCCCGAGCACCCAGCCCGCGGCGTCGTTGTACATCACGCAGTTGTAGTACCGGTCCATGATGTGGGCCGGATACGGCATCCAGGCGTCGATCAGCCGCCGCATGCCCTCGCAGCCGTGGTCGGGCGCCGGTTCGGGCGCGGGCGGGTTCAGCCCGGCCAGGACGTACAGATGCCGGCGCTCCGCGTTGCTGAGCCGCAGCACCCGCGCCACAGCGTCCAGTACCTGCGGGGAGACGGAGATGTCCCGCCCCTGCTCCAGCCACTGGTACCAGGAGATGCCCACCCCGGCCAGCACGGCGACCTCCTCGCGGCGCAGACCGGGCGTACGGCGCCGCGGCCCGCCGGCGGGCAGTCCGGCCTCCGCCGGGGTGACCCGGGCGCGCCTGCTCATCAGGAACTCGCGCAACTCCCGCAGCCGATGGCTCTTCAGCGCGTCCTCGGGCACGTACGGATCCCCCCGTCGGTGTCTGGTGGTGCCACCACCACCATAAGTGCCGACTCCCCATGGATGTTCCGTTCGCACGAGGCTCTTGCCCATGGCGATCGACACCACCACCTCCACCACTTCGACCACCCCCGCACGCGAACCGCTCGACAACCCCCGGCTGTCGACGCGCGACAAACTCGTCCTCTTCGTGCTGTGCGCGGCCCAGTTCATGGTCGCGCTGGACTTCTCCGTCCTGAACGTGGCGCTGCCCGTCCTCGGCGACGACCTTGGAATGAGCCGCTCCGCCCTTCAGTGGGCGGTCACCGCGTTCGCCCTGCCGTCCGGTGGCTTCCTGCTCCTGTTCGGCCGGATCGGCGACCTCTACGGGCGCCGCAGGCTGTTCCTGACCGGCCTGGCCCTGTTCGGCGCCGCCTCGCTGCTCGCGACGTTCGCCTGGGACCCGGCGTCGTTCCTGGCGGGCCGCGCCCTTCAGGGCCTCGGCGCGGCGGCGATCGTGCCCACCGGGATGTCGCTGCTCACCACCACCTTCCCGGAGGGCCCGGCCCGCGACCGCGCCCTCGGTATCTCCGGCACGCTGCTGTCGCTGGGCTTCACGGTCGGCATGGTCGCGGGCGGCGTCCTCACCGACGCCCTCGGCTGGCGCTCCACGATGGGCCTGCTCTCGGTCTTCGCGCTGATCGTGCTCCCGCTCGCCCCCGGCCTGCTGCCCGAGTCCCGCACCCCGGACCGCCCGCGCCTGGACGTCCCCGGCGCGATCACCGTCACCGGCGGCCTGCTCTCCCTGATCTACGCCCTGTCGACGGCCGCCGACCACGGCTTCGGCCGTGCGGACGTCATCACGACGCTGGTCGTCGGCGCCCTCCTGCTGACGGCGTTCGCCTTCGTCGAGTCCCGCACCGCGCAGCCCCTGGTCTCGCTGCCCATGCTGCGCCGCCGCACGGTGGCGTGGGGCAACCTGGGCGGCCTGGTCACCTTCTCGATGATGTCGACGGTGATCTTCGTGCTGACCCTCTACCTCCAGGAGGTCCTGCGTCTGTCCGCCTTCGAGACCGGTCTGGTCTTCGGCTTCCAGGGTGTCCTGTCGGCGGTGGCGGGCACGTACGCACCCAAGGTCATCGGCCGCTTCGGCGCCCGCCGCACGCTGGTCGGCTCGCTCGCCGGGCAGGGCGCGCTGATCGCCGCCCTGCTGGGCCTGAACAGCCACGTCTGGTCGGTGTGGCTCGCCACGGCCGCCGTCTCCCTGGCCAGCATGTGCCACCTGGGCGCGATCATCTCCTACGGCCTTACGGTCACCTCGGGCGTCCCGGACGAGGAGCAGGGCCTGGCCACCGGCCTGGTCACCTCCACCCAGCAGGTCGGCATCACCGTGGGCATCCCGATCCTCGGCGTCCTCGCCACCACCTCGACGGACCTGCTGTCGGGCGTGCACACGGTGCTCGCGCTGGACGCGGCGATCGTCCTGGCGGCGGCGGTGCTGGTGGCGCTGGGACTGCGCACCCGGAGTGCGGGCGGCTCAGGGGCGGTCGAGGCGGAGGCGGTCGGCGCGCGGTAGGCCGGCGACGACCAGGTCGTACGAGTCCTCGACGAGCTCCCGGACCAGGCGGTCCGGGAGCTCGCCGTCGACCGTGACCGTGTTCCAGTGGCGCTTGTTCATGTGCCAGCCGGGGACGATCAGGCCCTCGTGCTCGCGGCGGAGCCGCACCGCGTCGTCCGGGTCGCACTTGAGGTTGACCTTCAGCGGCCGCGCGTCCAGGGCCGTCAGCGCGAAGAGCTTGCCCTGCACCTTGAAGACCGAGGTCTCCGGGTTGAACGGGAAGTCCTCCACCACCGCGTTGAACGACAGACAGAAGGCGCGCAGCTCCTGAGGGGTCACTCGGGCTTCTTCTCCTCGTCCTCGGCGGTCTCCACCGGACCCACCGGCTCCACCAGCACCGTCACGATCTTGTTGCGGCGGCCCGCCGCGGCCTCCGCCGTCAGGCGCAGTTCCCGGCCGTCCGGAAGCTCCACCACGGACGACGCCCCGGCGATGGGCACCCGGCCCAGAGCCTTGGCGAGCAGACCGCCGACGGTCTCCACGTCCTCGTCGTCGAACGCCTCGAGCCCGTACAGCTCGCCCAGGTCGCCGATGTCCAGCCGGGCGGTGACCCGGTAGCGGTCGTCGCCCAGCTCCTCCACCGGCGGCAGTTCGCGGTCGTACTCGTCGGTGATCTCGCCGACGATCTCCTCGAGGATGTCCTCGATGGTGACGATGCCGGCCGTGCCGCCGTACTCGTCGATGACGACCGCGACGTGGTTGCGCTCCTTCTGCATCTCGCGCAGCAGGTCGCCCGCGTTCTTGGTGTCGGGCACGAAGGCGGCCGGCCGCATGGCGGTGGACACCAGCTCCGACTCGGCGTCCCGGCTGATGTGCGTCTTGCGGACCAGGTCCTTCAGGTACACGATCCCGACGACGTCGTCCTCGCTCTCCCCGGTGACCGGGATGCGCGAGAAACCGGAGCGCAGGGCGAGGGTGAGGGCCTGGCGGATCGTCTTGAAGCGCTCGATGGTGACCAGGTCCGTCCTCGGCACCATCACCTCCCGCACCAGGGTGTCGCCCAGCTCGAACACCGAGTGCACCATGCGGCGCTCCTCGGCCTCGATCAGGGACTCCTTCTCGGCGAGGTCGACGAGGGCGCGCAGCTCCGCCTCGGAGGCGAAGGGGCCGCGGCGGAAGCCCTTGCCAGGGGTGAGCGCGTTGCCGATGAGGATGAGAAGGGACGGGATCGGGCCCATGATCCGGGCCAGCGGCACCAGGACGTACGCCGCCACCGTGGCCGTGTTCACCGGGTGCTGGCGGCCGATCGTGCGCGGGGAGACGCCGACGGCGACGTACGACACCAGGACCATGACCGCGATCGCCACCAGCAGCGCCTCGGCGGTCCCGCTGAGCTCCTTCAGGCAGGCATAGGTGACCAGCGCGGCGGCGGCCATCTCGCAGGCGACACGGACCAGCAGCGCCACGTTCAGGTAGCGGGTCGGGTCCGCGGCGACCTGGGCGAGCTTGGCGCTGCCGCGCCGGCCCGCCCTGACGGCCTCCTCGGCGCGGAAGCTGGAGACGCGCGCCAGGCCCGCCTCCGCGCAGGCGGCGAGCCAGGCGACGACGACCAGGGCGATCGCGCCGACGACGATCTGGGGGCTCATGACACGGTGGGGGCCGGGGACGGGCCGGTCAGGCCCCTCTCCGCGCGCCAGCCGTCCACGATGGCGGCCTGCAGACCGAACATCTCGGCCTTCTCGTCCGGTTCCTCGTGGTCGTAGCCCAGCAGGTGCAGCACCCCGTGGACGGTGAGCAGCTG
Source organism: Streptomyces cynarae (assembly GCF_025642135.1). NCBI lineage: Bacteria > Bacillati > Actinomycetota > Actinomycetes > Kitasatosporales > Streptomycetaceae > Streptomyces > Streptomyces cynarae. Next base: position 2,960,292 of record NZ_CP106793.1, on the reverse strand, counting down.
GAGCTCCTCGTCCATGGAGTGCTGCGTCGGGGCCTCGGCGCCCTGCTTGGCGGCGACCTCGGGGCACAGCACGATGTCGCCGAGCAGGCCCTGCGGCGGCTCGTCGTCGTCCTTGGACGGCGGCCGCAGCTCGTCCATCGGGAAGGACATGACGTCCGTGGGCCCCGGCAGGTCCATCCACTGCACGTGCAGCTGCTCCATGGCGTCGGCGTCCACGACGATCACCGAGAGCTCGGAGAGCGGGTGGATGCGCATCCGCGCGAGCGCGTAGCGGGCGATGTCGAGGATCGCCTGCTCGTCGACCTCGGTTCCGGACTCGTTGTTGACGTCGATCGACATGTGGTGCTCGGTCTCTACTTCCCCTTGTGCCCGGCCTTGCCCCGGCTCTGCCCCTTGTGCGTGCCGTTCTGGGTGCCGTGCCTGCTGTCGTACTGCTCGTACGCGTCGACGATACGGCCGACGAGCTTGTGCCGTACGACATCGTGCGACGACAGCCGGGAGAAGTGGACGTCCTCGACGCCCTCCAGGATCTCCTGGACCTGGCGCAGACCGCTCTTGGTGCCGTCCGGGAGGTCGACCTGGGTGACGTCACCCGTGATCACGATCTTCGAGTCGAAGCCGAGGCGGGTGAGGAACATCTTCATCTGCTCGGGGCTCGTGTTCTGGGCCTCGTCCAGGATGATGAAGGCGTCGTTGAGCGTGCGGCCGCGCATGTACGCGAGCGGGGCGACCTCGATCGTGCCCGCGGCCATCAGCCGGGGGATCGAGTCGGGGTCGAGCATGTCGTGCAGCGCGTCGTACAGCGGGCGCAGGTACGGGTCGATCTTCTCGTAGAGGGTGCCGGGCAGGAAGCCGAGGCGCTCGCCCGCCTCCACCGCCGGACGGGTCAGGATGATGCGGTTGACCTGCTTGGACTGCAGGGCCTGCACCGCCTTCGCCATGGCGAGGTAGGTCTTGCCCGTACCCGCGGGGCCGATGCCGAAGACGATCGTGTGCTTGTCGATCGCGTCCACGTACCGCTTCTGGTTGAGCGTCTTCGGGCGGATGGTGCGGCCGCGCGACGACAGGATGTTCTGCGTCAGCACCTGGGCCGGGGTCTCCGGCGCACCCTCGCCGTTCTCGCCCGCCCGGAGCATGGCGATCGAGCGTTCCACTGCGTCCTCCGTCATCGGCTGCCCGGTGCGGAGCACCAGCATCATCTCGGCGAACAGGCGCTGGATCAGGGCGACCTCCGTCGCCTCGCCGACCGCGCTGATCTCATTGCCCCGGACATGGATGTCGACCCCGGGGAAGGCCGTCTCGATCACGCGCAGCAGCGAGTCGCCGGAACCCAGCACCATCACCATCGGGTGCTGGGCGGGGACGGTGATCTGTGCACTCGCCTGCCCCTGCGCGGGGGTGTGAGCTGTGGGTGTCTGAGTCATGGGCCGGCTCTGTAGGCCTGCGATTCCTCCTCCGTACGGCCGCGCGACTGACGGCGGCCTCGCGACTTCAAGAGTACGACGCGGGGCTGACAGAGCCGTAGGGCTTTTCGTCGCGGTCTTGCACCGCCGCTCGGGTGACTTCGCCACCGCGGGCCGCCACCCTCGGCCGCGGGGACTCATACCACCTCTTCGCGGAAGACACCGCTCCGTATCACGCCTTTTCATCAATCGTGGTTGCGAGGGGTGACAGTGCGGTGACTCAGTGCAATGGTGCAGCACATGACCAGTCACGGGGGCCACGGGCCCGTCTTCTGCACCATCGTGCCACCGCACGTCCTCGACAAACTCGCCCAGCACGAGGACACCGCGCTCGCCGCTCCCGCGCGCCGCACCCTCGAGCGCGACGCCCTCGAGCGCACCCGCCGCCGGCTGACCACGGTCATCGGCGCACCCGCGGCGACCCCGCCCCAGGACACCCCCGGCGGGCCGCACCGCACCGTCTACGACGCCGGGCATAACCAGACGCTGCCCGGGAAGAAGGTCCGCGGCGAGGGCGACGAGCCCGGCAGGGACGCCACCGTCAACCGGGCCTACGCGGGCCTCGGCGCCACCTTCGAGCTGTACCGGACGGCGTACGGCCGCGACTCCATCGACGGCAAGGGCCTCCCGCTGGACGCCAGCGTGCACTTCGGCGAGGACTACGACAACGCCTTCTGGAACGGCGAGCAGATGGTGTTCGGCGACGGGGACGGCAGGGTCTTCCTCGACTTCACCCTCCCGGTGGACGTCATCGGGCACGAACTCACCCACGGCGTCACCCAGTACACGGCGAACCTGGCCTACTTCGGCCAGTCGGGTGCCCTCAACGAGTCCGTCTCGGACGTCTTCGGCTCGCTGATCAAGCAGTACACCCTCGGCCAGACCGCCGACCGGGCCGACTGGCTGATCGGCGCCGGACTCCTCGCCCCGCACGTGAACGGCACGGCGCTGCGCTCCATGAAGGCGCCGGGCACCGCGTACGACGACCCGGCGCTCGGCAAGGACCCGCAGCCCGCGACCATGGCCGGGTATGTGAGGACCAGCCAGGACAACGGCGGCGTGCACATCAACTCCGGCATCCCCAACCACGCCTTCTACCTGGTGGCCACCGCGCTCGGCGGACACGCCTGGGAGCGGGCCGGGCAGATCTGGTACGACGTGCTCACCGGCGGCGAACTGCAACAGGACGCGACCTTCGAGGACTTCGCGAAGCTGACCGTGACGGCCGCAAAGTCCCGCTACGGCGCCACCGGCCAGGAACAGGAGGCGGTGCTCAAGGCCTGGGAGGAGGTCGGGGTGCCGACCACGTAGTTCTGTACTAGACAGACACCCATGCGTATTCACGTCAGGCGCACGGGCGGTTTCGCGGGCATCGAGCGGCAGGCCGAGGTCGACACCTCGGGGCGGCCCGACGCACCCGAGTGGCATGCCCTGGCCGAGCGCGCGCTCGCGGCCGGCCGGGGCGCGCCCCCCGCGGGGGTTCCCGACGGGTTCAGCTACCAGATCACCGTGGACGGCAGGACGGTGTACGCCGCCGATCCCGGGCTGACCGAGGAGCAGCGGCAGTTGGTCTCGCGGGTATTGAAGGAAGGGGCCTGACTGCGGGTACTGAAGGCGGGGGCCTGACTGCTTGTTCACGCCTGCCCGTTGACTTCCGTTACCGGCGGTAAGGATGATCCGCGCATGGCGACAGACGCGCGCATGGCGACGGACCCGATACCTCAGTTCCCGCCCGGCTTCCTGTGGGGCGTGTCCACCTCGGCCCACCAGATCGAGGGGGCGGCCGAGCGCGAGCCCTCGGTGTGGGACGCCTTCACCGCCGAGCCCGGCCGGGTGAAGGACGGCTCGACCGCGGAGGTGGCCTGCGACCACTACCACCGCTACCGCGAGGACGTGGCCCTCCTGGCCGGCCTGGGCGTGGACGCGTACCGCTTCTCCGTCTCCTGGCCGCGGGTGAACACACCCGGCGGCCTCGACTTCTACGACCGCCTGGTCGACGAGCTGTGCGCGGCGGGCGTACGCCCGGTCGTGACCCTCTTCCACTGGGACCTGCCGATCACGCTGGACTGGCTCCAGCGGGACACGGCGTCGCGATTCGCCGAGTACGTGTCGGTGGTGGCCGGCCGTCTCGGCGACCGCGTGCACAAGTGGATCACCCTCAACGAACCCGCCGAGCACACGCTCCTGGGCCATGCGCTGGGGGCGCACGCGCCCGGCAGGCAGCTGATGTTCGACGCCCTGCCGGTGGCCCACCACCAGCTGCTGGCCCACGGCCTGGCCGTACGGGCGCTGCGCGCGGCCGGGGCGAGCGACATCGGGATCGCCAACTCGCACGGCCCGACGTGGCCGGCGTCCCAGAAGCAGGAGGACGTGGAGGCGGCGGACTTCTACGACGTCCTGCTGAACCGGTTGTTCTCGGACCCGCTGCTGCTCGGCCGGTACCCGGAAGGCATCGGCGAGTTGATGCCGGGCGACGTGCACTCCGACCTGAAGGTGATCGCGGAGCCGGTCGACTGGTACGGGATCAACTACTACGCGCCGACGCGGGTGGGCGCTCCACAGGGCGCGGAGATCGAGTTCGGCGGCCTGACGCTCCCCGCCGAACTGCCCTTCTCCGTCCGGGAGATCGAGGGCCACCCGGTCACCGACTTCGGCTGGCCGGTGGTCCCCGAGGCGCTCACCGAGCTGCTGACCGGCTTCCGCGCACGCTACGGCGACCGGCTGCCGCCCGTGGTCATCACCGAGAACGGCTGCTCCTACGAGGGCGTCGACGACCAGGAGCGCATCGCCTACCTGGACGGACACATCCGTGCCCTGCACCGGGCGCTGGAGGCGGGTGTCGACGTACGGGGCTACTTCGTCTGGTCACTGCTGGACAACTTCGAGTGGGCCGAGGGGTACGCGCGCCGGTTCGGGCTGGTGCACGTGGACTACAAGACGCTGGAGAGGACGCCGAAGGCGTCGTACGACTGGTTCCGGGACCTTCTGCGGGCGCGGGGATGACGACGGCCGACCGGGCCCTGCCCGACGTCGACGCCCTCGCCGAACCCGTCGAACGCGTCGGCCGGGGCTGGACCGCCGCCCTGTCGCTGGCCAACGGGGCGATCTGGGTCGGCTGGTACGGCCCGCTGCAGATCCTGCTCGCTTCCCAGGCGAAGGACTTCGCGCCCGGCTCCGGGATGTCCAAGGAGACGATGCTGGCCTGGGTGACGGGCACGGGCGCGGCGGTGTCGCTGGTGGCGAACCCGTTCTTCGGCGCCCTGTCGGACCGGACGACGGCGCGTCGGGGCCGCCGTACGCCGTGGATCGTGGCCGGCACCGCGGGCGGCGCGGTGTCGCTGCTGCTGCTCGCGGGCGCGGGCGGTCCCTGGACCATGGCGCTCGGCTGGTGCCTGGTGCAGCTGACGCTGAACGCGGCGTTCGCGGCGGTGACGGCGGCGGTGCCGGACCGGGTGCCCCGGCCGCAGCGGGGGTCGGTGGGCGGCTGGCTGGGGGCGGCGCAGATCCTCGGCGTGGTCGGCGGGACGGGCCTGGCGACGGTGGCCGGGGGCGTCGGAGCGGGCTACGCGGCGTGCGCGGTGTTCACGGTGGCGGGCGTCCTGCCGTACGTCCTCGGCCACCGGGACCTGCGGCTGCCGGTGGCGGCCCGCGCGCCCTGGTCCTGGCGGGGCTTCCTGGCCGGCTTCTGGCTGAGCCCGCGCCGCCACCCGGATCTGGGCTGGGCCTGGCTGACCCGCTTCCTGATCAACCTCAGCAACGCCCTGGTCCTGCTGTATCTGCTCTACTACCTGCGGGACCGCCTCCACCACCACGACCCGGACCAGGGCGTCCTGATCCTCACGGCAGTGAACGGGGTGACGCTGCTGGCGACGGTCGTGGTCGGCGGGGTCTGGTCGGACCGGGTGGGCCGCCGCAAGCCGTTCGTGATCTGGTCGGGGGTGCTGATGGCGGTGGCGACGGCGGCCCTGTCGGCGTGGCAGACCTGGCCGGGGGCGATCGTGGCGGCGGCGGTGCTGGGCGTGGGCTTCGGGGTGTTCACGTCGGTGGACTTCGCCCTGATGACGGATGTCCTGCCGAAGGCCCTGGACCGGGGCAAGGACCTGGGGGTCATCAATGTCGCCAACGCCCTGCCCCAGGTCGCGGCGCCCGCGCTGGCGGCACCGATCGTCACCTACCTCGGCGGATACCGGGTCCTCTACCTGGTTGCGGCGCTGATCGGGATCGCGGGGGCGGGGCTGGTGGGGCGGATCCGCGGGGTGGACTGAGCCCACCCACTCGGTCCACGGGTGCCGCCCCGGGTCAGGGGCGCCGCCAGTCGTCACCGGCCATATGAGAGCCGGCCATCGGGCCCATGCGGAGCATGCCGCCGTCCACGCTCCAGGAGGCGCCGATGACATAGGAGGCGTCGGGGCCGGCGAGGAAGGCGATCACGGCCGCGACCTCGCGGGCGTCGCCCGGCCGCCCGAGCGGAACCCCGGGGCGGCGCTCGGTGTGCACGTCGGTGTCCTCCTGCCCGGTCATGGGCGTGGCGATCTCGCCGGGCGCCACCGCGTTGACGGTGATGCCGTGCTCGGCCAGTTCCAGGGCCATGACCTGGGTGAGCAGGCCGAGACCGCCCTTGGCCGCGCAGTACGGGGCCGCACCCACCCGCGGCTGGTGTTCGTGCACCGAGGTCACGTTGACGATCCGGCCGCCGTCGCCCTGCCGGATCATCCTCCGCGCCGCGCGCTGGCCGCACAGGAACGGGCCGAGCAGGTCGACGTCCAGGACCTGGCGCACATCGTCCAGGCCCAGGTCCAGGAAGGGGGTCATGGTGCCCGTACCGGCGTTGTTGACCAGGACGTCGATGCGGCCCAGTTCCTCGCACAGTGCGTCGACCCTGTCGGCGGCCTCGGGAAGCCGGGTGAGGTCCACCTGGGCCACGGCGGCCCGCCGCCCCTTGCCGCGGACCTCATCGGCGGTCTGCTCGGCGCCCTTCTGGTCGCTGTGCCACGTGATGCCGATGTCCATCCCCGCCTCGGCCAGGCGGACGGCGGTGGCGCGGCCGATTCCGGAGTCGGATCCGGTGATCACGGCCACCTTGGACGCGGACGCGGTGGGGGCGGACATACGGGCCTCCGGAGGGGTGTGCGGTCCTGGACGAGGGGTGGACGAGGGATCGCAGTACCCGGGGACGTACCGGGCAAACGGTGACCGGAACGCGCCCGCGCCGGACCGCCCGGCGGCCCGCCGCCGAGCGGCACCGACTCCTGCGTGCGGCCGCAGGCGCCGCTGGGTCCGCAGGACCCGTCACCGAGCGGGACCGCTAGGGAAATGTGACTTTAGGAACTCTTTGTCCGAAAGCTGCCCCTGGTCCCGCATACTGATACAGGCCTTCGCATCCGGCGCGCCTCGGCTAGCATGCGGAGCATCATGCGTTTCGGGCTGCTTCTCCTTAGCTGCCGCGGCGAGGGCCTGTAGTCGAGGCCGACTCCCTCCCCGCGGTGCTTGGCGTTGCGTCGTCGGCCGTCCTTCCGGACCCCTTGAGGAGCCCACGCACCATGGCGAACCGCCAGCAGCCCACCTCCATGCCGATCCACAAGTACCGGCCGTACGAGCAGGTCGACATCCCCGACCGCACCTGGCCCGACCAGCGGATCACCAAGGCCCCGCGCTGGCTCTCCACCGACCTGCGCGACGGCAACCAGGCCCTGATCGACCCCATGTCGCCGGCGCGCAAGCGCGCCATGTTCGACCTGCTGGTGAAGATGGGCTACAAGGAGATCGAGATCGGCTTCCCGGCCTCCGGCCAGACCGACTTCGACTTCGTGCGCTCCATCATCGAGGAGGAGGGCGCGATCCCCGAGGACGTGACGATCTCCGTCCTGACCCAGGCCCGCGAGGACCTGATCGAGCGGACCGTGGAGTCCCTGAAGGGCGCGCGGCGCGCCAACGTCCACCTGTACAACGCGACCGCCCCGGTCTTCCGCCGGGTCGTCTTCCGCGGCTCCAAGGACGACATCAAGCAGATCGCCGTCGACGGCACCCGGCTGGTGATGGAGTACGCGGAGAAGCTGCTGGGCCCCGAGACCGAGTTCGGCTACCAGTACAGCCCCGAGATCTTCACCGACACCGAGCTGGACTTCGCCCTGGAGGTCTGCGAGTCGGTCATGGACGTCTGGCAGCCCGGCCCGGACCGCGAGATCATCCTCAACCTGCCCGCCACCGTGGAGCGTTCGACCCCGTCCACGCACGCGGACCGCTTCGAGTGGATGCACCGCAACCTCTCCCGCCGCGAGTTCGTCTGCCTGTCCGTCCACCCGCACAACGACCGCGGCACGGCCGTCGCCGCGGCCGAGCTGGCGGTGATGGCGGGCGCCGACCGCGTCGAGGGCTGCCTGTTCGGACAGGGCGAGCGCACCGGCAACGTCGACCTGGTCACCCTGGGCATGAACCTCTTCTCCCAGGGCGTCGACCCGCAGATCGACTTCTCCCACATCGACGAGATCCGCCGTACCTGGGAGTACTGCAACCAGATGGAGGTCCACCCGCGCCACCCCTACATCGGGGACCTCGTCTACACGTCCTTCTCCGGCTCCCACCAGGACGCCATCAAGAAGGGCTTCGACGCCATGGAGGCCGACGCGAAGGCCAAGGGCGTCACGGTCGACGACATCGAGTGGGCGGTGCCGTACCTGCCGATCGACCCCAAGGACGTCGGCCGCTCCTACGAGGCCGTCATCCGCGTCAACTCGCAGTCCGGCAAGGGCGGTATCTCCTACGTCCTGAAGAACGACCACAAGCTGGACCTGCCGCGCCGGATGCAGATCGAGTTCTCGAAGATCATCCAGGCGAAGACGGACGCCGAGGGCGGCGAGATCACGCCGAAGGAGATCTGGGACGTCTTCCAGGACGAGTACCTGCCGAACCCGGACAACCCGTGGGGCCGTATCCAGGTCCGGACGGGTCAGACCACCACCGACAAGGACGGCGTCGACACCCTGACGGTCGAGGCCACCGTCGACGGCGAGGACACCGTCCTGACCGGCACCGGCAACGGCCCGATCTCCGCGTTCTTCGACGCCCTGCAGTCCATCGGCATCGACGTACGCCTGCTGGACTACCAGGAGCACACGATGAGCGAGGGCGCCTCCGCGCAGGCCGCCTCGTACATCGAATGCGCGATCGACGGAAAGGTCCTGTGGGGGATCGGCATCGACGCGAATACGACACGTGCCTCGCTGAAGGCGGTCGTCTCCGCGGTCAACCGAGCCGCCCGCTGACCCTCTGACCTCCACGTTCACGGCCCCGTCCGCCTCCCGAGGCGGACGGGGCCGCGTCGTGTACCGGCCATTTCGGCCGAAGATCACGAGGAGGTCTCGTCCGGGGTACTGACTCCGCCTCAACAATGTGGCTAACATCACGCCAGCAGCGGCGATGTTGCCGCGGCGAGGACGGAGGTGCGACGTGCTGCCAGGACGGGGACGCAACGGCCCGGAAGCCCGCAAGGGCCGCATTTCGCAGGTCCTCGGCGTCCGCACCGCGTGGACCACCGTCGGCGACGGCGAGTTCTTCTGCCCCGGCTGCGGGGGCGACCGCAACTACCAGCGCCTCACCGGACGCCGCCGCCTCACCTTCGCCGGCCTGCCGGTCGTGCCGCGCGGGGAGACGGGTCCGGTCGTGGAGTGCGCGGCCTGCGGCCACCACTACGGCACGGACGTCCTCGACCACCCGACCACCACCCGCTTCGCCGCGATGCTCCGCGACGCCGTCCACACCGTGGCCCTGGCGGTCCTCGCCGCGGGCGGCACCTGCTCCCGTACGTCCCTGGAGACGGCCGCCGCCGCCGTCCGCTCCGCCGGCTTCGACGACTGCACGGCGGACGGACTCAGCGCCCTGGTCGACGCCGTGGCCGCCGACACAGGCCGGGTCTGCGGCGAACCGGGCGGCGGTGCGAGTCTGGCCATAGAGCTGCACGAGGCCCTGGACCCGCTCGCCCCTCACCTCGCCCCCACCGGGCGCGAGTCGATCCTCCTCCAGGGCGCCCGTATCGCGCTCGCCGACGGCCCCTACACCCCCGCGGAACGCGACGTCCTGGCCACGGTGGGCGCGGCCCTGACGATCTGCTCGCAGGACGTGACCCGCCTGCTCGCGGCGGCCCGCACGGTGTCGTAGCTCTCGACGGGGCACGGGTCACCCGGTCCGGTTCCGGCTCACCCGGTCCGGTTCCGGCGCATCCCCTGACCGACCCGGAGTGAGTCGTCACAGCAGCCCGGCCGCCGCGAGATGCTTGCCGACGCCCTCCCGCTCCTCCTGGGTGAGCGGCACCTGTGGCTCCGCCGTGGCCGGACACGCGATCACCCCGCGCAGATGCAACGCCGCCTTGAACGCCCCCAGCGCCGACGAACTCGCGCCCATCCGGGCCGGGTCCCCGACGCCGACCATGCCGTACAGCGCGCACAGCCGCTCCTGTTCCGCCCGCGCCGCGTCCCAGTCGCCCGCGCGGCACAGCCGGTCCAGGCGGACATAGCCCGCCGGGTCCACATTGGCCAGCCCGGGCACCGCCCCGTCGGCGCCGAGCGCCAGTGCAGAGTCCACGACCAGCTCCGAACCCGTCAGCGCGCTGAACTCGGTGAGCGCGGGACGCGTCCGCACCCCCGCCACGACCGCTCGCAGACCGGCCAGATCGCCGCTGGAGTCCTTCAGCCCGGCCAGCGTCCCGTCCGCCGCCAGCTCCAGCACCAGCTCAGGGCCGAGCTTCACGTGCACGGAGACGGGGATGTCGTAGGCGACGACCGGCACGGGGGAGCGGTGGGCGACCAGCCGGTAGTGCCGGGCGATCTCCGCGGGGTGCGTCCGCGTGTAGAAGGGCGCCGTCACGACGACCGCGTCCGCGCCCGCCCGTGTCACATACGCCACGTGGTCCAGCACCCGCGGTGTCGTCATGTCGATGGCCCCGGCCAGTAGCGGCACCTGCCCCGCGACGTGGGCCACCACCGACTCGACCACGACAGCGCGCTGACGGTCCGTGAGGTGGGCGGTTTCGGCGGACGACCCGAGCACGAACAGGGCGTCCACCCCGCCGTCCAGCAGATGGTCCACCAGCCGCAGCAGCGAGGGCACATCCACCTCGCGGTCCGGTGTCAGAGGGGTGCAGACGGGCGGGATTACTCCGGTCAGCGGGGCGGGGAAGGGCATCAGGGCTCCCGGACGTGTTCCTGTTCCCGGCGCTGCGCCGGCCGTGGCGGTGGCCGTGGAGGGCCGGGACGGCCGACGTGTTCGGCTCGGGGACGGCTCGTCCCCTCCCCAGGATGGTGGCAGCGAGAGCGGTGGCCGACGGCCGCCGACGCGCCCGTCCGCTGCCCGCGAAACGGCCGTCCGCGCGGGCCCGTCGGCCGACACTGGACCGATGAGCGATCCCGAACCGGACAACGGCACCGGCACGGCCGACGGCGAAGGCTGGGACCCCGGGGCGCCCGGTGTCCTGCGGCTGCCGTCCGGGCGGCTGGTGCGCGGGCGGGGCCTGCGGCGGCCCGTGCCGGACGGGCCCGCGCCCACGTACGGGCTGTATCTGCTCGGCATGCGGCCTCCGGACGTTCCCTGGGCCTCCGACTGGCTGCGGTGGCCCGACTTCCGGCTGCCCAGCAGCCGCGGCGAGGCACGGCGGCTGCTGACCGAGGCATGGGAGCGGGCCGCGCGCGGGCGCGTCGAGGTCGCCTGCGGCGGCGGACGTGGCCGCACAGGTACCGCGCTCGCCTGCCTCGCCGTACTGGACGGCGTACCGCCGGAGCGGGCCGTGGCCTATGTGCGCGCCCACTACGACCGGCACGCCGTGGAAACGCCCTGGCAGCGGCGGTACGTACGGCGCTTCACAGTCCCAGCGTCATGATGAGCCGGTCCTCTCCGGCCCCGAAGTAGTCCGTGCGCACCCCTTCGTCGGACGAGAAGCCCAGCGACCGGTAGAGCATGATCGCGGCCGCGTTCGCCGGCTCCACCGTCAGCCGCACCTCGCGCACCTCCTCCGCCCGCAGCCGGCGCAGCACCTCCACCATCAGCCGCCGGCCGAGCCCGCGCCCCCGCTGGTCCCGGGTCACACCGAGGCTGACGATCCAACTCCGGTAGCGGTCCGGCGTGGTGACGTACAGGACGTACCCGTGCAGGCTCTGCCCGTCGTCCAGCACCAGCAGGCAGTCCCCGTGCAGGTCGAACAGCTGGCGCAGCACGAAGTAGGGGTACGGCTCGTCGGGGAAGGCCTCCCTGTCCACCCGGACCAGTTCGGACAGGTCGTCCTCCGTGACCCCCCGCATCGTCAGGGGGCGGTCGACGAACGCCCGATCGTGGAACAGAGCCGGTCCGGTGGGCCCGCCACGCGAAGGGAAACGTTCCTCTGGAAACACAGTCATGCCGCCCCCCTGCGGAATGGAGTCAAGCGCGCGTGACCCTCCGTACGGGTGGTACGAGTGGGACGCGCGCTGTCTGCCGTTCGGGTATGTTCGACAGATTTCCGACCATCTTGAGCGGGACGATCCAGCCCGTTCAAGGCAGGATCAGGTCCAATAAGTCATTCGCCCCGATGCGCCCCCGGTGCGCCCCAAGTGGCGTAACTGCGTCGCCCGGTTGGCCCAAGGGGGATCCCGCCCGGTCTTCCGATTGGTACGCTCGACCAATGACCTTCAGATCGCCGGGGGATGTACAGCTGAATGCGGACGTGTCATGGGCCGCATTCGACCCCATTGCCTACGTTGAGCACAATTACCGCGGCCTGCAGGCGGAGGACGCGGAGATCCTTCAGATCGTGGGCGATCATTTCGGCGATCATTTCCAGGGGCGTGACACCGCCCGCGTTTCGGGCATCGATGTCGGGGCCGGCGCGAACCTCTACCCGGCGCTCGCCATGCTCCCCTGGTGCGACGAGATCACCCTCTACGAGCGCTCACCGTCGAACGTCCGCTACCTCGAGAGCCAGGTCGCCTCCTACGACGGGAACTGGGACCAGTTCTGGGACCTGCTCCGCAAGAACGAGGCATACGGAGCGCTGGAGTTGGATCCGCGCGCCAGGTTCCGGGACGTGGTCCGGGTCCAGTCGGGCAACCTCTTCGACCTGGTGCGGCACCAGAGCCGCTGGTCCATGGGGACCATGTTCTTCGTCGCGGAGTCGATGACCACCTCGCACGCGGAGTTCGCCCGCGCCGTCGAGTGCTTCCTGCGCGCCCTCGCCCCCGGCGCGCCCTTCGCCGCCGCGTTCATGGAACATTCGTCCGGGTATCACGCGGGCAAGCATTTCTTCCCGGCGTGCGACGTGGGAGAGTTGGAGGTGTACGAGAGTCTCGTGCCTTTCGCGGGCGAGTTCAAGACCATGCGTCTCAAGTCCTCGGCCGCCGTACGTGAAGGTTATTCGGGAATGATCGTCGCCTACGGCTGGAGGAATTCGGAGTCCGACATTCCGGAGTCTGATATTCCGGCCGTTTGAGGACCGCATCGTCACAACAGAAGACGGCGCGTCCTCCAATGATGGCAGCGCGGCCTGTGTGAGGGGCATGGGATGCAGATCAAGCCACGCCAGCATCTGCTGGACATCTGGCAGGCGATCGCCCGCCACTCGTTCGACGGCGGGGAGTGGACCTGGGGCAAACGGGGTGGGGAAAGCAGCGTCGCCGATGCCGAGCGCCTGCTCTGCATCCTGTATCCGGCCACGGAGATCCCCGCCTTCCGCCTGGACGACCCTGACACCACACAGGACGACGTCCAGAGGGTGATGAAGAGGGCGGGCGGGCGCCTGGAGATCCCCGCGAACCTCGTCACGGCCACCGCCGAGTTCATGCGCAGGCACGCCGACGAGAAGAGACCCACGTTCTCCGGCGGCCACTACTTCGTGTCCGGGGACAAGGACCGGGACCTCACCCAGGAACAGCGCGACCTCGGAGTCGTCGACTCGTACTCCATGTCGATCACCCTGTGCCTGGCCACCCTCGGCTTCCTCAAGATCTACGAGTCCAAGACCCGGCGCGGCGACATCCTGGAGACCATCCAGGAAGTGCGCGCCGCCACCAGCAACCGCCTCACCGCGGCCATGGTGAGCCTGCTGCGCTCCTTCACCATCAACGTCTTCGACACCGACTCCTCCCAGGGGCGCACCCTGTGCGAACTCCTCGGCCAGGGACGGCTGTCGCAGCGGCATGTGCTGCGCAGGTTCCAGGACCGCTTCGAGGCCCTGCGCGCCGCCATCGTCGAGAGCTTCGTCCTCGGTGTCGACGTCGAGGAAGGCCTCAAGGACCCGAACCAGCTCTTCGAATGCGGCTGGGGCTGGAGCATCGTCAGGGACGCGCCCGAGGTCGAGACCGCCGAACCCATCGGGCCGCAGCCCCAGGGCGTCGCCAACCCGGTGCCGTACCTCTACTTCACCGTGGTCGCCCTCGACGGCATCCAGGACCTGTTCTCCGACCGTACCCTCACCCTCGGCCTGCTCAACCCCGAACAGCAGCGGCTCGCCGAGGCGTTACGACTGCGCTGGGAGATCACCCAGCAGTTCTGGTCCGGCATCGCGCGCTTCGGCGGCGACCGCTGGCCCCTCGAGGACATCCCCTGGCGCACCACCGGCCAGAAACTCGAATCCGAATACTTCTCCCTCTCCGTCGCCGCCATCCTCGTCCACGACCTGATGCGGCGCCGCGCCACCGACGACGACCTGACCCGCACCGTCAGCGTCATGGAACGCCTCGCCGAACGCGGCCGCATCACCAGCCGAATGACCCAGGACGACCCCATGGTCCGGCTGCACCACCCCGGCGTCACCCTGCCGTTGCAGGGCAGCGAGAGCGTCGGACCGCCCATGCAGTGGATCATGAGCGACTTCTCCGCACAGCTGCTCAAGCGGACCATCCAGCTGTGCACGCTGTCCCGCAACCTCGGCTCGCACGACCGGCTGCTCCGGCTCGCCGAGGACATCTTCGACCACCTGTGGCGGCGCCGGATCGGCGACGGCGAGGGCACCGGCCTGTGGGACAACGTCCACGCCGCCTACCCCGAGACCCCGGCGTACGAGGGGCAGGTGTCCTGGAGCGTCACCGAGCGCGTCACCGAGGTGATGGTCCAGGTCCACCAGATGTACAAGCAGCCCCCCATCCGGAGCAGCGAACTCACCGTGCTGGCCCGGGCGTTGCTGAGCGAGTCGACCCACCTCCTCGGCAACGAACAGATGGAGCCCGCGCCGGCCTCCGAAGGCAACCGCGGCATGGAACTCAGGAGCATCGAGGTCAAGTTGCGCCGCGCCCGCAAGCTCGTGGACGAACAACCCGGCACCGCCTGCTCGTTGACCCTCGACGTCCTCGGACAACTCGACGCCCTCGCCCGGGCCCGGGAAGCCGCGGCCCAGGGGGTGTGACCGTGCTCGTCTTCGCGGCCTCCGACAAGGGAGGCACGGGCCGCTCCGTCACCAGCGCCAACCTCGCCTACCACCGGGCGCTGGCCGGTGACGACGTCTGCTACCTGGACTTCGACTTCGGCTCGCCCACCGCGGCGGCCGTCTTCGACGTACCCGACGCCCGCCGGGCCGCCGAGGACCGCGGTCTGCACTCGTACCTGACCGGCGAGGTCGGCGAACCGGCCCGCATCGACGTCTGGGCCGAGACCGAACACCCGGTGCTGCGCAACCGGCCCCCCGGCTCGGGCAGCCTGGTGCTGATGCCCGGCGACGTCAGCGGCGGCGAGTTCGCCACCACCGATGAGACCCTACGCCGCTGCGTCGACCTCCTGCTGCGGCTCAACGGCGAGTTCGACATCATCGTCGTCGACCTCAGCGCCGGCCGCAGCTACGCCGTCGACATGGCCCTGGAGGCCACCTCCCAGCGCGAGCTGCGCGGTGTCCTGGCCCGCTGGCTGGTCTTCCACCGCTGGACCCGGCAGCACGTGGGGGCCGCGGCGAGCCTGGTCTACGGCAAGCGCGGCATCGTCGCCGGCGGGGTGGCCCGCGGCCACGACGAGGAGGCGCTGCGCAACGTCATCCGGTTCGTCCGGGCCGCCGTACCCGACCCCGAGTCCGCGCTGTGGTCGCAGGTGTCGGCGACCCAGTCGGCGTGGATGCGCGCCTGCGACCGTGACCTGAAGCAGATGTCCTCCACCCTCGGCATCGGATACACCCAGGTCCTGGGCTCGGTGCCGCTGGAGCCCGTCCTGCAGTGGCGCGAGCAGCTCATCACCGACGAGGACGTTCTCGACAGCCAGATCGCCAACCGGGAGACGTGGGAGGCACTGAGCGAACTGGCGAACCGGCTGACCGACGACAAGTACTGGGAGCAGCCGTGACGGAAGCCGTGTTCCGCGAGACCACCGCAGAGCCCCGCACCCAGTCCGTACCGCTCGCCCACCTCTCCCTCGAACTCGGCCACCTCTACATGGAGGACTTCGAGGCCGGGCCCGAGCGGCTGCGCGAGCACTTCGCCGAGGTACGCGTCTGGGTGGACGCCGCCCGGGCCGCCGCCGCCCGCCGCACCGGCGGCAAGCGGCCCCGCATCAGCACCTGCTTCCTCATCGACGACTACTTCACCCGCTTCTCCACCCCCGCCGAACTCGTCCCCGTGGTGCTTGAGGAGGCCGAGCGGGCGGGCCTGGTCATCGACTACCTGGCCCGCGAGTCGGGCTGCGCCGTCGCCGACAAGATCGAGCTCGCCGAGGCCGTGATGCACCGCCTCGTCGAGTCGCCCCCGCCGGGTAGTCACGGCTCCCGCCCGCCCGTCAGCCAGACCGGCTGGCTCGCCAACGGGCAGCGCAGCCCCGGCTCGCGCAGCGCCATGGGGGAGATCACCGGCTGGCAGCCGCCCCAGGAGACCGCCGCCCGCAACCACTCCGTGTTCATGGACGTCGAGCTGTGGTCCGAGAAGGACGGACAGCGGCTGTGGTCCTGCCCGTTCCTCGCCGCCGTCTGGCAGCTCGCCCGCCTCGGCCTGCTGCGCCACCTCGGCGAACCCGTCCTCGTACCGCGCCCCTGGAACGGCCGCGACTTCCCCCACGAGTGGGACCGGCTGCCGCCGCTGATCCAGCTCAACCCGACGGCGGCGCCGTTCAGCGCGTACCGCACCTGCACCCTGATGCCCAACCGCTTCCTCGCCGTCGAGGACGCCGTACGGCTCGTGCTCGACCAGATAGACGTCGACTCGGGCGCGCTCAAGCAGGTCGCCGAGCGTTCCGCCCGCGAGGGCGCGGCGGTGCCGGAGGCGGTCGCGCAGCGCGCCACGTACGTCTTCTACGAGGAGCCCGCCGGCGCCGTCACCGCCGAGGAGAGCTGAGATGCCGGCCGGGGGACAGTCGGCGCGCCCGGTGCTCGCCTGCGGTGAGGTGCGGACCTGTCTGCTGCCGTCCTTCCACGCACTGGACGGCCGGGCCGCCGCCCAGCTGCTGAGGCTGCGCGCCGACGAGCACGTCCGGGTCTCGGAGCGGCCCAACCTGTACGCGCTGTCCCCGGACGTCCTCACCGGAGTGGACTGCCGGCTGCCCACCTCCAACGGCGCCAAGGTACGCGCCGTCGGCACGGTGGCCGCCCGCGCCGCGCTCACCGAGGGCCGCGTCCTTCAGGCCACCGCCTACTTCAGCGCCCCGTCCGCCGGCCCCGACACGCGCCGCCCCTGGGGCCACTACCTGGTCAGGCCCGGCCTGGTCGAACCCTTCGGGAAGCTCCCCGAACAGGCCACCGCCGAAGGCGTCCTGCGCGGCGGCGCACGCGGCGAACTCGACCTCGGAATGATCGTCGAGGGCCTGCTCGCCCAACTGCTGCGCCACCCGCTGCTCGACCACAAGGCACCCTTCAAGTCCCGGCGCACCCATCTGCGCTGGGTCGCGCGACGCGCCCCCGAGGGCGAGGGACCCTCGCTTCAGCGCTTCACCCTCGCCGAGCACGGGCTGCGCACCGTGGAACTGAGGCTTCCGGAGGACGTGCCGGCCGCCGCGGCCGCCGGCCTGTGCGAGGACCTCGCACTGCACGACTGGCTGCTGACGACCGTCGTGCACATGCTGGACAGCAGCCGGCTCGGCGCGGCGGACGGCCCCTCGGCCGTCCTCGCGCTGCGCCCGGCCGTCGATCACCTGCTGCATCTGTGGATGCCGCGCGCACACGTGGACCGCACCCTGGGTCACCTGTGGGACGTGCTGGAACGGGAGCCGGGGTTCACCCGTCAGTGGCAGACCCTGGTCCAGCGCATCCGCGACCAACTGGCCGTCCAGGCCATTCCGTTGCTGCACGAGGCGCTGAGCACGCGCTGAAGGGCGGCACGAACCGACAATCGGGACGGGGGAGACCGACATGACCGGAGCGTCAGGAGCGTCATCAGGGGAAGCACGCAGGACGTCGAGGAGCGAGGAGGGGCAGCACTCACCGAACCTGTTACGGAAGACACTGGTCACGGCGGTGGTGGCGGGTGCCACCTACTTCCTGACCAACGTCCTGAACCAGGACAAGAACGCGGTGTGGCAGCTGACCGTGTCCGTCGTCCTCGGGGGCGCCGCACTGATCATCCAGTACCTCGTGGACTTCGAGCAGCGGCTGAACTCGATGGAGCAGGGCCTGGACAAGTACCACCTGGAGATGCGCAGGGAGGTCGAGGGGGCCTTCGTCCGGATCAGTGAGGCGACCGAGCTGTTCAGCGAGGTGGACCGCTCGGTGCTGCGGTCCGACGGCGTGGCGCGGCTGGCGCGCGCCTACACGCATGTGGGCCGCCAGGAGTCACAGCTGGTGAAGGACTTCGCCCAGGACCGGATCGCCCAGCTCGCCTCCACGATGGAGAGCCTCAGCCGTGGCAGCACGGACTGCCCGGGCGAGGAGCACGACTGGCTGATCGCCCTCACCGCGTGCTGCGCCCGCACCCTCGAGGCCACCAGCACCCCCGTGGACCGCGACTTCTGGACCAGCGAGCCCGCCAACCGCTACCTGAAGGCACAGGAAGAGGCCGTGAAGCGGGGAGTGCGGGTGCGGCGGCTGTTCCTCGTGAAGAATCCGCTCGAACGCACCGAGGAACTGGAGGACCTCTGCCGCAGCCAGCGGGACCTCGGCATCGACGCACGCATCGCGGTCCGCTCGGAACTGCCGCAGCGCGCCCGTCTCACGCTCACGAACGACTTCATCGTCTTCGACGGGCAGCTCTGCTACGAGATAGAGCCGGACGTGGACGTCGTACCGGCCAAGACGCTCCTGAAGATGACACCCGAGCACGTCCAGGAGCGCATGAAGCGGTTCAACGTCCTGTGGGAGGCGACCGAGCCCACCGGACCGGACCCGCTGCCCGCACCCACCGCCGCGTCCGGCTGAGCGGTACGCCGCACGTCACACGTCGCGGCGGTCCACGGTGACCACCGCGACGACCGCCGCCACGAGGGACCACGCCGCGAACACGATCCAGCCGCCCGTCACCGTCGTCGGATAGCGCGATGCCAGGGTGAACGGGTCATGCCCGTAGCCGATGTCGACCAGACGGTCCCAGGCGTTGAAGGGGAGGGCGTTCCGGACACAGGCCGTCCAGTGGTAGCGCTCGGTGACCATCGTCGGCAGGAGCAGCAGGACGAACACGGTGAGCACCATGGTCGTCGCGCTGTGCCGGATCAGCGCGCCCAGACCCATGCCGACCAGGGCACACACCGGGGCCAGCAGCGCCGACGCCACGACGACCCGCAACGCGCCCGGATGACTGATCGACACGCCCTGACCGCGCCCGTCGAGGACGGCTTGCGTCACCGCGAACGAGGCGCCCGCGACGACGGCGCCGAACACCGTCATGACGGCGGTCAGGACGACGACCTTCGCGGTCATCAGCGCCCGCCGGTCCGGGACGGCCGCGAAGGTCGTACGGATCAGGCCCGTCGAGTACTCCCCGACGACGGTGATGGCGCCGATGCCTGCGACCGCGAGGACGAGGATCATGGCGGCGCCGGCGGTGAATGCGTCCCGCAGTGCGATGTCGACGAAGTGGGCCCGCATGATCCCGTTGTAGTGCGGATAGTTGGCGTAGTCGGCGCGGGCCGCGTTGGCATTGAAGGCGACGACGCTGAGGCCGCTGGCGCCGAGCGCCCAGTACGTGGAGCGCAGCGAACGCAGCTTGATCCACTCGGCGGCGAGCAGATCGGTGAATCGGGCGGCGGGCAGGGCGAGGGCGGTCGTCATCGGGACTCTCCGGCGAGGTATTCGACGCTGTCGGCGGTCAGTTCCATGAACGCCGCCTCCAGGGAGGCGGCCTGGGCGGCCAGCTCCCACAGAAGGAACCGGTGTTCGTGGGCGATCTCCCCGATCCGTACCGAGTCGACCCCGGCGACCTTCAGTGTCTCGGTGTCGTACGGCACCACGGCCGCGCCCTCGGCCGACAGCAGCGCGGCCAGAGCACCGGCGTCGGGCGTCCGCACGGTCACGGTGGGCTGGGTGCCGCGCGCGGCGAACTCGTCGAGGCTCTCGGCGGCGATCAGTTCGCCCCGGCCGATGACCACCAACTCGTCGGCGGTGTGCTCCATCTCGGACATGAGATGGCTCGAGACGAAGACGGTACGTCCTTCGGCGGCGAGCCTGCGGAAGAGCTGCCTCACCCACAACACCCCTTCCGGGTCGAGCCCGTTGAGCGGTTCGTCGAAGAGGAGGACGGGCGGGTCGCCGAGCAGTGCGGTGGCGATACCGAGGCGCTGCTTCATGCCGAGCGAGTAGCCGCCGATCCGGCGCCGGGCGGCGGCACCCGTGAGCCCCACCTCGGTGAGGACTTCGTCCACGCGACGCGTGGGGATGCCGTTGCTGCGGGCCAGCGCGTGCAGGTGCGCCCGGGCTGAACGGCCGCCGTGCACGTCACCGGCGTCGAGGAGGGCACCGACGTGGTGCAGCCCGCGCGGATGCCGGCGGAAGGAGTGCCCGCTGACGGTCGCGGTGCCGGAGGTCGGCTCGATGAGACCGAGCAGCATGCGCAGGGTGGTCGTCTTGCCGGCGCCGTTCGGGCCGAGGAAGCCGGTGACGTGGCCGGGGCGGACGGTGAAGGAGAGGTCGCGGACGGCGGTGGTGTCGCCGTAGCGTCTGGTGAGTTTGCTGACTTCGATCACGGGACCACGGTGGCGCGGGCGGGCCGGGCGGGGCATCGCCCCGCCGCTGACACTCGCGGCGGACGGTTGTCGACCGTGGTTGTACGTCCACGGTCCGATGACCTCGGCAGCGCACGCACCTACGATCACGGCATGCCCGCCACTCCACCGCTGCCCCCGCTCAAGCGTGTGCCGCCGGGCGCGTGGATCGCGCTTGTGTGGTTCGCGAGCACACTGTTCACGCTGCTGACGCGGGTCAGACTGCCCGGTGAGCTGGAACCCGAGAAATGGCCCGCCGCTCAGCTCTACCGCTGGGACGGCGTGACGATCACCGTGCTGTCCACGGCCGCCGCGCTGTACGGCAGTCGCCTGCTGGTCCGCAGACCGCTCCTGGCTCTGGCCCTGCTGATCCTGGCCTCGGTCTTCGAGACGACCGACCTGGCGGCGGGCGGGATCCCGATGACGCAGTACCTCGCGGCCATGCTGGCGCTGTACTTCATCGCGGCGACCCGCCCGCGCCGGACCGCGGCCATCGCACTGGTGATGGCACTCGTCACACTCGTGGTGTACGAGGCCACGCGGCTGCTGCGCGGATGGGGCGTCAGCACATCGGCGGAGCTGGCGGTGGCGCTGGTCACCGCGATCGCCTGGCTGCTCGGCAACTCCGCGTACCAGGCACATGAACACGCGGAGCGCGTCCGCGCGCAGACCGCCGCGCAGGCGGTGACGGAGGAACGGCTGCGCATAGCCCGCGAGATGCACGACACCGTGGCCCACAGCATCGGCATCATCGCCCTCCAGGCGGGCGCGGCGGCCCGGGTGGCGGCGACCCGGCCCGAGGCGGCACGCGAGGCGATGCGGGCGGTGGAGACGACGGGCCGGGAGACGCTGGCCGGGCTGCGGCGGATGCTGGTCGCGCTGCGGGCGGCTGACGTGGGCCACGGGGACGGCACGGAGGCGGTGCCGACCGCCGGCCTGGACGACGTCGACCGCCTCGCCGCCGAGACGACGGCAGCGGGGGTGCGCGTGGAGGTGCGGCGGCTGGGCGAGCCCCGCCCCCTTCCCCCCGACCTCGACCTGTCGGCGTTCCGGATCATCCAGGAGTCCGTCACCAACGTCGTACGGCACTCCGGTACGGACGCCTGCCGGGTGACCGTGGACTACGCCGACGACGTGCTCGCCCTCGAGGTGACGGACGACGGGCGGGGCCGCGGCACGTCGACGGACACCGGCTTCGGCCTGGCGGGCATGCGGGAACGGGTCGCGCTGCTGCACGGGGAGTTCAGCGCGGCTCCCCGCCCGGAGGGCGGCTACCGGGTGGCGGCGCGGCTGCCGGTACCGGAGGGCGTCCGATGACGGTCCGGGTGGTCCTCGCCGACGACCAGCAGTTGATCCGTACGGCGCTGCGGATGGTGATGGAGGAGATCGACGACCTGGAGGTGGTGGGCGAGGCGGCCACGGGTGAGGAGGCGGTGACGCTGACGGAGGAACTGCGCCCGGACGTCGTGGTGATGGACATCCGTATGCCGCAGGTGGACGGCATCGACGCGACGCGCCGCATCACCGCCGGGCCGACGGACACACGGATCGTGGTCCTGACGACCTTCGACGACGACGATTACGTGTACGGGGCGCTGCGCGCGGGCGCGTCCGGGTTCCTGGTCAAGGACATGGCGCTGGACGACATCATCGGGGCGGTGCGGGTGGTGGCTTCCGGCGACGCGCTGTTGGCCCCCGGCGTGACCCGCCGCCTGATCCAGGACTTCGCGGCCCGCCCCGGACCGGCCCCCAACCGCCGCGACCTGAGGGGCATCACGGACCGGGAGCGCGAAGTCCTCACCCTGGTCGGCTCCGGCCTGTCCAACGCGGAGATAGCGGCCGAACTGTGCATCAGCGTGGCCACGGCGAAGACGTACCTGACCCGCCTGCTGACCAAGTTGGACGCGAGGGACCGCGTCCAGCTGGTGATCACGGCGTACGAGGCGGGGCTGGTGTCGGTGGGGTAGGGCGTTCGGCTCCGCCCGCACGGTGCGGGGTCGGGCGCGCTTCTGGGGCGGCGGTGCGGCGTTGCCGATTGCTGGGGAAATCCGATGAGTCTTGTGAGGCCCTTGTGAGAAGCTGCTGACGACCATGTGGCACATGACATGTGCCGTTCAGTACATCGCAGGGGGAACATTCATGATCATTGCCCGACGTCGGCGTGCGTTTCGGGGCGCACTGGCCGCCACCGCCGTCACGGCCGTGATGGCCACCACGGCCGGTACGGCCTCCGCCTCCGGCGACCCGGCCGGGGCCGCCCGGACGCGTACCGCGGCCGGGGCACAGCAGCAGGCCCGGGGCGTCCAGAGCCTGGGTCCGCGCGTCCGCGCGGACGGCACGGTGGAGACGCCCAGCTTTGCGCTGACGGCCGTTCACAAGCGGACCGCAGAGCTGTACCTGTACTTCACGGACCGCAAGGGCGGTTTCGAGCCCCGCGAAGACGTGGGGGTCACCTTCGAAGCCTTCGCCGACTCGATCGATGTCGACAACGACAAGGACGGGTGGAGCGACGGCACCTGGTACCTCTACAAGGACGGGAAGCTGGACTACCTGTGGATCGATGACCACCTCGACATGCACACCAACCATGTCGGCACGGGCTGGAACATCTACACCACGGTCCTCTCCCCCGGAAACCTCGCGGGAGCCAAGGAGGCCGACCTCATCGGCGTCGACAAGGCCGGTGTTCTGTGGGAGTACCTCGCCTACCCGGACGGAAAGCTCACCTCGCGGAAACGTATCGGCCAAGGCTGGGGCCAGTACACCCAGATCGCCGGCCAGGGTGATCTGACCGGTGACGGAAGGGCCGACATCGTCGCTCGGGACAAGTCCGGCGTCCTGTGGCTCTACAAGGGCACCGGCGACTACCAGGCCCCGTTCGCTCCCCGTACGAGGATCGGCGGCGGCTGGAACACGTACGACCGGCTGCTGTCGGTCGGCGACCTCGACGCCGACGGAAAGCCGGACCTGATCGCTCGCAAGCCGAACGGCGACCTGCTCCGGTACTCGGGCACGGGCAACACCCAGTCCGTGTTCCAGAAGCCGGTCAAGATCGGCAGCGGGTTCCAGGCGTACAACCTGCTGTAGCGGTACGCATCGACGAGACGGGCTGACGGGTCGTTGTCTGCGGCCCGTCAGCCCAACGGTGTCAGCTCGTGCGCGAGATCACCGGTCCGCGCACGAACGCCGTCCAGGCGGCCGGGCTCACGAGCACCACGGGACCTCCGGGCACCTTGCTGTCCCGGACGGGGACGACACCGGGGACTCCGTCGGCGACTTCGACGCAGCTACCACCGTTGTCGTCGCTGTAGCTGCTTTTGCGCCAACGGGCGTTGCTCAGGTCGTACCCGCGCATCGTCTGTGGTCCTCCGCCGCCGACTCGATCAGGGCGAGGGACGCCTTCGGCGGCAGTGCGGCGGCCCTGAGCAGATCGTATGCCCCCTGTACACGCTTCACCAGGGCCGGATCATCGAGCAGGCTCCCCGAATACACCGCCTCTGTATAGGCGGTTGGCGGCGCGTCCTCGAACTCGAAGAGCGTGACCATGCGGCCCATGAGCGGGTAGGCGCCCGCGCTCGTCGGCAGCACCTGCACCAGGGCCCTGCGCTGCCGCGCCAGTTCTGCGATGTGGTCCAACTGTGCCGCCATCTCGGCACCGCCGCCCACCGGGATGCGCACCACGTGCTCGTGCAGGATCACCCAGTACACGGGGCCTGTGGCGTCAGCCAGGACCTGCGCGCGCTCCACACGAGCGGCCACCTTCTCCTGGATGTACTCCTCGGTGACGAACGGGTTGCTCGCCAAGGTCACGGCCCGCGTGTACTCGGCCGTCTGCAACAACCCCGGCACCAGCGCAGGCGCGAACTCGCAGATCTTCGTCGCCGTCCGCTCGAGCTCCACCACCTCCGCGAAATAATCCGCATATCTCGCGTCATCAATGAGCTTTCGCCACGTCCGCTCGAAAAAGCCCTCGGTTTGCAGGATCTCGTCGATCCGCTGTGCCACGTCCAACTGGGGTTTGCGAATCGCCTGTTCGAATTGGCCGATGTAGCCGCCCGATACGAAAACACGCGCCCCAAGCGCCGCCTGGGTGAACCCCGCGTTCTCCCGTCGCCGCTTCAGCTCGGCACCGAAGAACTCCCATGCCGCCTGCCGCGCACCGTTGGCCATGGCGCAACGCACCCCCGCTGCCTCGCACTTGTAGGGCACAGACACCTGTCGAGTGTAGATGCAGAGCGTCACCATGGAGATGCGAAGCGTGAAATTGCACGGGGAAGGGGAGCACGGTGACTGCAGTACACGTATCACTCGGGGGACGAGACTCGGCGCACCGCGTCGAAGAGGCGGAGGAGACAGTGAAGGAATTGCGGGCTGCGCTCGCGAGCGCCGGAATCACATTGCCGTCGCTCCGGCTCGACCCGGCAAGTCTGGCTCGGGAGACGCCCTGTCCGCTGGTGGAATTGGGCGGCTGTTCCGTCGATGTCGCCGCCCGGCTCGCGGCGGCGCTGCGGGCGCGGCCGGCGGCGGAGGCGCGATGAAGAAGAAGCCGCCGATCGGGTCGTACGCCGTCGACACCCGCACCGGGAGGGTGGGCGTCGTCATGGGGCACGAGGGCCCCTACGTACAGCTGAGGCCGTACGGCGGGGGCAAGGAGTGGGACGTCGAACCGGAGGCCGTGCGCCCCGCGACGCCGGCCGAGCGCCTGCGGGCCGCCACCGCGTACGCCAACGCACGCAGCCGCGGTGAGGTCCCTTGAGGACCCGGCCCGAGGCGGGTCCGCCGTAGGCGAGAATGGACCCCATGAGTCTGTTCCGCGACGACGGCATCGTGCTGCGCACCCAGAAGCTGGGTGAGGCGGACCGGATCATCACGCTGCTCACGCGGGGTCACGGACGCGTACGCGCCGTGGCCCGCGGGGTGCGCCGGACGAAGTCGAAGTTCGGGGCCAGGCTGGAGCCGTTCTCACACGTGGACGTGCAGTTCTTCGCGCGCGGGAGCGAGCTGGTCGGGCGGGGGCTGCCGCTGTGCACGCAGAGCGAGACCATCGCCCCCTACGGCGGTGGGATCGTCACCGATTACGCCCGGTACACCGCCGGGACCGCCATGCTGGAGACCGCCGAGCGGTTCACCGACCATGAGGGGGAGCCGGCCGTCCAGCAGTACCTGCTGCTGGTCGGGGGCCTGAGGACGCTCGCCCGTGGTGAGCACGCGCCGCACCTCGTCCTGGACGCCTTCCTGCTGCGCTCCCTCGCCGTCAACGGCTACGCGCCCAGCTTCGGCGACTGCGCGAAGTGCGGCATGCCCGGGCCGAACCGCTTCTTCTCGGTCGCCTCGGGCGGGTCCGTGTGCGCCGACTGCCGGGTGCCCGGCAGCGTCGTACCCTCGCCGCAGGCCCTGGAACTGCTCGGCGCGCTGCTGACGGGAGACTGGGAGACCGCGGACGCGTGCGAGGCGCGGTACGTCCGGGAGGGCAGCGGGCTCGTGTCTGCGTATCTGCACTGGCACCTGGAGCGGGGACTGCGCTCGCTGCGGTACGTGGAGCAGTAGAGCGACGCGGCGTCACAGCTGTCGACTCGGCAGACCGACAGAGCGACAGAGCGACAGAGCGAACAGACCGAAGAAGCGAACAGAGCGAAGAACCGAGGAGCGAGAAGCACATGGCCGTACGCGGGTTTCTGGGGCGCCAGCGCCGGGAGTACAGGACGCCGGAGCCGCACCCGTCCGGCGCGCGGCCTCCGAAGCTCCCCGGGGAGCTGGTCCCGAACCATGTGGCGATCGTCATGGACGGGAACGGGCGGTGGGCCAAGCAGCGCGGGCTGCCGCGCACCGAGGGGCACAAGGTCGGTGCCGAGCGGGTGCTGGACGTGCTGCAGGGTGCGATCGAGATGGGCGTCGGCAGCATCTCGCTGTACGCCTTCTCCACCGAGAACTGGAAGCGCTCGCCCGACGAGGTCCGCTTCCTGATGAACTTCAACCGCGACTTCATCCGCAAGACCCGCGACACGCTCGACGAACTGGGCGTGCGGGTGCGCTGGGTGGGCCGTATGCCCCGGCTGTGGAAGTCCGTCGCCAAGGAGCTCCAGGTCGCCCAGGAGCAGACCAAGGGCAACGACCGGCTCACGCTGTACTTCTGCATGAACTACGGCGGCCGCGCGGAGATCGCGGACGCGGTGCAGGCCATCGCGGAGGAGGTCAAGGCCGGCCGGCTCGACCCGTCGAAGGTCAACGAGAAGACGGTCGCCAAGCACCTGTACTACCCGGACATGCCGGACGTCGACCTGTTCCTGCGCCCGAGCGGCGAGCAGCGCACCTCCAACTACCTGCTGTGGCAGAGCGCCTACGCCGAGATGGTCTTCCAGGACGTGCTGTGGCCGGACTTCGACCGGCGGGACCTGTGGCGGGCATGCGTCGAGTACGCCTCCCGCGACCGCCGCTTCGGCGGCGCGATCCCGAACGAGGAGCTGCTGGCGATGGAGGGCAAGCAGGAGTAGGCCCGGGGCCGGCTGTCCCGACCTGCGGTTACGATCACGGCTCGTCATTCGAAGAGACGGGGAGGGGCCGTGACCGAGCAGACCGTGGAGCAGCGGGGGCCCGAGGTCGTGCTGGAGTACGAGTACCGGCAGCAGGACATGGCGGAGGCCGTCCGGCTGGTCGTGCGCAAGCGGCCCGGGGCCGGACCGGCCCACCACCTGTCCCGCGTATGAGCGTCGTCCGCGGCTGCGCGGCGGTCGTCGCCCTCGGCTGTGCGGGGCTCGCCGTGTTGTTCAGCTTCATGATCACGACCGACATGCAGACGGTCCCCGGCCTGCGGGACAACCTGGCGCCGACGGCCGTCGGCGCGCTGGTGTCCGCGGCGCTGCTCGTCGTCGGCGCAGTGGCGCTCGGCGGGCGGCCGTCGTACGCGGGGTGGGCGGTCGCGGCCGTGTTCGGCGTACTCGTGGCGCTGCGGATGTGGACGCTCGCCCCGATGCTGCACTGCTGGTCGTACGACAGCGTGGGGCGGAACGACGACGGCTCCTATTCCTGCGTGAACCGGGGCGACATGGCGCCCTGAGCCCGCCCCGCGCCGCTGCTCAGCGTTCGGACTCGGCGCCCGCGCACTCCGCGCACGTGCCGAAGATCTCCACCGTGTGGGCGACGTTGACGAAACCGTGCTCTGCCGCGATCGCCTCCGCCCACTTCTCCACCGCGGGGCCCTCGACTTCGACGGCCTTGCCGCAGACGCGGCAGACCAGGTGGTGGTGGTGTTCGCCGGTCGAGCAGCGGCGGTAGACGGACTCGCCGTCGGAGGTGCGCAGGACGTCGACCTCGCCTGCGTCGGCGAGGGACTGCAGGGTGCGGTAGACCGTCGTCAGGCCCACCGAGTCGCCCTTGTGCTTGAGCATGTCGTGGAGTTCCTGCGCGCTGCGGAACTCGTCGACCTCGTCGAGGGCCGCCGCGACAGCGGCACGCTGCCGGGTGGCGCGGCCCTTCACGGGCGGTCCTGCGGTGGTCACCGGTTGCCTCCCTTTTGATGGCTCGTTCGCCTACGGGGCGCTTCGAGTCGGTGTCGAGAGCACTGCTCACGCCTTCGGGCCTCCGCGCTCCCCCAAGCTCTCGACTTCGCTCGAGCAGGGGGGACGCCCATGCACCCTCGACACCGGCGCGCCCCTGCGGCTCTCTCACGGCTCATGTCTGCGCCTTGCCGGGCCATTGTGCCAGCCCGGCCCGCGCGCGGTCAGACTCCGACCTCGTCGCCGGCCTCCCGAGTGGCCGGAATCGCGCACTCTGCGGGGTCCCCGGCGGGCTGTGCGGCGGCGAGCGCCCGCGCGCGTCGCCGGGCCAGCGGAGCGGCGAGGGCGGTGAGTGCGATGAACGCGGCGATGGTCAGCAGCACGATCGTCGCGCCGGGCGGCACGTCCTGGTAGTACGACGTGATCGTGCCGCCGAGGGTGACGGTCACGCCGATGGCGACCGCGATCGCGAAGGTCGCCGCGAAGCTGCGGCCGAGCTGCTGCGCGGCCGCCACCGGGACCACCATCAGCGCGGAGACCAGGAGGAGACCGACCACCCGCATCGCGACTGTCACGGTCACGGCGGCGGTGACCGCCGTCAGCAGGTTCAGGGCGCGCACCGGCAGGCCCGTCACCCGGGCGAACTCCTCGTCCTGGCTGACCGCGAAGAGCTGGCGGCGCAGGCCGAGGGTGACCAGGACGACGAAGGCCGCGAGCAGGCAGATCGCCACCACGTCGGACTGCGAGACGGTGGACAACGAGCCGAACAGGTACGACGTCAGGTTCGCGTTGGAGCCGCCCGGTGCGAGGTTGATGAACATGACGCCGCCGGCCATACCGCCGTAGAAGAGCATCGCGAGCGCGATGTCGCCGCGCGTCTTCCCGTACCAGCGGATCAGTTCCATGAGGACCGAGCCGAGGACGGAGACGGCCGTCGCCATCCACACCGGTGAGGTGGACAGGAGGAAGCCGAGGCCGACGCCGGTCATCGCCACGTGGCCGATGCCGTCGCCCATCAGGGCCTGGCGGCGCTGGACGAGGTAGATGCCGACGGCGGGGGCCGTGATGCCGACCAGGACGGCGGCGAGCAGGGCCCGCTGCATGAAGGCGTAGTTCAGGAAGTCCATCAGCTCAGCAGTCCCGTGCGGATCGGTTCGGTGCCCGCGGCCTCGTGCGGGTGGACGTGGTCGTGGCCGGGCAGGGCGTGCTGGCCCAGGGCCTTCGGTGGCGGCCCGTCGTGCAGTACGCAGCCGTCACGCAGGACGACCGCCCGGTCGATCAGGGGCTCCAGCGGGCCCAGCTCGTGCAGCACCAGCAGGACGGTGGCGCCGGAGGCCACCTGCTCCTGAAGTGTCCGGGCGAGCACCTCCTGGCTCGCCAGGTCGACGCCCGCCATCGGCTCGTCCATGATCAGCAGTTCGGGCTCGGAGGCGAGCGCGCGGGCGATCAGCACGCGCTGGTGCTGGCCGCCGGACAGGGCGCCCACGGAGTCCCTGGCCCGGTCCGCCATGCCGACGAGGTCCAGGGCGTGGCGTACGGCCTCGTGGTCGGCCTTGCGCAGGATGCCGAAGCGCGCCCGGGACAGGCGGCCCGAGGAGACGACCTCGGTCACCGTGGCGGGCACGCCGCCCGCGGCGGTGGTGCGCTGCGGCACGTACCCGACGCGCCGCCAGTCGCGGAAGGCGCGCCGCGGGGTGCCGAAGAGTGCGATCTCCCCGGCGCTCACCGGCACCTGGCCGATCACGCTGCGCACGGCGGTCGACTTGCCCGAGCCGTTCGCCCCGAGCAGGGCGACGACCTCACCGCGGTGGACGGTGAGGTCGATGCCGCGCAGGACCGGGCGGGAGCCCAGGTCGGCGCGTACGCCGCGCATCGATATGACGGGCTCGCCCATCGCGTCCATGGCGCCCATGGCGTCCTCCGTTGCGATCACTTGGTGCCCAGGGCGGTCTGCAGGGCTTTGAGGTTGGAGTCCATGACCTGGAAGTAGTCGCGGCCGCGGGACTTCGGAGTGATGCCCTCGATCGGGTCGAGGACGTCCGTCTTCAGGTTCGCGTCCTTCGCGATGGTCTTCGCGGTCTTGTCGCTCACCAGCGTCTCGTAGAAGACCGTGGAGACGCCGTCGGCCTTGGCCATCTTCTCGAGGTCGCGGACGCGGGCGGCGCTGGGCTCGGACTCGGGGTCCAGGCCGTTGATGGCCTCCTCGGTGAGGCCGTAGCGCTCGGCGAGGTAGCCGAAGGCGGCGTGCGTGGTGATGAAGACCTTGGTCTTCGTGTTCCTCAGTCCGTCCGCATACCGGGTGTTCAGGTCGTCGAGCTTCTTGGCCAGAGCCTCGGTGTTCTTCTTGTAGGTGTCCGCATGCTTCGGGTCCGCCTTCTCGAAGGCGGCGCCGACGCCCTTGGCGACCTGGGCGTAGCGCACCGGGTCGAGCCAGATGTGGGGGTCCTCGGCGCCGGCCTCCTCGCCCTGGTGGGTGTCGTGGGCGGCCGCGTGCCCGCCGACCTCGTTGCCGTGCTCCTCCAGGGAGGTCAGGGAGGCGGCGTCGACCTTCGTCCTGATCTCGGACTGGGCCACCGCGTCGTCGACGGAGGGCTGCAGGCCCTTGAGGTAGAGGACCGCGTCGGACTCCTGGAGCTGCGCGGTCTGCTTGGCGCTGATCTCCAGGTCGTGCGGCTCCTGACCGGGCTGGGTCAGACTGGTGACGTGGACGTACGACCCGCCGATCTGCTCGGCGAGGAAGGCCAGCGGGTAGAACGACGCCACGACGTCGAACTTGCCGCTGTCGCCCGCTGCGGCACTGGAGGAGGAGCAGGCGGAGAGGGCTCCGAGCCCGAGGGCGGTGGCCGCCGCGACCGCGGTCCCGGATATGAGGCGTCGTCGTCCGTTCATGACAGTCATTTTCATCAAACATGGAAACCGTTGTCAACAAGCTCCGGTGCGGGCTTGTGGACGGCACCGATTTGATTGAGGGGGAGCCACCGCCGGTACCCTGAAGCATTCGCTTTGAAGCGTCTCGCTTCGTCGCCCGTCGTCGTAATGAAGAGAGCACCGTGGCCGCCGACAAGATCGACACCATCGTCAGCCTGAGCAAGCGCCGTGGCTTCGTATTCCCCTGCAGCGAGATCTACGGCGGTCAGCGTGCCGCCTGGGACTACGGACCGCTGGGTGTCGAGCTCAAGGAGAACATCAAGCGCCAGTGGTGGCGCTACATGGTGACGTCGCGCGAGGACGTCGTCGGTATCGACTCGTCGGTGATCCTGGCGACCGAGGTCTGGGTGGCCTCCGGTCACGTCGCCACCTTCACCGACCCGCTCACCGAGTGCACCTCCTGTCACAAGCGCTTCCGTGCCGACCACCTGGAGGAGGCGTACGAGGCCAAGCACGGCCGCCTCCCGGAGAACGGCCTCGCGGACATCAACTGCCCCAACTGCGGCAACAAGGGCCAGTTCACCGAGCCGAAGCAGTTCTCGGGTCTGCTCTCCACCCACCTCGGCCCGACGCAGGACAGCGGCTCCATCGCGTACCTGCGCCCCGAGACCGCGCAGGGCATCTTCACCAACTTCCTCCAGGTCCAGCAGACCTCGCGCCGCAAGCCGCCGTTCGGCATCGCGCAGATGGGCAAGTCGTTCCGCAACGAGATCACGCCGGGCAACTTCATCTTCCGCACCCGCGAGTTCGAGCAGATGGAGATGGAGTTCTTCGTCAAGCCGGGCGAGGACGAGAAGTGGCACGAGTACTGGATGCAGGAGCGCTGGAACTGGTATACGGGTCTCGGCCTGCGTGAGGAGAACATGCGCTGGTACGAGCACCCGAAGGAGAAGCTCTCCCACTACTCCAAGCGCACCGCCGACATCGAGTACCGCTTCCAGTTCGGCGGCAACGAGTGGGGTGAGCTGGAGGGCGTCGCCAACCGCACGGACTACGACCTCACCGCGCACTCCAAGGCCTCCGGC